>NZ_NSGK01000009.1:0-95452 GCF_002285085.1 Corynebacterium sp. NML 150383 | reverse complement strand
TGCGCATCGGAAGCATCGGGAGATGATGTTGGCGGATTCGCTTACGTGTACGTGGAAGGATTGTGATGTGCCGGCGTCACAGTGCGATGCGCATCATATGGTGGAGCATCAGCATGGGGGTGAGACTGAGGTGGGGAATTTGGGGTGGTTGTGTCGGTATCACAATTATCAGGCGGGTAGGCCGTCGCGTGGGCGGACGCAGCGTCGGGATGGGCGGATTGTGTGGGTCTCGCCGTCGGGTCGGGTCACACCGACTGGGGCGGATCACGCCGCGCGGGCGCCGTTTCGTACCCCGGACCCGCCGGATGAAGGGTAGCGTGTCGTCGCTTTCGAGTTAGCGCCAGTGCCCCTGGCGCCAACACGCATGCCTGCCTGTGAAAACGGCCGCAGAAGACGGCGCCGGGCGTTAGAATCAAGGTATGAGCATTCGGTGTAACCACGACGACCGCAACCGCACGGCCGAGGTCCTGTCCGCTGCGCTTGGCCAGGGGCAGATTGACGTGAACGAGTTCGAGGAGCGTTCCTCGAAGTGCGAGGCGGCCACGACTCGCGACAACCTCGTGGCCCTCATCGCCGACCTTGTCGATGACCCCCAGAACCGCCTCTTCGGCCACCGCGAGCCGGCGCAGATCCCGGGCGCCGAGCTCGCCCCGCCTGTTGAGGCTGCGCTCGCACAGGTGCAGGCGGTCGAGCGCGGTCGGAGCGTCTCGCTCGGCGTGTTCGGCGGGTCGAAAGTCCGCGGCGACGCCATCGCGGCCACGCACACGGCGGTGGGCGTCTTCGGCGGCGTAGACATTGACCTGCGCGGTGCGCAGTTGGCGCAGCCGGTGACCACCATCAATGCGGTCGGCGTCTTCGGCGGTGTCGACGTGTACGTGCCCGAGGGCTTCCGCGTGCGCGTCAACGGGGTCGGGCTCTTCGGCGGCCACGACATGCAACTGGCGCCCGGCGTGATCGACCCGGCGGACCTGCCGGATTCCGCGCCCGAGATCGTGGTGCGCTGCTTCAGCCTGTTTGGCGGCGTCGACGTCCACGTGGTCAGGCGCGGCGACCCGCGCCTTTAGTCCTCGCGCAGCGAGTGGCGGCTCTTGCGGGTGGAGGTGCCGCGGGTGGCCTTGCGCTGGTCGTCCTCGAGCGTGTCCAGGGTGGACAGGCCCTCACCGGTGCCCTCGGTGTGGTCGCGGGTGCCGTCGAGGCTGGTGGTCAGCACGGTCGAGCCAGTCGAGCCGGCGGAGTCCTTCGCGTGCGCGCCGGTGGCGGTGTCAGGGGAGTACACGCCGGTGCTCTCCTCGGCGTGCAGGTCGTCCTCCGTGGTGGTGGAGTAGACCAGCTTCGCTTCGCCGGTGCTGGTGCGCGGCTGGGGGGCGGGCTCGGGGGCGTCGTTAAGCTTGTCCTTGAGCCAGAACTGCCAGCACGCCCAGCCGGCGCCGGCGAGCGCCGCGAGGCCGAAGATGCCGGCCGCGATCTTGCCGCCGTTGCCCTTGGCCTTCTTCTTGTGCTGCTTCGCCTCGGCCTTCCAAGCCTTGCGCTGCTCCTCGCGGGCCGGCAGCGCGGCGTTGAAGGCGGCGCGGCGGCGGTCCAGGCGTTTGTGGGCGGCGCGGGTGACGTCGCCGGCTTGGGTACGGGCGGCGTCGTAAAGCTCCTCGAGCTGCTCCTTGTCCGCAAGGTCGTGCAGGGAGTCGATGTTGTTGTTCTTCAGCGTGTCAACAAGCGAATCGTACAGCTCGCGCTTCTTCTTCTCGTCCTGCCCGCGCAGGTACTTCACGGTGTCGGAGATGCCGGTGAGCAGGACCTGGAAAATTTGCGTGTTCATTGTCGCTCCTCTGTGTAGGGGGTCGAGGTCGGTTCGCCCCAAGGCTACCCAAACCGCCGCCGCGCGTGCCCGGACCAAGCGTTACGCAAAAACATACCAAGCTGTTCATTTCTGCGATTAATATTCACGAATTTAACGCGCGTGGCCTGCCCGGATGCGCCCCCTCGTTGTGCCCCGAAAAACCGGCCCCTAGATTCTTGGACACCGTTGAAAAACGGCCCCAACACAGAGAAAGGCGGAAACCAATGCGCGGCACTTTTGCACCGACGCGGCTGTCTGCCTCCGCGCCGATCGACCGCGTCGGCGAGGACACCACGCAGCAGCGGCGGCGCACGCGCACCGCGTTGAGCTTCGAGCTGATCCCGCCCCGCCACGGCGCGGACGAGGGCAAACTCGACGAGCTCATCGCCGGCCTCGCGGCCTACCGCCCCGACTACGTCTCCGTGACCAGCTCACGGCGCAGCGACTGGCTCACCGGCACGGCCGCGCTCATCGCGCGCGTCGCCGAAACGACCAACCTGCGCCCGATCGCGCACCTCGCCTGCACCGCGGGCACGCGCGAGGAGCTGGTCACGTGGATTCGCACGCTCATCGACGCCGGCGTCCGCGGCTTCCTCGCCCTCCGGGGCGACCTGCCCGAGACCGGCATGCCAGCGGACCACCTCCAACACGCCACGGACCTGCTCAACCTGATCCAGGACGTGGAGGACGAGGAGGCGTTCCGCCTGGCCGCCGGCAAGCTGGCGCTGTCGGTGGCGTGCTACCCGTCGGGGCACGCGGAGTCCAAGAACTTCGACGAAGACCTGGACGTGCTGCTGTCCAAGCAGCGGCTGGGCGCGGATTTCGCCATCACGCAGCTGTTTTTCAACGCGCAGGACTACCTCGACTTTGTTGAGGTGGCCCGACTCGCCGGGGTCCGCATCCCGCTCATCCCCGGCATTATGCCCATGACCAGCCTGAAGCGTGTGCAGCGGATGGGCGAGCTCTCCGGCATCGAGGTGCCGGAGCGCGTGGCCCGTACGCTCGCGCAGGCCACGACGCCGGAGGAGGAGTACGAGCTGGGCATGCAGATGTCCGCGCGGCTCGCCAACACCATCCTGGACGCCGGCACCGGCGGCCTGCACGTGTACACGCACAACAACCTCGCTGTGACCCAGGACCTGTTGTCCCGCATCGGGATCCCGCAGCGGGCAGACCACTCACCCCAATAAACCCGAATTACCCGACCCACCCGTTTCCATTGAAAGGACCTACTGTGTCATCCTCGTCACCGTTCCCCAAGGCCACAATCGAGGGCTACCCGCGCATCGGCGCGAACCGCGAGCTGAAGCGCGCGCTGGAGAGCTACTGGGCGGGCCGCATCGACGCGGACACGTTCCGCTCCACCACGCACGCGCTGCGCATTGACAACTACAACCACCTGCGCGACCTCGGGCTCACCGAGGATTACGCCATCGCCGCCGACGTGGCCTACTACGACCAGGTCCTGGAGACGGCGCTGACCGTCGGCCTGATCCCGGGCGGCACCGACCTGGACGAGGAGTTCGCCCTCGCCCGCGGCAACGACACCCGCGTCCCGCTCGAGATGACCAAGTGGTTCGACACCAACTACCACTACCTCGTCCCGGAGATCGCCGCTGGCCAGGACATCGCGCCCGCCGCGGAGCGCATCGTGCGCATCTTCGAGGAGGCCAAAGAGGCCGGCCACACGGTCCGTCCGTTCCTGGTCGGCCCCGTCACCCTGATCGCCCTGTCCAAGCCGGCCGAGTGGTCGCTGTTGCCCTCGCTTATCGACGCCTACGCCACCGTCCTCGCAGCCCTCAAGGACGCCGGTGCCGAGTGGGTCCAGCTGGCGGAGCCCGCCCTGGTCGCCGACCTGTCCACCCCGGACGCGGAGCTGGCGCAGCACCTGCGCGAGGCGTACACGACACTCCTCGGCGCGGACAACCGCCCGGCCGTGTACCTGACCACCCCGTACGGCGCGACCCGCGAGGCGCTGCCGGTCCTGGCGGAGCTCGCCCCGGAGGCGCTGCACGTGGACCTGGCGCCGTGGACCCTTGACCAGGACGCCGACTACCCGCAGCGCGTGGCCAAGGCGATCCCGGCGGAGACCCACCTGGTGGCGGGCCTGGTCGACGGCCGCAACGTGTGGGCCGCGAACCTGCGCGAGCGCACCGAGGTCCTCGAGGCCGTGGCCGCCGGCCGCGACGCCGTCTCGGTCTCCACGTCCACCTCGCTGCAGCACGTGCCGCACACCCTGAAGGCGGAGAAGAACCTGCCCGTGGACGTCGCGACCTGGCTGTCGTTTGCCGACGAGAAGGTCGCCGAGATCCAGGCGCTCGTCGCCGGCCCCGAGGCCGCCGAGGAGGCGTTCGCCCAGTCGGATCGTGCGGTCCGGACGAGGGCTGAGAGCGAGAAGATCCACAACGCGGGCGTCGAGAAGCGTGTGCAGGCGCTCCCCGAGGGAGCCGTGCAGCGCCAGCCGGAGTTCTCCGCGCGCCAGGCCGCGCAGCGCGAGGCGCTCGGCCTGCAGACGCTGCCCACGACCACGATCGGCTCGTTCCCGCAGACCCCGGAGATCCGCAAGGCGCGCGCCGACCACAAGGCGGGCGAGCTCGACGACGCCGCCTACCAGGAGGCGCTGCGCACCGAGATCAAAAACGTCATCGAGCTGCAGGAAGAGATCGGCGTCGACGTGCTCGTCCACGGCGAGGCCGAGCGCAACGACATGGTGCAGTACTTCGCCGAGCTGCTCGACGGCTTCGTTGTCACCGAGAACGGCTGGGTCCAGTCCTACGGCTCCCGCTGCACCCGTCCGCCGATCGTCGTCGGCGACGTCTCCCGCGCCGCCGCGATGACGGTCGAGTGGGCGAAGTACGCGCAGTCGCTGTCCGACAAGCCGGTCAAGGGCATGCTCACCGGCCCGGTGACCATCCTGGCCTGGAGCTTCAAGCGCGACGACGTCCCGCTCGCCGTCTCCGCCGACCAGATCGCGCTCGCGCTTGCCGACGAAGTCCGCGACCTCGAGAACGCCGGCATCAAGGTCATCCAGATCGACGAGCCCGCGCTGCGCGAGCTCCTCCCGCTGCGCGCCGACGAGCGCGCCGCCTACCTCGACTGGGCCGTCCGCGCGTTCCGCCTGGTCGCCCTGGAGGCGCAGCCTGCAACCCAGATCCACACCCACCTCTGCTACTCCGAATTCGGGCAGATCATCGACGCCGTCGCTGCCCTCGACGCCGACGTCACCTCCATCGAGGCCGCGCGCTCCAAGATGGAACTGCTGGAAGACCTCGACGAGTCCTTCCACTCCGAAATCGGCCCGGGCGTGTGGGACATCCACTCCCCGCGCGTCCCGTCGCAGGAGGAGATCGCGGGCCTGCTGCGCGCCGCGCTGCAGCACGTGCCCACCGACCGCCTCTGGGTCAACCCGGACTGCGGCCTGAAGACCCGCGGCTACGCCGAGGTCGAGCCGTCACTGCGCAACCTGGTCGCCGCGCGCGATGAGGTCGTCGCTGGCCTGAAGTAGGCGCCGCGCCGAACACGCGACCCGGTGGTGTGGGAACGCACCCCGGGTCGCTTTCGTGTGCCACCCTCCGCCACCCGCGCGCGAAAATGCGTATCCTTGGACCCATGACTGATAAGACGCAGACGATGACCCTGCACACCAACCACGGCGACATCGTGATTGACCTGTTTGGCAACCACGCGCCGAAGACCGTGGAGATCATCACCGGCCTGGCCAAGGGCACCCAGGAGTACTCGGCGGCCAACGCCTCCGGCTCCAACGAGGGCCCGTTCTACGACGGTGCGATCTTCCACCGCATCATCCCCGGCTTCATGATCCAGGGTGGCGACCCGACCGGCACCGGCACCGGCGGCCCGGGCTTCAACTTCGCCGACGAGTTCCACCCGGAGCTCACCTTCGACCGCCCGTACCTGCTCGCCATGGCGAATGCGGGCCCGGGCACCAACGGCTCCCAGTTCTTCATCACCGTCGCCGAGACCCCGTGGCTGAACAACCGCCACACCATCTTCGGCGAGGTCACCGACGAGGCTTCGCGCAAGGTCGTCGACGAGCTGGCGAACGTGCAGACCGGCCGCATGGACCGCCCGGTCGAGGACGTCGTCATCAAGTCCGTCGAGGTCTCCGAGTAAGACCGCTTCGACCCTTGCCCCCGCTCAGTGCAGCGGGGGCACTTTTGTATTTGGAGGCCTGACATGCAGAAGATTGCCCAGCAGTTCTTCCGCGGCGCGCCCGTGAGCGTGGCCATCACCGCGCTGTGCACCCTCGTGTACGCGGTGATGGCGGTGCAGTCGCGCTCGCTGGACAGCGTGGTGTGGGATTCGGTGGGCGCCGAGCTCGTGCTGTGGGGGCCGGAGACGCGGGGCGCGGGGCTCGTGCGCGCGCTCACAGCCGGGTTCGTGCACTTAAGCGCCACGCACCTCGTGCTCAACATGCTCATGCTCGCCGTGATCGGCACCGAGGTCGAGCGCGCCGTGGGCAGCGGCCCCTACGCGGTGGCGTACGCGGCGGGGATCCTGGGGTCCTCCGCCGCGGTGCTCCAGTTCGCGTTCCTCACCCCGACCGCGGGGGCGTCGGGCGCGCTCTACGCCCTCATGGCGGTGTTCGTCGCCATCGCCTATCGACGCCACGTCGACCCCCGCCCCGCCCTCATCCTCCTCGCGGGCAACGTGGTGTACACGCTCGTCGCCTCGGACGTAAGCGTGTGGGGGCACGCCGGCGGGCTGGTTGCGGGGGCGCTGATGGCGTGGCCACTGACGTCGCCAAGCGTGCGTACGCGGTGGGTGGCGGCGTGGGTCGCGCTGGCGGTGTGCACAGTGTGCACAGTGAGCGCGGGGTACGCGGGGTAGCTGACTTGGGGATTGTGGAGAAGTGCGGCGTGTTGTCCACCGGTTATCCCCATGGGGAGTTTTCCACAGATCTATTCACATTGTGGATAGTTACGGGCGTGTAATTCCTCGAACTGGGGGCGGGGTGGCGTCGATTAGCGAGGGCAAAGAGCGTTCGAACAGCCACTTTGTTCGGGTTGTGGAAGTAGTGCACAGGTTTATCCACAGGCTGTGGAATGTGGGGTATGCACAGAGGGATCCACAGCCTGTGGATAACTTCGCCGTTGTGGGCGCAGCAAGAAGCCCGGGCCTCCGTGGTGGAGAGCCCGGGCGGGAGAAGAAATTTCGAAGCGGAACCGCTTAAGCGGTCAGCTTAGAAGGTGCCGTCCAGCTTGCGGCCGAAGTCGGTGACGGTTGCCTCGCGGGAGTCGACGTCCTGGTCGTTGTCGTCGGACTCGTCGCCATCGAGACGGCCGGTCTGGGTCGCGGTGATGTAGTTGTGGATGCGGCCCTCGGAGGTGTTGCCGTCGCCGAAGTTGAAGGAAGCAACTGCAACCTCCTCGCCGGACTTGATCGGGTTAGCCAGGGTGACCTCGAAGGTGCGGACGCCCTTCTTGCGGTCGAAGCCCAGGTCGCGGACGTGAGCGCCCTTGTGGCTGTTGGCGGTGATCAGGCGGTCGACGCCCTCCGGGCCCTCAGCGGTCTTGACGTCAACGCGGAAGGTGACAGCCGGGAACTCGCCGTAGTAGCGGTCCTTGCCAACGTTCTTGATGCGCAGCGCGGTGGTGCCAGCGAAGCCGGAGGACTTCCAGGAAGAAGAGGTGAAGTACGGCTCGAGGTCCAGGTCCTGCTGCTCGCGGTCAGCAGCGTCCTCGGCGGTCTCGCCCTCGGTCTCGGTCTCCTCGATGGTCTCCTCGACCTCGGTGTTCTCCTTGTCAGCAACCTCGGTAGCCTCGTCGTCCTCGACGACCTCGGTGCCCTCGTCGGTGATGTCCTTGTTGGTGACGTCAGCGGCCTCGTCGTCGTTGACCTTGGTCACGTCCTCGAGGTCCTCGCCCTCGCGGAGCTTGTTGACCTCGTCCTCGAAGTTCGGGTTTGCATCGTCGACAGGCTTGGTGACCTGTGCGCCCTTGTTCGGAGCCCAGGAAGCAGCCGGGGTGTCGTAGTTCTTGACGCGGACCTCGTTCTTGACCGGCATGTTTGCGATCCACGCGGTCGGGGTCGCCCAGGTGCCGTTCGGGCGGCAGCGCTGCTGGGTACCGGTCATGGTGACGGTGCGGAAGCCGTAGGTAGCCTCGCCGGTGTTGCCGGCCGGAACCTCGTACGGGCCGA
Organism: Corynebacterium sp. NML 150383; assembly: GCF_002285085.1. Lineage (NCBI taxonomy): Bacteria > Bacillati > Actinomycetota > Actinomycetes > Mycobacteriales > Corynebacteriaceae > Corynebacterium > Corynebacterium sp. NML 150383. The sequence continues at coordinate 87,456 of NZ_NSGK01000009.1, read as the reverse complement.
TCTTCTGGCCGACGGACCAGGACAGGGAGCCGGAGACGTCCCAACCGAGGGACTTGGCCAGGGTGTAGCCGATGGTGCCCTGCAGGCCGTCCTTGGAGCCGGTGCCGCCGATGTTCAGGGTCTCCGTCTTGGAACCGTTGACGGATGCGGAGATCTGCTGGGTGCGGGACAGGTCCTGGGTCAGGTTGACCGGGCTGTCAGACAGGTTAGTGGTGGAGATGGTGCCGACCGGCAGGAAGTTGTCGGTGACCTTGTAGACCACCGTGCGGTAGTCCTCGGTGGAGTTGCAGACCGGGCGAGCGTTGAGCACGTTGGCCTTGATGTGGTCGGAGCCACGGTAGGTGTGGATGATCGGGAGGGAGTCGTTGGTTGCCGGGGTCTCCGGGCGGGACTCCTCGTTGGTCATTGCGTGAGCGGGGGCGGTCAGTGCGCCACCAGCGATGGCGACGGTAGCCACTGCGGCGAAGGCGGTACGGAAGGCGCGCATGTGGTTTTCCTTTCTGAGATTCGAAGTAAGTGCGATTTCGACGCGGTTGACGTCCTGGTAAATATTTATAGCGACTAAACTGAGATTGCGCTTAATATAGTACGAATATACCCCCAACCGGGGGTGGCGAGGACTTGTAGAAACATCCATAGGAATACTAACTGTGCAGGTCAAGGGATTTTCGGGAAAATCCGCGAATATTAATGATCACCGCGTTTGCTTACCTATCAATTACTCAAATTCTCAGGTTCGTGCTGAAGGCGAGCAAAAAAGAAGCGGATACCCGCGAGGGGTATCCGCCTGCAGCGTGGCGTCGATTAGCGCCAGCCCATTGTCATGAGCAAACCGACGATCATCCCGGCGAAGCCGATGGCGTAATTCCACGGGCCCAGCTCCGCGAGGAACGGGATCTGGTCCGCGGCAAGGTAGAAGACGATCAGCCAGGCCAGGCCCAGGATCATCAGGCCAAACATGATGACCTTGTACCACATCGGGGTACCGCCGGTGTTGATCTTGACCGGGGTGCGGGTGGCGCCGGAGGAAGCGGTAGTGACCGGCTTCGCGTCCTTGGTGACTTTTGCTTTCGGCATATTCTTGCTCCTTACAGGCCGAGCCCGCGGATTGCGTCGCCCAGCTGGTTCCCGTTGGCGTTCTGGGGCGATACCTTACCAGGCGACTGCGAGGCGGCATTATTGTTCAGCGGGTTGAGCTGGGCCGCGTCGAACTCCCACAGGTTGTAGCCGATGGCCTGGTCCTTGCGGATCGTCTCACCCGCGCCCACGCCTTGGTGGCCGATCATGCCGGCGTCCACCATCGCGCCCGTGGGCACCGGCGGGCCGGCGACGAGGCGGCCGTTCCAGCCGGCCTCGCGCAGCTTCTCATCAGCAGCGTTGACGTCCAGGCGCGTGATCTCCGGCATGGTCATCAGCATCCCGTTGGACACGCGCAGCTCCACGGTCGTGCCCGCGTTGACCTCGGTGTTCTCCCCGGCTACGGCGAGGACCTCGCCGTCGGGGCGCTCCGAGTCGATCTTGGTTACCGTTGCGCGCAAGTCTAACGACGACAGCGTCGCCGTCGCCTGGTTCACGTCCAAGCCCACCAGCGACGGGATCTCCACCTGCTTCGGGCCCGAGGACACGGTGATGGTGACCTTGCTGCCCTTGGACAGCTGCGTGCCCGCGGCCGGGTGCTGGGAGATGATCGCGCCCTCCGGGACGTCCTCGGACGCCTCGTGGCGGATCTCCTCGTTCAGCTCCAGGCCGCTCTCCTCCAGCAACGCCTGCGCCTCCTGCGGCGCCATACCAGTGAGGTCCGGCACGTCCGTGACCTCCTTGCCCGTGGACACGCTCACCGTGATCAGGGTGCCGCGCTGCAGCTCGGAGCCGGCGGTGGGGTTGGTGCCAATCACGTCGCCGCGCGCGAAGTCCGGGCTCGGCTCGTCGCTCACAGCGACCTGGAAGCCCAGGCCCTCGAGCTCGGAGACGGCCTCGTCGCGGTGCTTGCCGGTCACGTCCGGGACCTGCACCATCGACTCCTCCACCGGGGCGTCGGACGAGGTGTCAGACGTGGAGAAGTACTCGTACGCCAGCCAGGACGCGGCGCCGAGCAGGATGAGGCCCAGCAGGGCGGCGATCCACTTCATCCAGGAGATGCGGCGCTTCTCGAGCGAGCGGCGGTGGTCCTCGTAGCGGGTCGTGCCCTGCGGGCGCGGCACTGCACCTTGCGGGCCCTGAGGGCCCTGCGGCGACTGGGGAGCGTGAGGGCCGGGCACGGCCGTCGCGCCGACGACGGTCGCGTCGGCGGCGTGCGCGCCAGGCTGCTGCTGGCCCAGGTCGTGCTCGGCCGCCGCCAGGTGGGTGCGCGCGGCGTGCGTGACACTGCCGCGCTCCAGCAGCGTGAGGTCCTCGCACATCTGGGTGGCGGACTGGTAGCGGTCGGCCGGGTGCTTCGCCATCGCGGTGAGGATGACGGAGTCGAGGTTCACGGCTTCGTCGTCAGTCAGCGCGTTCGCGGCGTCGGCCGCATTGGCCACGGTGCCGTGCGCGCCGTTGGTGCGGCCCAGCGCGGCGAGGCGCTCGCTCGGCGGCTCCGGGTCCTCCTGAACGTGCATGTACGCCACGCCAAACGGGGACTCGTTCTCAAACGGCGGGGTGCCGGTCACGGCCTCGTACATCACGCAGCCGAGCGCGTAGATGTCGGAGCGGGCGTCCACCGGTTTCCCGCGCGCCTGCTCGGGGGAGAGGTACTGGGCGGTGCCGATCACCGCGGAAGTCTGCGTGTGGACGGAGGAGGAATCGTCCACCGCGCGCGCGATGCCAAAGTCCATCACCTTCACCTCGCCGGTGTTGGTGACCATGATGTTGGCCGGCTTGATGTCGCGGTGGATAATGCCCGCGTCGTGGCTGGCCTGCAGGGCGCGCGCCACCGGGATCAGCAGCGACGCCGCCCGATTCGGCGGCAGCGGCCCGTCCTCGCGCACGATGTCGCGCAGGTTCCGGCCGTTGACCCGCTCCATCACGATGAAGGGGACGGCCACGCCGTCGACGTTTTCCGCGCCCGTGTCGTACACCGCCACGATGTTCGGGTGGTTCAGGCGTGCGGAGTTCTGCGCCTCCAGACGGAAGCGCTCGCGGAAGCTCTCGTCCCGCGCCATGTCCATCTTCAGCATCTTGACCGCTACGCCGCGGCCCAGCACTGTGTCGGTCGCCGCGTAGACATCGCTCATGCCGCCGGTGCCAATTACGTCACCGAGCTCGTAGCGATCCGCGATCATCATTGCGCATTACCTCCGAGGATGGAATCAAGGTCAGGCAATTCTATCTCACCTGCGCCGCTGTCCGTTCCGGTGTCGGTGCCTGCGGACGGGGCGGCGGGTGCCGATGGCGCCGGCGTCGCCGCACTTGGCACCTCCTGCGCGCTCGTCGGCGCGTCGGCCGTCTTCGAGCCCTGCGGCACCGACGGGCGCGCCGCCGAGGTCGGGGCCTCCCGAGAGTGCTTCGGCTGCGTGGGCTCGTCGCTAATGGTCAGCGTCTCGGGGCTCCGCTCGTGGCGCGTCACAGTCTCGCGCTCGCGCGTCGTCGTGTCAGTCTCCGTGTCCTCGTCCTCGCTGGGCGACGGCGTGGATTCCACCGTCTCCGTCTGCGTGACCACGGTCGGGGCCGTGGAAGAGCTCGACGACGCGCCACCGCCGATGCCGTCGAGGACGCCGCTGGTCATCGCCCACGCCGCCGCGCCGCCGACGAGTATCAGGCCGAGGATGCCGGCCACGATCGGGCCGGCCTTGGAGGACTTCTCCGGCTCCCGCGCCGGGGCGGGCGCCTCCCGGTAGGTGCCGGCGCGGGAGGAGGCGGGGGCAGGGGGGCGTCGAGAAGCGACTGCTCGAGCGGCGGAAGGCGGGTACGCACCCGCGGGACGGGTGGTGCGCTCCTCCGCCACGTCGGCGAGCATTTGGGTCGAGGCGGTGGGGGAGGGCTCCGTGGCGATCACCGCGGTCTGGCCGCCCGGCTGTGCGGGGCGCAGGCCCTGGCGGACCTGCTCGACGGCCAGCTGCATCTCGTTGCCGTCGCGGAAACGCTGGCGCGGGTCCTTGCGCAGCGCGATCTCGATGAGCTCGCGCGCCGGGGCGGAGACGGCAATCGGCAGCGCGGGCGGCTCCGCGGACACGTGCGCGAGCGCGACGGACACGGAGGAATCGCCGGTGAACGGGCGGTTGCCCGAGAGCATCTCGTAGCCCACCACGCCCAGCGAGTACACGTCGGAGGCGGCGGTGACCTTCATGCCCTGCGCCTGCTCCGGCGACACGTACTGCGCGGTGCCCACGACCATGCCGGTGCGGGTGAGCGGGACCGCCGCCGCGGCTTTCGCGATGCCGAAGTCGGTGATCTTCACCTGCCCGTTCTGCGTGATCATGAGGTTGCCCGGCTTCATGTCGCGGTGGACCAGGCCCATGCGGTGGATCACGGCGAGGCCGTGCGCCGCCTGCTCGAGCACGTCGAGCGCCAGGTTCTCGTCCAGCGCGCCCTCGCGCGCGATGAGGTCCGCGAGCGACTCGCCGCGGATGTACTCCATGACGATGAAGCACATCTGCGCGCCGCTCGGCGACTCCAGCTCGCGGTAGTCGTAGGTGGCCACGACGTTGGGCGAGTTGATGCCTTCCGCCGCGAGCGCCTCGTTGCGGAAGCGGGCGAGGAACTCGTCGTTGGAGCTGAACTCCGGCCGCAGGACCTTGAGCGCCACCTCGCGGTCGTGCGCGGGGTCGTCGGCAAGCCACACCGTGGACATGCCGCCGTGGCCGATTACCCACTGCAGTTGGTAATCGTCGCCGATGAGCGACTGCAGTGCTTCGCGGTTCTCAGTGTTCATCGTTCGTATCCTTCTGCTGGGTTGTATTGCTTATCGACGCTACGCAGCCATCCATCACTGCCCCTCCTCCGGAGCCGGCGCCGCGGGTGCCGCGCGCAGGACCGCGCGCCCGAGCGGGCCGGAGACCTGGCCGCCTGTGGCGCCGTTGCCCAGGTGCCCGCCGTTCTTGACCACGACGCCGACCGCGACGTCCTTCGCCGGGTCGAACGCCACGTACCACACGTGCGGGGCGGCGCCCTCGGCGTGCTCGGCGGTGCCCGTCTTGGAGGCGAAGCTGTTGCCGTCGTAGCCCCAGGTGGCGCGCTCGGAGGCGTACATGAGCTCCGTGAGCGTGCCCGCCTCCTCGGGGGTGAGCGCCTCGTTGAGCAGCTCCGGTTTGGTCTCCTCCACGGTGCGCAGGTCCGGGGTGACCACGCGGTTGACCACGTACGGCTTCATCCGTTTGCCGCCGTTGGCCACCACGCCCGCCATGACGGCGGCCTGCAGCGCGGTCATGGTGACGTCGCGCTGGCCGATGGCGGACTGGCCCAGCTCGGCGGCGCCGGGGATGTCGCCCAGCGAGCCGTCCGCGTTGGGGATGCCCAGGTCGTAGTGCTCGCCCACGCCGAAGTCAGCGGCCGCCTTGCGCAGCGGGTCCGTGCCCATGTTCAGCGCCATCTGCACGAAGGCGGTGTTGCAGGACAAGGAGAACGCGGTGGTCAGCGGCACCTGGCCGCCGCCCGCGCAGGCCTGCCCGCCGTAGTTGGTCAGCGGCACGTTGGTGCCCGGCAGCGTGATCTGCGCGTCGCCGGTGAGCATGGACTGCGGCGTGTAGCCGGAGCGCAGGCCCGCGGCGGTGGTGATGATCTTGAAGATGGAGCCCGGCGGCAGCTGCTCCTGCGACGCGTGGTCCAGCAGCGGCTGGCCGGGGTCGTTGGTGAGCTGGGCCCAGGCGTCGTTCGCGGTGGCCGGGTTGGCAATCTGGTTCGGGTCGAACGAGGGCGTGGACGCCATCGCGAGCACCTGCCCGCTCGAGGGGCGCAGCGCCACGATCGCGCCGTTGTAGCCGTTGTTGGACAGCTGCTCGTAGGCGAAGGCCTGCAGATTGGGGTCCATGGACAGCTCGACGGAGTTGCCCACGGCGTCCTCCTCGTGGCCGGTGCGCATGAAGCGGGAGTTGCCCTGGCCGTCGCCGGTCAGCGCGCCGTTGTAGGCGGACTCGACCTGCGAGGTGCCGTAGGTGTCGGACACATAGCCCACGATCGGGCCGAACGAGTACGGCATGTTGGGGTAGGTGCGCTGGTAGAAGCCGTTGTCGTCGCGGTGGGACTCGGCGAGCACCTGCCCGCCCGCGCTGATCTGGCCGCGGTTGATCTGCTTCAGCTCCAGGAACGTGCGGGAGTTGTGCGGGCTCTGCGCGTACTCTTCCTCGCGGAAGTTCTGGACCACGGTGAAGTTGACCAGCAGCGCCACGGTGAGCAGGAGCGAGAGGATCGCCCCGTATTTCAGTGACTTGTTCATCGGGCGCTCACCGCCTCGGCCACGCCGGTGCCCGGGTGGGACGCCACGGCGGAGGCGTCGTACTCGGTGGGCGTGTTCGCGCTGTTGGAGATGCGCAGCAGCAGCCCGACCAGGATGTAGTTGGCCATAATGGACGACCCGCCCGCCGACATGAACGGCGTGGTCAGACCGGTCATGGGCAGCATCGCGGAGATGCCGCCCGCCACCACGAAGATCTGGATGGCCAGGGTGAGCGCGAGTCCGGAGGCGAGCAGCTTGCCGTAGGAGTCGCGCAGCTGCATCGCGGCGCGGAACCCGCGGGTGACCAGCACGGCGAACAGGCACAGCACGGCGGCGATGCCCACGAAGCCGAGCTCCTCGCCCAGCGCGGCGAGGATGTAGTCCGAGTGCGCGACGGGGACGAGCTCGGGGTGGCCGTAGCCCAGGCCGGTGCCGGTCATGCCGCCCCAGCTCAGGCCGATGAGCGCGTTGGCTGGCTGGTTGCCGGCGCCGTCGAAGTCCTCGAACGGGTTGATGAAGTTGGTAAAGCGCGTCTGGATCTTCTCGCTGACCTGGTAGACGGCGTAGCCGCCCACGGCCACAAGCCCCAGGCCGATGACCAGCCAGGACGTGCGGCCGGTGGCAAAGTACACCATCCCCAGCACGGTGGCGAACAGCAGCAGCGCCGGGCCGAAATCGTTGGACACGCCCATGATGAGGATGGCGATGGCCCACACCGCCAGAATCGGCGCGAGGTCGCGCAGGCGCGGGAACGTCATGCCCAGGAAGCGCTTGCCCGCCACGGTGAACAGGGCGCGCTTCTGCGCGAGCAGCTGCGCGAAGAAGATGAGCAGCAGGATCTTGGAAAACTCGCCCGGCTGGATGGAGAACGGGCCCAGCCACAGCCAGATGCGCGCGTCCGCGTAGCCCTCCGGCTGCGGCCACACGAGCGGCAGCGCAAGCAGGATCAGCCCGGCCAGGCCGAGCAGGTAGGAGTAGCGCGACAGCGACTTGTGGTCGCGCACGATCGCCAGCGTCAGCACCATGAGCACGACGCCGACCAGCGACCACAGCACTTGCCGCTCCGCCAGCGGCCCGTAGCCTGGTCGTTCCGCCAGGTCGAGGCGGTAGATGATGACCAGGCCGAGCGCGTTGAGCAGCGAGACCACCGGCAGCATCACCTGGTCGGCCCGCGGCGCGAGCAGCGTGAGCGCGACGTGCGCGATCGCGTACACGCCGACGAAGCCGCCGACCAGGTAAAGCATGTCCTTCGACAGCGTCCGCCCCTGGCTCATCTCCAGCCCGAACACCATGAGCAGCAAAAGCCCCGCCGAGCACAGCAGCAGGAGGAGCTCGAGGTTTCGCGAGAATAGCCGCTTCACGTCAGCTCACCGTCCTGCAGGTCTCGGGGTCTTCATGCTTATCGACGCACACCGGCAACGCCTCACCCGCCATGCGATAAAGCAGGCCGAGGACGTCGTCGTAAGTGCCGCCGCCAAAGTTCTCCGGCACGGAGCGCTGGCTCTCGGGCAGGTCGGACTGGTTGAACACGTGGCAGTCCTCCGGCGTGGAGTCGGCCGAGACGATGCGCAGCCGGTTCCGGTTGTCCAGGCAGGCCTGCTGGATCGGCGCCCGGTCGTCGCGGGAGCCGTGCTCGATGACGTAGTGTCCGTCGCTCGCCGCGGAGACGAAGTACTGGTCAGTCGCGCGGTGCTGCACGAACATCAGCCCGGCAGCCACGAGCGCGATCGCCAGCACGAGCGCGCCGACTACCCACGGCCAGACGGTTCGTTTGCCTCGAGGATGATCCTCCTCGTCGGCATCTTCGGCACCGTCGGAGCCGCCAGCGCCGCCGGAGCCTCCTGCGCCGCCGCGGTCGCCCGCGCTGCCGGCCATCTTGGTGGCCTCGCGGTGCTGGTTCGGCGGGATGGTCTCGGACTTGCGCATGATCGCCGCGGCGCGGCTCGCGGACGAGTCCGGGTGGGACTGCTCGAAGTCCGGCGCCAGCGCGCCGGCCTGCACGGGCGCGGTCGGCAGCTCGGGCGCGTCCTTGTCGTCGGCCGCGACGACGTCCGCGACAACCACGGTGATGTTGTCCGGGCCGCCGGAGCGCAGCGCTAGCTCGATGAGCCGCTGCGACGCGACCTCCGGGGTGCCCTGCCCGAGGGCCACCGCGATGGTCTCCGGGGTGACCGGGTCGGACAGGCCGTCGGAGCACAGCAGGACGCGGTCGCCCGGCTGGGTGTTGATCATCTCCAGGTGCGGCTCCACCGGGCGCCCGGTGTACGCCTTCAAGATCAGCGACTTCTGCGGGTGGCTCGACACGTCGGCCGGGTTGAGCTTGCCTTCGTTGACCAGCGACTGGACGAATGTATCGTCTTCGGTGATTTGGGTCAGCGTGCCGTCGCGAAGCAAATAGCCCCGGGAGTCGCCCACGTGGATCATGCCGAAGCCGAGGCCGTTGAACATGAGCGCGGTGAGCGTCGTGCCCATGCCCGCCTGCTCCGGGTGGTGCTTCACTGACTCGGCGATCGACGCGTTCGCGTCCTCCGCCGCCGCCCCGAGCAGGGCGAGCATGTCCGCGTCGCCGGGGTCGCGGTCCAGGTGCTCCATGTGCTCGACCATGAGCTGGGAGGCGACCTCGCCCGCTGCGTGGCCACCCATGCCGTCGGCAAGCACGAGCAAGTTGGGGCCCGCGTATGCCGAATCCTCGTTGTTGCCCCTGACCAGGCCGCGGTCGGACGCGGCGACGTAGTTTAAGCGCAAACTCATGGCATCAGCCTCACAATCGTGCGTCCCATCTTTATATCCGTGCCCACAGACACCCTTTCCGGCTGGTCAATGCGTGTGCCGTTGACAAACGTGCCGTTGCGCGAGTCCATGTCCTCGATGAACCACTCGCTGCCGCGGCGGAACAGGCGCGCGTGCGTGGAGGACGCGAAATCGTCGCCGAGCTGGAAGTCGTTGTCACCGGCCCGCCCGATAGTTAAGTCCTCCAGGCTGGCAATTTCCATGTGGGAGCCTTTGAGGGGCCCCTCAACTACCGCAAGCTCTCGTGCCTTCTCGCGGCGGATGGGAGCGGAGCTCTTCGCTTGTCGACGCACCGCCCCCGCAGCCCGCACCACATCCTTCCGCTGCACCCACAGGACGAGCAGGATGAACACCCACAGCAGTGCGAGCAGGCCGAAGCGGGCGCTGAGAATCACAGCGGAATCCATGGGGCTCCTTTACGGGGTTGCGGTGTTAGGGGCGGAAGAACTCGGTGCTCGGGTGGGCGTCCACCTGGGCCTCCGGGACGTCCTGGTGCGCGTCCGCGGCGGCCGCAGCCTGCGCGAGCGGCTCCACGATGCGCACCTCGATGTGCGAGTGGCCCAGCGTAATCACGTCGCCGTCCGCGAGCATCCAGTTTTCCACCGGTTCCTCGTTGACGGTGGTGCCGTTGGTGGACTGCAGGTCCACCAGGACGGCGACCTCGCCGTCCCACGTGATCTCCGCGTGCTGGCGGGATACCCCGGTGTCCGGCAGGCGGAAGTCCGCGTCGTTGGAGCGGCCCAGGATGTTGGAGCCCTCGTGCACGAGGTAGGTGCGCGAAGACCCGTCCTGTAGCAGCAGGCTCACCGTCGGGGTGCCGCCGGTGGCGGCGGCATCTGTCGTCGGCTCATTCATGTGATCCTCCTGATGGTTGTGATCCGTGGGAACCTGGCTGGCTGCGTGGCGGCGCCGCTTCTTTTTCGGCTCCGCCACGATCGCGTCGAAGCCGCTGACCACGTCGGGCTCCTGGTCGATGTAGGACGACACGCGCAGCTGGCCGGTCCGCAGCCCAGACTCCTCGGCGATACGCACGACGGCGGGCCCGTCCAAAAACCAGCCCAGGTTGCGCACGTACCGCATGAGTTGCTCTGCGAGGTCCGCGGGCAGGTCGCGCTGCTGCGACAGGTTCTCCAGGTCCTTCGACGACACGCCCACCGCAAACACGTTGGGGGAGACGTACTCGTCGCGGTCCGTGACCACGACGGAGTCCTGCGCCTCCTGCTTCACCAGCTCTTCAATCTCGGCCGGCACGACCTTGCCGCCAAACAGCGCGGCCATGGAATTGTCCAGGCCACGCTGCATGGATGAGTCCAGCTTGGCCAAACGATCCATGACACCCATACTGCCCGCACCTCCTTCCCAGCGGCTCTCATTTTGTTCTCACTGATGTCCTATAACCAAGCAAGTATAAGTGCGCAGCGCCCGCAGACCTAGTTCAAAACGCGAAAATGCGGTGTGAACTGGCGATTTGGAGGTATGTTGGGGCGTGGTGTTATATTAATCAAGTCGCCCGCCCGGGTGGCGGAATTGGCAGACGCGCTGGCTTCAGGTGCCAGTGTTCGATAAGGACGTGCGGGTTCAAGTCCCGCCCCGGGCACAACCGGAAGGCCCCGCGAGAGCGGGGCCTTTTCGCTTGTCGACGTCTGCGTGGGGGATTCGCCGCGTCCCCGGGATCTGTCTCCTGGATCCGGTCCGAATGGAGCTAGCTCCGTTTAGGGGTTCCGGATTCCCGCGACCTGGGGTTTGTCGGTACGGGGAGGTCTACATGGAGCTAGCTCCGTTTGGGGCAATCGCGTAATGCGGTGGGGGTGCTGGTGCCGCTGAACTCACGATGGCGGAGGGGTACTCCAGGCTGAAAATTGCGGCTCAGATCGAAGTGCCTCTTCCTCGGTATATTGGCCGCATGGCTACAAATGTGTATATAGACGGCTTTAATCTTTACTATCGCGCATTGGCTGGAAAGGCTGATAAGCGCTGGCTAGATCTTCAGAGGCTTTGTGCTGAGTGTCTACCACGTGAATCGATCAACCAAATTCGATATTTCACCGCCCGGGTTTCGGCCCGGTACCCCGGTGACACTGATCCTCAACGCCAAGAGCTCTATCTCAGAGCGCTAAGCTCAATACCAAATCTCACCGTTCATCTGGGAACCTTCCTTACAAACACAAAGACGATGAAGAACGCTTCACCCCCTCCTGATTTCGTGACGGTTTTGAAAACAGAGGAGAAGGGCTCAGATGTGAATCTGGCAAGCTATCTACTTCTCGATGCTTTCCAAGGCAATGCAGATACTTTCGTCGTGGTGAGTAACGACACTGACCTAGTGACGCCACTCAGGATGGTTCGTGAAGACCTTGGTCAGCGCACCGGCGCTCTTTACCCGCATCAAAGTGCCTCGGGAGCGCTCTACCAGGCGAACCCGTCATTTTCCCGTGTGATTAACCCCGGTAGAATTTCAAAATCACAGTTCCCTAACGTTGTCCCTCTGCCTGATGGTAGCCAAGTGGAGAAGCCACAAAATTGGTAGCGGAATCGGCAGGTAAGGCGTGTCGGTTGCTTTCTTAAACTAACTCGTGTAAATATATCTTCTACCGAACCGATTCCCTTCGAGGGTCGGCCTAGAGCCCCGCTTCATGTGGGGCTCTAATTTTTTAACGCTTCTTGCCGCACACACCCCCCAATTCCGGCACCTCCCACGCAGTCACCGCTTGTACCTGCCTGTCGGATACCGCATCCGGCACGTGCTTGAGTATCCAGTTGCGGGCGGTGCCCACACGCTTGCCGCCGAAATGTAGCGCGCGCCCGATGAGCCGCGACTGGCGCGCAATCTGTTGGCTGCGGCGGTGCCGGTGGACGTCGTAGATAGCGAAGTCCGTTACCCCTGCGCGTAGCAGCCGCGCGAGCACCGCGGCGTCTTCGAGACCCTGGCACGCGCCCTGCCCGATGTTTGGCGTCATGGCGTGCGACGCATCCCCAACCAGCACGACCTTGTCGCTGTAGTAGCTCGCGAGCGGTTTCGCCAACTCGTGGATGGGAAGGTACTGAACCGAGTCCTCTGGGGTGGCGCGCAGCAGCGCGGGGATCGGGTCGTGCCACTGCTCGAAGGTCGCGTGCAGCTGGTGGAGCGCTTGGGCTCCGGGCTGGGCTACTGGGCCGGAGGTGACGGCGAACCAGTAGGTGTGGCTGTCGTGAAGCGGGACGGCCCCGAAGCGGGCGTGCGCTCCCCAGGTCTCGAACCCGGCGTCAAGCGGTACCCCTTCGGTGATTGCGCGCCACGTGTTGTAGCCGGCGTAGGTCATGCCGGGATCGTCGAAGCAGCTGGCCCGCACTGCGCTGCGGATCCCGTCCGCGCCCACCACGACGTCGAAGCGCACTTCAGTGCCGTCGGCGAAGGTGACTGTGCCGGATCTGGCGTCGACGCCCACCGCTTCCGCCGAGGTGTGGACGCGGGGGCCCGGGATGCCTGCGAGCAGCAGCGAGTGGAGTGTGGTGCGGTCGAGCGCGAGGGTTAAGCGCGCGTGATTTCCGGGGAGATGCGCGTGAGCCAATCTCCCCGTGGGTTACGGATCCCGCCTTGCAATGGCGCTTGTTGCTGCTGCAGCGCGCGGAAATCTGCGTCTATACCTAAGGCGTCGAGGGCGGCAAGATCGTTCGGCGCGAGCGTGTGCCGGCGCCTCCGCTGCGGATCTGCGCATGCTCTTCGTAAACCTGCACGTCCATGCCCGCCCGGTGCAGCGCCGCCCCCAGCGCGAGACCGGCAATGCCAGCGCCGATGATGCCTATCCTCATGGGCTACGAGCCTAGTGGCCGTGGAGCGGAGTCCGCGGCCGCAGACTATTCACACGCGAATCAGTTTGCATGGATGCTGGTTGCGGATGCTAAGCACAGATTCTCGATACAAAAAGGTGCGCCTTTCGTGAATGCAGGACAATTAGGTCCGCTGTGAGGCTGATTGGGAGACGTAAGCCTGTCACGCCCGACGTGTTCGTCAAATGTGCCGCGGTAGGCTCGGGCGAGGTGATTGAATTGTGCGTTCACGCCGATTTCCAGCCTGTTTATGCTCTTCAATGGCGTTGCATCGATAGCGCATCCAAATACCTGAAGTGGTGGATCTTCGCGACGGAGACCGTGGAACTTAGTTTCAGCGAATACTTTTCTGCTCTGTCTCTGGGCAGGGCCGGGAATCTATAATCAAACGCACACGTTTTGTCTCTCGCCCCTGGAATACGTGGGTTTCTGAATGTGTCATGCGGAGAGTTGTACTTTTAATTACTCTGATCTTTGTCTTGAAAAGCTTGGAATTTCGCTGTGAATCCCTTGTTAGGGTTTGGATGGATCGAGAGGACATATACATGAGTACATCGGGAAATGAGCGCCGGGGCTTCCGTCGGAAGCTGATTGCCGCACTGAGCACTGTGACGCTTGCGGTAGCGGGGGGAGTTGCGCCTCACGCGCACGCCTACGTTGTGAAGGATGATTCCTTCCTCAACGGCAACCCCGACAATAAGAATCAAGAGCTACAGCCGAAGGTGTCGGTCAACGTTACTCCGACCGACAAAGAGGTGGAGCCTGGGGAAACGGTGGAGCTTGAGTTCACCGGTTCCTTCGAGGCTCCTTTCCCACCTAGTGGTAACCAGCTGGGGCCGGGCGAGTCTGACGTCAAAGGGGCGACAATCGCCCTGCAGTTTTCTGACCAGCTTGAAGCGGAACCGCAGATTGACCCGTCGGCGTTTGTTTGGAAGAGCGGCGAGAAGCGGAACGCTGAGGTGAAGCCCGCAGGCGGAGGCTACATCGTAGACTTTGGTTACATCAGCGCGAATGACTCCTTCACTTACAAGGTGCCGGTCAAGGTTTCTGAAGACATTGAGCCAGGCACAGAGTTCTCCCCTGCGACGATTGAGGCTACGGCGCGTATCGCGCCCGAGAACCAATTCCCAGACCGGAATGATGCCCGTTTTATCGCCGACCCGAATGACCGCTGCACACTCATTTCGAAGTCCTCTTACGTGTCTCAGAACGGCAAATATGGTGGGTGGCTGAGTGACCTTTGGCTTGGGACTCGCTCCCCGAATGCGGAGCTCGGCGAGGCTGAGTTGAAATTCATCGTGGATGGCCAAGACGTTACTTCCCAGATTATGAAGCGCGCTCAGCTTCATACTCCGGACTCACCCGAGCACCAAGACATGCCGCAAATTGTTGAGGCGCGTGACGCGGGATTGCCGGGCCGCGACTGGCGTCAGGTGTACGACTGGGGTTTGAAACCAAGCGACGCCGTCGTCCCCAAGGATTGGCCCGGTGAGTTCTTCCTGCCCAGCGGTACTATTGTTGAGGTCACCCAGCCGGTGAAGGATACTTCTCCGCAGTGCGCGGCGGGTGCAGACCCGGTTGTTACTCACGACGTCTATATCGGCCAGGTAGTCACTGACCAGGTGGCTTTGGTCGAAAAAAGCAACACGCTTCGCGTGGTGGAGCCGGATGAAAAGCCGACCCCTCAGCCGGAACCGACAACGTCGACGTCGACGGAAACCACTACGGAGACCACCACCGAAACGACCACTACCACCGAGACTTCGACGACCACCGCAGCGACGACCACGGTGACTCCGACGGAGACTGCCTCCACGGTTACGACGACGCTGACAAAGACCGCCCCGGCGGTCACGAGTACGCCGACTGAAACGGCCCCGGCGGTCACGACTACGCCGACTGAAACGGCCCCGGCGGTCACGACTACGTCGACGGAGACGGAGTCGGAAAAGACCACGACCACCGCGACCTCCACTGAGACTGAAACCGCGACCTCCACTGAGACTGAAACCGCGACCTCCACTGAGACTGAAACCACGACCGCCACTGTCACCGAAACCGAGGGCTGCGACTGCGAGCCGACCACGGTGACGGAGACGACCACGGTGAAGGAGCCGGTGGCACTGGAGCGCGGCACCATTGGTGACCGCGTGTGGCTGGATGAAAATGGTGATGGCAAGGAGGATTCGGGCGAGAAGACTGGTGTCCCTGGCGTCACGGTGGTCGTTACCGATAAGGACGGCAACGAGGTCACTCGTACTGTTTCGGACGAGGACGGCAATTGGAAGGTTGACGTTGATCCGGGTGAGTACACCGTCACTTACAAGCCGGGCAATTACGTCGCTAGCGACGAGCGCCTCATCGAGCGCACCGTGAAGATTGAGCCGGGCGAAGAGAACTTCGACATTGACCTCGGCGTGCTGCCGGGCGGTGCCATCGGCGACCGCGTCTGGAACGACGAGAACGGCGACGGCGTGCAGGACGAGGGCGAGAAGGGCGTGCCGAACGTCATCGTCGAGGTCTCCCGTGAGGGTGAGTCGGCCCGCACTACCTACACGGATGAGCAGGGCGATTGGCGTATCGACGGCCTGACCCCGGGCGTGGACTACGAGGTTCGCTTTATCAAGCCGCAGGGTTGGGAAGTCACCGGCAAGGTGCCGGGTGCGACCGACGAGGAGGGCCTGGTTGCAAAGGCAACCCTGAAGCCCAAGGAGTATAACGACACCTATGACCTGGGCCTGAAGGCAGTGAAGCCGGATTGCGACTGCGAGCCGGAGACTCCGGGCACCATTGGTGACCGCGTGTGGCTGGATGAAAATGGTGATGGCAAGGAGGATCCGGGCGAGAAGACTGGTGTCCCTGGCGTCACGGTGGTCGTTACCGATAAGGACGGCAACGAGGTCACTCGTACTGTTTCGGACGAGGACGGCAATTGGAAGGTTGACGTCACTCCGGGCGAGTACACCGTGGAGTACCTGCCGGGCGATCACACCCCGTCGGATCCGAGCCAGGTGAAGCGCACTGTCACGATCGAGAAGGGCGAGAAGCGTCTCGACGTTGACCTGGGCGTCCTGCCGAAGGGCACTGTTGGTGATCGCGTCTGGAACGACGAGAACGGCGACGGCGTGCAGGACGAGGACGAGAAGGGTCTTTCCGACGTCACCGTGCAGGTCATTCGCGACGGCGAGCCGACCCGCACTACCACGACTGACCAGAACGGAAACTGGTTCATCGAGGGGCTCGACCCGAACAAGGAGTACGAGGTCCGTTTTATCAAGCCGCAGGGTTGGGAAGTCACCGGCAAGGTGCCGGGCGCAACCGACGAGGAGGGCCTGATTTCCAATGTCACCCTGAAGCCGGGCGAGCGCAACAACTCCTACGACCTTGGCCTGCGCAAGACCAAGAAGATCGTGGAGGAGGAGCCGACGGTGCCGGCCACCCCGACTCCGGGCGTGCCGTCCGCGCCCGGCGGTGTGCTTGATCGTTGTGTGGCCAACGCGGTCGCCTCGCCAATTCTCTACCTGGTGCCGGTCGCACTGCTCGCGGCAGTAGGCGGCCAGGTGGGTGCGCCGTACATGGACGCGATCAACCAGCAGGTTGCCAAGATCAACGCCGAGATCCAGGCGCAGTTCAGCCGCAACACCCCGGACTGGGGCACTGGCAACCGTGGCAACGACAATGACCAGTTCGGCGAGCTGCGCGCGCAGATCGACGCTGCAAACCGCCAGCTGCAGCAGCTCGCAGCCGACCCGAACGTTCGACAGGTCGGCACCATCGCCGCCGCGATCCTGGGCGTAGCTGCCCTGGGCGGCGTGCTCTACGACTGGTGCTCGAACGAGAAGGGTGAGGCCTTTACCTCGCTGAAGGGCTCCTCTGCTGGCAAGCAGGACTAAACCGTTCCTCCCCAAACCGGCCCGGTGCGCAATGCACCGGGCCGGTTTTGCGTGAAACCAGTGCTTGCCTGGACCCGACACCTCGCCTAAGCTCACTTAAAGTCATCATGACTATAAGTGACGCGGGAGGTGAGTCCATGTTCGGCTTGCAAAGGCTCAACGTGGCCGAGCGCCAGAGGCTCGGGCCGATGGTGGCGGTGTCCACAGTCGCGTTTGCGCTGCACAACCCAACTGGAACACCCACTGAACTCAACGCAGACAGTGGGCTGTGGATCCCGCTGGTGCGCCGCGTGCGCGACCCGTTTTACGGTGCGTGGGCGCTGCCCGGCGGGCCGACGCAGTGGAACCAGACGTTGGGCGAAACCGCGCGCGAGACGCTCGTTGCGGCCAGTGGTGCCACGCCGAACTACCTGGAGCAGCTCTACGCTTTCGGTTCTGTGGAGCGCTCCGCGGAGGCGCAACGCATGGTCACCATCGCGTACTGGGCGCAGTTTCGACCCCAGGATTTCGCTGGCACCGAGCTTCCCGACGACCCGAACATCGCCTGGTGGAACACGCGCGAGCTGCCGGAGCTGGCCTTCGACCACGCGGAGATCATCCGCGCCGGGATCACGCGCCTGCAAAAGCGCGCAGAACAAACCCTGATCGCCCACCGCTTCCTCGAAGAGTCCTTTACCCTCACGCAGCTGCGCCGGGTGCACGAGGCGATCGGGGGGAAGGGGCTGGATCCGGCGAATTTTCGTCGGCAAGCATTGGCGGGCGGAGAGCTCGAGGCCACCGGCACCACCGAAGCCGGTACCAAGCACCGACCGGCGAAGTACTACAGATTCATTAGCGAGAAAGAGTAAGAACCATGCCTTCAGTTGCCGATTTGATCACGCAAAAGGCGGCCCAGGAAGCCACCTGCGACACGGAGCTGCCCGCCGAGCCGTGGCAGACCGCCCAGAACGCCTCCTACGGGCCGGGCGCCTCGCGCGGCGACACGTTCGCGCCGCTGCCCACACCGCAGGCACCGCTGCCTGCACGGTATACGCAGGCGGGCCCGGAGGAACTCGACGCGATGATCACCGCGGCGAAGGAGAAGCTGGGCGAGCGGGTGAAGATTCTGGGGCACTTCTACCAGCGCGACGAGATCGTGAAGTTTGCGGACTTCATCGGGGACTCTTTCAACCTCGCCCAGCAGGCGAAGGCGCACCCGGAGGCGGAGGCCTTCGTCTTTTGCGGGGTGCACTTCATGGCGGAGACCGCCGACATCCTTTCCGGGGCGGACCAGGCCGTGGTGCTGCCGAACCTGAACGCCGGATGCTCGATGGCGGATATGGCCAACCTCGCGCAGGTCGAGGCGTGCTTCGACCAGCTGCACGAAGCGCTGCCCGGCGAGCAGATCGTGCCGGTGACGTACATGAACTCGGCCGCCGACATCAAGGCCTTCTGCGGCCGCAACGACGGCGTGGTGTGCACCTCCTCGAACGCGGCGACCGTGCTCAAGGAGGCGTTCGAGCGCGCCGAGCGCGTCGTCTTCCTGCCGGATCAGCACCTAGGCCGCAACACGGCGCGCGCGATGGGCATTACGGACGAACAGATGTGCATGTGGAACCCCAACGAGCCGCTCGGCGGCAACACCGCGCAGCAGCTCGCGCAGGCGAAGGTGATTCTGTGGAACGGCATCTGCTCCGTCCACCGCCGCTTCACAGTGGAGCAGATCGAAAAGGCGCGCGCGGAGTACCCGGGCGTGCACGTCGTGGTGCACCCGGAGTGCCCTGCGCCGGTTGTCGACGCCGCCGATTCCTCCGGTTCCACCGAAGTCATCCGCCGCGTGGTGGAGAACTCCGCACCCGGCGATGTGATCGCCATCGGCACCGAGATCAACATGGTCAACCGCCTCGCACAACAGTACCCGGATCGCACGATCTTCTGCCTGGACCCGGTAGTGTGCCCGTGCTCGACGATGTACCGCATCCACCCGGCGTATCTGGCGTGGACGCTCGAGTCGCTGCTCGAGGGCCGGGTGGAAAACCAGATCGTGGTGCCGGAAGCCACCGCGTCTGACGCACGCGTGGCGCTCGAGCGGATGCTGGCGGCGAAGCCATGCTGACTCCGGAACTCATCAACGCCGCTGTCTGCGCCGCGCTCGCAGAGGACATGCCGTGGGGTGATGCGACCGTTGAGGCCGCGATTGCTCCCGACGCCCGCCTGCGCACCGCGCTGGTGGCCCGCGAAGAGGGCGTCTTCGCCGGGGGAGAGGTGGTCCGCGCGGCGTTCGCGGCCGCGGATCCCCAGATCACGGTCACCGAGCTTTCGCCCGAGGGCACGCATTTCGACGCCGGCCAGCGCCTCGCGCTCATCGAGGGCCCGGCCCGCGGCATCTTGAGCGCGGAGCGCGTCGCACTGAACTTCGCGCAGCGGATGTCGGGCATCGCCACGCTGACAGCCCGCTACGTCGCCGCGGTCGAAGGCACCGGCACCCGCATCGTGGATACGCGTAAGACCACCCCTGGCCTGCGCGCCTTTGAGAAGCACGCGGTGCGCGCCGGCGGCGGCCACAACCACCGGTTTAGCCTCTCGGATGCGGTGATGATCAAGGACAATCACCTCGCCGCGCTCGGCGCCACGGGTCCGCGCGGGATCACGGAGGCGCTGCGCACGATCCGCGCTCGCGTCAGCCACACCACGCACATTGAGGTGGAGGTCGATTCGCTTGCGCAGATCGAGCCGGTGCTCGCCGCGGGCGTGGACAGCATCATGTTGGATAATTTCTCGCCCGCCGAGTTGCGCGAGGCAGTCTCGTTTATTGACGCCCACGTGCCCACCGAAGCCAGCGGCAACGTCAACCTCGACACCGTCGCCGAGCTCGCCGCCTGTGGGGTGGACGTGATCTCGGTGGGCAAGCTCACCCACAGCGCCCGCGCGCTCGACCTGGGCCTCGACAGCGTCGATGAGGTCGATGAGGTCGATGAGGTCGATGAGGTCGCAGACGAGTGAGCGCCTACCTCGACGCCGCCGCCACCGCCCCGCTTCTGCCCGAGGCCCGCGCCGCGATGCTGCAGGTCTATGATGCGGCCTGCGCGAACCCCTCGAGCGTACATTCCGCGGGCGAGCGCGCCGCGAACGTCCTCGAGTCGGCCCGCGCCACGATCGCCGAGGCCTTCGGCGTGCACCCGGCGGGCGTGGTGTTCACCTCCGGCGGCACCGAAGCCAACACCCTCGGCATCATCGGTCGCGCCCTGGCCGCCCCGCGCGGCCGCCACATCATCACCTCAGCCATCGAGCACTCCTCGGTCCTGCAAAGCTGCGCCGCACTCGAGCGGATCCACGGCTTTGCGGTGGACTACGTGCCCGTCGACAAGCATGGCCGGATCGCACAGACCGACCTGGACCGGCTTTTGCGCCCGGATACCACGCTCGTCGCGCTTGGCCTGGCCAACAGCGAGGTCGGCACGGTCGCCAATGTGCCCGAAGTCCCCGCGCAGGTGGCGCTGCACCTCGACGCCGTGCAAGCCGCCGCGAACTTGCCGGTCGATCTCTCCGCGGGCGGCTGGCCCGGTCCGCGTGCGACCACGGTGGCGCTGGCCTCGCACAAGTTCGGTGGCCCGGCCGGTGTCGGCGCGCTGCTTCTGCCGCGCGACGTGCCGCTCGAACCCGTCATCTACGGCGGCGGACAGGAGGGTGGGCGCCGCGCCGGCACGCAGAACGTGGCGGGGATCGCCGGGTTCGCCGCGGCGGTACAAGCGCAGCAGGCGCGCGCCGGGCAGCGCGCGCTGGAGGTGATGGCGTCGCGGGATGCGTTGATCGTGGGCGTCGAAAAGCATGTGCCCGGCGCACGCCTGACCGGGCACCGCACCGAGCGGCTGCCCAACCACGCCTCATTCGTCGTCGAAGGCATCAGCGGCGAGGCACTGCTCATCGCGCTCGACGTCGCGGGGTTTGCGGCAAGCTCCGGCTCGGCCTGCCGGGCGGGCAGCGCGGAACCCTCGCCGGTGCTCACCGCGCTCGGCTACTCGCCTGAGCTCGCCCAGTCCGCGCTGCGCTTCAGCCTGCCCGCGCCACTTCCGTCAGACACGATCGACGCGATCGTGCGGGTAATGTCGGAGCAATGACTCTCTACCCGCGACCTTTGCAAGCGGGCGACACCATCCGCGTGGTCGCCCCGTCCCGTTCGCTCGCGTACGTGGAGCAGGGCGAGGCCGGGCGCTACGTGAAGCAGTTGGCGAACGCGCGGCTTGCGGACCTTGGCATTAGCGTCTCGTTTGGCGAGAATGTGCGCGAGTCCGACATGTTCTGGTCCTCTTCGGCGGAATCGCGCGCCGCGGACCTGCACGACGCGTTCGCGGACCCCGAGGTGGCGGGCATCATGAGCGTGATCGGCGGGTTTACCAGTAATGAGGTCCTGCCGCACCTGGATTTCGACCTCATCGCGGCGAACCCGAAGTTCATGTGCGGCAACTCGGACATCTCCGCGATCGCCAACGCGGTCTACGCGCGCACCGGCGTGGCCACCTACATCGGCCCGCACTGGTCCACGCTGGGCATGCGCGACCACTCCGAGGTCACGCGCGCCGGGTTCGAGCACGCCGCGTTCGGCCTTGACCCGATCGAGTGGCAGCCGGGCACCTGGTTCACCGACGACGACTGGTTTATCAACCAGGACAATCGCACCCGCGAACCCGATGACGGCTGGTGGCCGATCCAGTCGGGTACGGCGCACGGCGTGGCGCTCGGCGCGAATCTGGGCACGTTGGGCCTGCTCTCGGGCACGGAGTTCATGCCGTCGCTCGAGCGCGCGATCCTCTTCGCCGAGGTGACGGGCAAGTACAGCGTGATGGATTTCCGTCGCGAGCTCGTCTCGCTGCTCCAGATGCCGGATGGCGAGGGCATCGAGGGCGTGGTCATCGGCCGCTTCCAAACCGCCAGCCGCGTCACGCGCGCGATGCTCGAGGAAACGATCGCGTCGATCCCGGAGCTCGAAGGCAAACCCGTGGTGGCCAACGCGAGCTTCGGCCACACGAACCCGCTGCTCACGTTCCCCGTGGGTGGGGAGGCGCAGGTGCGAGTGCTTCACGACGCCTCCATCCGCTTCCCCCGCCTTGAAACCTAAACGGACGGTCATTACAGTTTCGGCGCGTGACACATTCCGCCTCCGCCCAACGCTGGACCTTCTTCGCCGTCGTCTCCACGGGCCTGCTCATGATCGGCCTGGACAACTCGATCCTGTACACCGCGCTGCCGGCCTTGAGCGCTCAGCTGCACGCCACGCCCGCGCAGTCCCTGTGGATCATTAACGCGTACCCGCTGGTGCTCTCCGGGCTGCTGCTGGGCACCGGCACGCTTGGCGACAAAATCGGCCACCGCCTCATGTGGCTCATCGGCCTGGGCATCTTCGGGGTGTCGTCGCTGGCCGCGGCGTTCGCGCCGGGCGCGTGGTGGCTCGTCGCGGCGCGCGGCCTCCTCGGCTTCGGCGCCGCAGTGATGATGCCCGCCACGCTCGCGCTGATTCGCCTCACCTTCCCCAAAGAGCAGGAGCGCAACACCGCCATCGGCATCTGGGCCTCCGTCGCGGTCGTCGGCGCCGCGCTCGGGCCCTTGGTCGGCGGCGCGCTGCTCGAGCACTTCTGGTGGGGCTCCGTCTTCCTCATCAACGTGCCGATCGTGCTCGTCGCGCTCATCGCCACGTTCGCCCTCGCGCCGGAGAACGTGCCCAACCCGGAGAAGCACTGGGACATCGTCTCCTCCGTCTACGCCTTGTTCGCGCTCTCCGGCCTGACCATGACCATCAAGGGCGTGGCCAACCCGGACCGCTCGGCGGCGCTGGTCAGGGGCGCGGTCGTCGTGTGCCTGCTCGCGGGCTGGCTGTTCGCGCGCCGGCAGCGCGGGCTGGCGGACCCGCTGCTCACCTTCGACATCTTCCGCTCCCGCCTGTTCTCCGGCGGCGTCGTCGCGGCGGCCGGCGCGATGTTCGTCCTCGCGGGCGTGGAGCTGATGACCTCGCAGAAACTGCAGCTGGTCAGCGGCTTCTCCCCGCTGCACGCGGGCGCGGTGATCACGGCGATGGCGGTCGCGGCGATCCCGGCCTCCGTGGTCGGCGGCGCGAACCTGCACCGCATCGGCTTCCTCCCGCTCATCGGCGGCGGCTTCCTTGGCGCGGCGGCGGGCACCGCGCTGCTCATCGCCGGCGACTCCGCCGACGGCCTCGCCCTCGAGCTCGCCGCGCTCGTCCTCCTCGGGTTCTCCGCCGGCTCGGTGATGTCGGTGAGCTCGATCGCCATCCTCGGCGCCGCGCCGCGGCACCGCTCGGGCATGGCCGCGGGCGTCGAGGAGGTTTCGTACGAGTTCGGCACTCTGCTCACCGTCGCCGTCACCGGCTCGCTCCTCCCGCTGTGGCTCGAGCGCCGCTTCCCGCAGGGCATGGAGGCGCTTTATGGCGGCCCACCCACCCCCGCAGCCGCCACCGCCTACGTGGACGCCTACCACGCCGTCCTGCTCCTCCTCGTCGCCGCGGCCCTGGCGTTCGCCGCGGCGACCTGGTGGTGCTTCCGCGACAACCCGAAGTCTGGAGAGCTCCATGCCGCGTAAAAGCAAGCGCGCCGAGATCCTGCGCGCCGCCTACGCCATCGTCGCCGGGCCGGGCGGTATCGAGGGGTCACCTACGACCGGCTCGCCGCCGAGACGGACCTGTCCAAGTCCGGCCTGCTCTACCACTTCCCGTCGCGCCACGAGCTCCTCGTCGGGCTGCACGAGTACACCGCGGGCCTGTGGGAGGACAAGGTGCGCGCCCGCGCCGGCGGGGACGCCGCCGACCTCGCCCCGCGCGAGCGCTACCGGGCGATGCTGGTGACCATGAGCGAGCACGAGCCGCTCGCCGAGCTCCTGGTCACCCTCCACGCCCACACCCACCCCGACTACACGCGCCCGTGGCTGGAGGTGGAGGACCGGTGGCTGCCGCGCCCCGACGACACGGCCACGGACCCGGACCTCCTGGCGGCGTCGGTGCTGGCGTCGGGGCTCTGGGCGCACGACCACATCTACGCGAGGCCGCTGGCGGAGGGGAACCGGGCGGTGATCGTCGAGAAGCTGCTCCAGCTCCTCAATTAAATACAACTTTAGTTGGAGTAAATGTTAGGTTAGTGCCATGCCGAAGAAATGGAGCCCGCACGCCTGGCACCGGCGCGCGTCCAGGCCCGTGATGGTCTGGATGGTCGTGTTCATCGTGATCGGGCTTGCGCACCCGCTCGTGCCCGAGCCGCGGTGGCTGCTCATCCACGTGTTCACGCTGGGCATCCTGACCAACTCGGTGGTGCTGTGGTCGCAAAACCTCACCGAGCGGTTCCTGCAGCAGCGGCTGCCCGACAGCGCCCGGCCCGCACAGCTGCGCCGCACCTGGGCGCTCAACGCGGGCGTCGTGTGCGTGCTGGTGGGGCAGTTCCTCGCCGGGTGGTGGCGCGGGCACTACGCGCTGACCTGGGTCGGCGCCGCGATCGTCGCGGGAGTGCTGGGCTGGCACTCGTGGCAGCTGTACGCGCAGGTACGGCGCGCCGGGCGCGACAAGCGGCTCCGTCCGGTGGTGCTCGGCTACGTGGCCAGCGCGGTGTTTTTGCCCGTCGGCGTGGCGTTCGGCTCCGCGCTGTCGTTCGGGCTGCCCGGCGACTGGCAGGAGCGCGTCCGGCTCGCGCACCTGGTCACCAACGTCGGCGGGTTCGTGGGGTTGGCGGCGCTGGCGTCGCTGACCGTGCTGTTCCCCAGCATGTGGCGGGTCAACGGGATGCACGACCGGGCGGGGGTCTCGGTGCCGCTGGCGGTCGCGGGCGTGATCGTGGCCAGCTGCGGCGCGCTCGCGGGGCTGGACCTCCTGGCTAGCGCGGGCACGGTTGTGTACGTCGCCGCGTGGCTGTGGACGTTCCACGGCTTCCTGGTCAACGTCCTCGACGTGCTTCGCGACCCCCGCGGCCGCGTCACCTACGCCGGCCTGAGCGTCTTCGCGTCGCTGATCTGGCTGATTGTCACGCTCATCTGGTTCGCCGTCCGCCTCACCACGCCGGACCTGCCGACGCTCGCGCTCATGCTCGGCTTCGCCGCCCAGCTCCTGATCGGCACGATGAGCTACCTGCTGCCCACGACGATGGGCGGCGGCCCGCGCGCCGTCCGCGCCGGCCTGGCGGAGCTGTCGCGCGCCGCGTACTTCCGTATCGTCCTGTTCAACGGCTCGCTCGCGTGCTGGCTGGCCACGGACAATTCGTGGCTGCGCGTGGCGATGAGCGTCCTCTGCTTCGGCGTGCTCGTCGCGTTTTTGCCGCTCATGGCCCGCGCGATCCGCGCGCAGGTTGGGGTGCTCAAGGGTAAGGATTCGCTTATCGACGCCACACCCACCCAACACCCCGCCACCCAATCCGCCGCCGCGCTCGTCGTGTTGGGCGTGCTCATCGCCGTGCTGAGCTGAAAAACCCCAAACCGTATTAGACGCAGCAACCCGGCCCCCGGTTCCATTTTTGCGGGAACTGGGGGACTTCTCACATTTCCGCATTTTCGCTGCTGTTTCGGATATTGTTGCTGCCATGAACGCACTCGCACAGCTCGCCCGGTTTGACCGCAGCGGTTTCGACTTCGTCGCCGCCGCGGCGGGCAAGTCTGCCCGCGAGGTGCGTGACGAGGGGGTCCAGTACGACCGCGCGAAGCAGCTGGTCGCGGCGGCGCGCACGCTGTGCGGCCGGACGTCCCACTCGCGCTACCAGCAGCGGGCGCACGACGGGGCGCGGGAGCACGGGCACCGGATCGAGACGCTCGCGTACATCGCGCGCACGGCGAACGGGATCAAGGACGCGACGAAGCGGTGGCGCTACATCGACACGCTGTGCAACACGCCGGGGGACCTGTCGCTGATCCGCAAGCGCGCGACGGAGCTGAAGGAGGAGCTGCAGCCACGCGCGCCGCGCACCGCGTGCGCGCGCGTCACCCACCACGGCGACGGCCAGGCCACCCTGCGCGTGACCGGCCCCGCGCTGGACGTCCAGGCGGCATATGACGCTGCGAAGAACGACGTCGCCGCCTGGCTCGACCAGGACTGCCCGCGGGCCGACTACCTGCTCAAGCTCAGCGTGAACCTGGACCTTGGCGACTACGTCCGGATCGTCTCCGGCGCCGGCGACGACGTGCAGGTCCGCTTCGCCAACGGGGTGGTCATGTCCGGCGAGGAGTTCGTGCGGCAGCGGCTCTCGCAGTTCGGGCACATCATCCTCGTCGGCGCGATGGACGGGCCCGTCAACGCCTACGACATGCGCCTGGCCACGCCGAAGCACCGCGAGATGATGCTTGCGGACTCAGCGACGTGCACGTGGAAGGACTGCGACGTGCCGGCCTCTCGCTGCGACGCCCACCACATGACCGAGCACCAGCACGGCGGCGAGACCGCGGTCCACAACCTGGGCTGGCTGTGCCGGTACCACAACTACCAGGCGGGCCGCGCCTCCCGCGGGCGAACGGAGCGGCGGGGCGGGCGGATTGTGTACGTCTCGCCGTCGGGAAGCGTCACGCCCACCGGCGCGGACCACGTGGCCCGCGCGCCGTACCGCACCGTCACGGACGGACCACAAACTGGCCGCGCTGGCCCTTCTCCGCATCCGTCATCTGGTGATTGACAAAGCTGTAGGTGCCCGGCTCGTCGAAGGTGAACTCCACGAACCCGCCCTGTGCGGCGAGGAGGTCGAGGGCTTGGGAGCCGGTGTCGTGGGCGTCGCGAAGCGAATAGGCGCCTTCCTTGTACACGGTGTCGAAGATTTCTCCGACGACGTGGAAGCTGACCGGGTTGTCGGGCCCGACGTCGAGGACCCAGACGCGGACCGTGTCGCCGACGTGCGCCTCAATCGGGTGCTCGACGTACTGGTTCGGCGTGCCGTTGAACGCGGTGGCGTCGTACTCGCCGGCGGGGACGCTGTCGTCGTCGTGGTAGATCTCGTGCGCGACCAGCGCGTACTCCGCGTCGACGGGGCTGAGGTCCGGCGGGTCGATGATGAGGGCGCCGGCCATCCCCTTCGCGATGTGCAGGCTCATCGGCATCGTGCCGCAGTGGTACATCCAGATGCCGGAGCGCCGCGCGGTGAACTCGTAGACCACCTTGTCGCCCGGCGGGATCTCGCGCATCACCTCGTCGGGGCTGACTTCGCCGGCGTGGAAGTCGATCGAGTGGCTCATCTGCCCGTGGTTTTCCACGGTGATGCGGAACCGGTCGCCCACCTTACCGCGCAGCGTTGGCCCGGGCGCTTGGTTGGCGAAGGTCCAGGAGTCGCCGTCGTCGTGCATCACCCAGGTCTCCTCGTGGAGTTCGCCGCTCGCGGGCTGCAGCGTGGCGTCGCGGGCAGTGCCTATCGACGCCTCCTCTTCTCCCTTCCCGCTCGTCACCACATCAAAGGTCATGCCCATGGCTTTGTGGCCCGCGATCGTGCACCAGCCCTGGGTGTCCTCGGTGAAGACGCCGAAGTCGTGGGTGACGGTCTCGCCGGGGTCAATGCGGCCGCTGTGCTCGCCGCCGAGCTTCAGGTCGTGCTGCTGCGTGTCCGAGTTGGTGATGTTGAGGACGAGCCGGGTGCCCGGCTCCACCGCGACGCTCGCGGGGACGAACGACATGCCCTGGATGTCCACGTCGATGGTGGTGGCGTCCTCGCTGCTCACCGCCTGCGTGCTGGTGGTGTCGGAGCCGCTGAACGCGAGCGTGAGCCCGACGACGACGGCGACCACGAGGGCGATGAGCCCCCAGGCCAGGGATTCGGTTCGTTTCATGGGACAGCTACCTTTCTTGCGTGGAGCGCGAACCCTACTCCCAGTATGGCAAGCCCGATCCGCGGGCTGACCAGGGCGACGAGCGCGCCGCCGTTGACCACGCCGACTTTGATGAACCCGTTGTCGGGCTCGCGCGCGCCGCGGGCGAGGACCGGCAGCAGGTGGCCGATCGCGCCCGCCACGACCTGGGCGAGCCCGGCGGCGAGGAGGAACGTGAGCAGGTTTGCGGGGAAGCGGACGGCACCGGTGGCGAGTGTTGCGGCGTCGGCAAACATGGCGCCGAGCAGCCACAGCAGCCCGGCGGCGACGCTCACCGCGGGGGCCGACAGCCCGGGCGTGAACAGCGCGCCGGCGAGGACGGGCTGCAGCGCGTAGGACCACGCGAGCGCGCACACCGCGAGCGCCACCGCGGCGAGCGGCGGGCTGGCCAGGGCCGCGGCGGCTGCGGCCGGCAGCGCGATGCAGTGGGCGAGCAGCGCGCGCGGGAGGCGGGCGCGGGCGGTTGCGGAGGCGCGGTTGCCCGTCATGGTGGGGAGCAGGGTGATGACGGTGCCGGCGATGGTGGTCCACGCGAAGCCCCAGACGGCGAGGCGGGAGTGGGCGGCGATGGTCGCGTCGATAAGCGAGGGCCCCACGTGCCGCGAGCCCACGGCGACGGCGGCGGCGAGGGCGAAGAACGCGGCGGCGACGACGTAGCAGCGGGCGGTGCTGGCGAACGGGCTGGTGAGGCCGCGGCGCAGCTTGCGGGCGATGGACACCCCGTGCCAGCACAGCGCGGCCGCAGCGACGGCGGCCGGAATGGCCAGCGGCGCGCCCAGCAGCAGCGCGACGAGCGCCAGGTTGACCGCCGCGA
Source organism: Corynebacterium sp. NML 150383 (assembly GCF_002285085.1). Taxonomy (NCBI): domain Bacteria; kingdom Bacillati; phylum Actinomycetota; class Actinomycetes; order Mycobacteriales; family Corynebacteriaceae; genus Corynebacterium; species Corynebacterium sp. NML 150383. Next base: position 59,000 of record NZ_NSGK01000009.1, on the reverse strand, counting down.
TGCGCACGGCCAGCCCGGCGGGGCGGGAGGCGGTGCGCGTGAGCGCGTCGGCGAAGTGGGTGGAGTAGGCCTGGATGGCGGTCGTGACCACGCCGAGCGTGAGCGGGTGGATCACCGTCCAGCGCGACGCGCCGGCGAGCGCGGCCGCGAGCGAGACGGCGGCCCAGCATGCCACGAGCACGCCCACTACTTTTTGCACAGTAATAATCGTACTAAGCTGGGAGGGGTCAAACAAGGCGGTCAGGGCGTGGTTCATATAATGAACGCACGCAACTGTCCAAGAAAGGTGCGAAGCATGGACCGACACCGGACGCCGCGCCCCACTTCCGATCTCACCACCGCGGCCGCGGAGCTGAGCGCGAAGCAGCGCGAGGTCTTCGGCGCGCTGCAGCAGTTCCCGCAGGGCGCGCAGGTGACGGAGCTGGCGAAGGAACTGGGCATGCACATCAACACGGTCCGCGGGCACCTTGACGAGCTCATCGCCCACGGGCTCGTGGTGCGCAGGCAGGCGCGCACGACCGGGCGGGGGCGGCCGTCGCACATCTTTACCGCGCGCGTGGCGCGGAACGCGGACGTGACCAGCGAGTACGTCGAGCTGGTGGACATGCTGGCCACCGCGATCGCCGGCGACGACCTGGAGCGAGCGCGCGAGGTGGGGCGGCAGTGGGCGAAGGAGGCGTCGTCGAGGCACGGCGGCACGCCGCGGGATCTGGACGAGGCGACCGAGAAGGTCGCCCGGATCCTGCGGGATATGGGGTTCGACCCAGCGCTTCGCGACGATGCCGCCACCGACACCTCACGCGAACTCTCCCTCAAGGCGTGCCCGTTTGTCACCGACCCCGGCAGGGCGCCGAGCCCGGCGGTGTGCGCGCTGCACGCCGGCTACGTGGACGGCAAGGCGGGCCGCATGCAGGTGGAGCTTCTGCCGTTCGACCGGCCTCACGAGTGCGGGGCCCGCATCACCGAGGTGGAGTAGCTAGTTGATCAGCCAGTCGTTCGGGCTGAACAGCTCGAAGTAGACGTTGGCGGGCGCCTTGTCGGCGGGCAGCGCCGCAATGTCGTCGCGGATGCCCTGGAGGAAGTTCGCGCCGCCGCAGAGGTAGACGTCCGCGCCGGCGAGGTCGGCCTCGGCGACGTTGATGCGCTGGTCCTGGCTGCGGAAGGTGGCGGTGACGTTGGCGTCGGCAAGCGCTTCCGCGAGGGCGCGGGTCTCGGCCTGCTGCGCCCAGGAATCTTCGGAGTTGTCGGCGTGGAGGTAGGTCACCTTGCGGTCCGAGTGGGTGCGCGAGAGGTGGCCCAGGATGCCCACCATCGGGGTGGAGCCGATGCCGCTGGAGATGAGCACGACCGGGTTGTTGCTGTCCTGGAGGACCAGGTCGCCGGCGGCGAGGGTGGCGTCGACGGTGTCGCCGACCGCCACGTGGTCGCGCAGGAAGGTCGAGACCTCGCCGTCGGTCTCCACGGCGATGCGGTAGGAGTGCTCGTCGCCCTCGATGATGGAGTACTGGCGGAGCTGGCGGGCGCCGTCGTCAAGCGTGACGCCCACGGAGGTGTACTGGCCGGGGCGCGGCGCGGTGAAGTCGCCGGTGAGCGTGTACGCGAAGACGGAGTCAGTGAGCTGCTCCTTGGCGGTGACCTCGGCGCGGCGGAAGACGTCGCCGTCGGTCACGCCGTCGGATTCATAGAGCTTCGCCTCGTGCTTGATCAGCACGTCGGCCATGAGCCAGTAGACGGCGTCCCAGGCTTCGGCGACTTCGGGGGTGACGGCGTCGCCAAGCACCTCGGCGATCGCGGCCATGAGGTTGTCGTGCACGATCTGGTACTGGTCCTTGCGGATGCCCAGCGAGACGTGCTTGTGGGCGATGCGGTCCAGCATCATGACCGGGTCCGGCGCGTTCGGGTCCACGAGCTGGGTGGCGAAGGTCGCGACCGAGGCCGCGAGCGCCTTCTGCTGCGCGCCCTGCTTCTGGTTGCCGCGGTTGAAGGTGTTGGCGATGAGCTCCGGGTGCGCGGTGAACATCTTGTTGTAGAACGTCTTCGTGATGGTCTCGATGTTCTCACCCACCGGCGGGAGCGTGGCCTTGATGATCTCGGCGTGCTCCTCGCTGAGGTAGTTGAGCTTCGGGTCCGGCTTTTCCTGCAGGTACATGCGGTGTCCTTTCGTGTCGCTGAACAATTAACACCGACTGTACCCGTCAAAACTAGTCCTCGAGGTCCGTGGCGAGGCGCTCCTCGTCGTCGCGGCGCTTGTGGCGCTGGAAGCGCGGGGCGAAGATGGCCGCCGCGCCGCCACCGATGAGCGCGCCGATGACCATGCCGATGGTGCCGCCGCGGTCGCCGTCGAAGTCGGTGAAGGCGATGCCGGCGAGGGTGATCGCGAAGAGGATCCAGATGGGCAGGGTGGACAGGGTGAACATCTTGGGCGGGCGGGGCCGCGGGGCGTAGTTCTGCATCCACAGCGCGCCGGCGGTTTGCGCGAGCGTGACGGGCAGCAGGGCCAGCAGCGAGTAGATGGCGGCGCCGTCGGGCAGGACCCACGCGAGGATCGCCATGATGAACGTGGTCGTGTACATGAGCGTCTCCGAGGTCACAGTGCTGGACTGGTGGAGGATCTGCTGCTGGTATTCGTCGTCGGTGCCTTGGTTGGCCAGGGCGACTTTCTTGTCGCCGTACTGCTTCAACATGGGGAGTTATCCTTCCTGGTCGTCGCCGAAGAGGGCTTCGACGGTTTTGCCGAGGGTGTGTGCGATGTCGAGTGCGAGGTGGACGGAGGGGGAGTAGTTGCCTTTTTCGATGTTGGCGATGGTCTGGCGGGACACTCCCACCTGCGCGGCGAGGTCGGCTTGGGAGAGTTCCTGCCACCGCCGCCATTTGCGGACCATGTTTTCGTGTGTGTCTGGCATCAGCGCTCCTTTCGTGTCTCGTAAGCGCCTACGTCAAACTATAAACCAAACACGCCACGATGTAAAGGAAACTAGACAAAAAGGAAATGGGGGAGCGTCGATAAGCGAAAGGCTCTAGACTGGCGCGCATGCCGACGCCAGTGCCTGCCTACCTTGACCGCATCCTTGAGCTCGTCCGCGACGACAACAGCGGCGAGGTCGCCGACTACATCGAGGAGCTGGCCGTCGCCGACCCCGATAAGCTGGGCGTGGCGCTGTGCACGACCTCGGGAAACCTGTACTCGGTGGGCGATGACGACTACGAGTTCACCATCCAGTCGATCTCTAAGCCGTTCGTGTACGCGCTCGCGCTGGAGGAGCTCGGCGCGGCGGAGGTGCACAAGTACGTGGGCGTGGAGCCGTCGGGCGAGGCGTTCAACGCGATTTCGCTGGAGGAGGACACGCACCGCCCCGCGAATCCGATGATCAACGCGGGCGCGATCGCGGTGAACCAGATGATCAACGGCGCCGAGTCCTCGGTGGAGGAGCGGGTAGAGAAGATCCGCGCGTACTTCTCCCGGCTCGCGGGCAGGGAGCTGCGTATCGACGAGTCGCTGGTCCAGTCCGAACTCGGCACCGCCCACCGCAACCTGGCCATCGCGCACCTGCTGCGGGAGTTCGGCATGGTCCAGGACCAGGCGCACGACGCGATCGACTCGTACACGCAGCAGTGCTCCGTGCTGGTGACGGTGCGCGACCTGGCCACCATGGCGGCGACCCTGGCCAACGGCGGCGTGCAGCCGATTACCGGCGAGCGCGTCCTGTCCGCCGGCTCGTGCCGGATCACGCAGGCGGTGATGACGTCGGCCGGCATGTACGACGGGTCGGGGCAGTGGATGGTCAACGTGGGGATCCCGGCGAAATCCGGCGTCGCCGGCGGGTTGATTGGGACGATGCCGGGGCAGTTGGGGTTGGCGTCGTTAAGCCCGCGGCTCAACGAGCAGGGCAACTCGGTGCGCGGCGTGAAGATCTTCCGCGAGATGTCCGCCTCGCTCGGGCTGAACCTGATGGGCGCGGACTTCTACGCCGCGCCGGGCATTCGGTCGGTGGAGCGGCGCGAGGACTGCACCGTGGTGGAGCTGCAGGGCATGATCAACTTCACCGCCGCGGAGAACATCCTGCACGACCTGGCCAGCGAGCGCATCGTGGGCGGCACGCTGGTGCTCGACGTGTCCAACGTGACCAGCTTTAACAAGGCCGGGCGCCTGCTGATCAAGGAGGGTATGCGCCACCTGCGCGACACCGGCCTGGACGTGCGCATCTACGACCCCGACGGCGCGATGCCGGACTACGAGTTTTCCGACGGCACGAAGGTCCCCGCCATCAAGGACTTCTCCACCACCTTTACCGTGCCGGGGTCGCGCACCGAGGTCTTCCGGGCGATCTCCGCTCCGCAGGAGTGGTGGGACGAGCACGTCGACCACATCGAGGGCTCGGCCTCCGAGCAGGGCGGCGAGTTCCACTTCGACACCGACGACCAGTACGCGGAATTCCGCGTCGAGGAGTCCGAGGTGGGCGACCGCCTGGTCTGGCACACCGAGACCACGGGCAAGGACAAGGAGGACCGCGACTGGGACGACACCTCGCTCATCTTCGAGCTCAGCGACAGCGAGCAGGAGGACGGCGAGACCCAGGTCACGTTCACCCACCGCGGCATGCACCCGCACGGCGAGGGCTACAAGGAGGCCGTGGAGGCGTGGCGGGAGCGCATCCAGGAGCGGCTCGAGCCGCTGATCCGGCACCGCGGCGAGCGGTAGCGCGCTAGAGCGCCGCGAGGAAGGCGGCGGAGGCGGTGCTGATGAGCAGTTCGCGCTGCTCGGCGGGGCAGCCGTCGTCGACCCAGTCCAGCGCGATGGCGTCGATAAAGCCGATGAGCCCCGAAACGGCGATGCGCGCGCGGTCGTCGCTGCGGCCGAGGAAGTCGCACAGCGCCTGCACGGTGGTGTCGTGGCGCTCGATGCGCAGGTGGATCGCCTCGATCGGCTCCTCGCCGCCGCGCTTGCCGGTGGACCACACGAACGGGTGCGTCTCGATGTAGTTGAGGTAGATGTCCAGCCCGCGGCGCACGATTTCCTCGGTGTCGGAGGACTCGAGCCCCTCAGCTGCGGCGATCTGGGCGTTGTGCAGGTTGATGGCCGTGCGCTCGAGGAAGGCGGTGTACAGGCCGGCCTTGGAGTCGAAGTAGTGGAACACCAAGCCTTGGGACACGCCGCAGTGATCGGCGATACGCTGGGTGGGGACCTCGCTGTAGGGCGTGGTGGAGAAGATCTCCGTGGCAGCGTCGAGAATTTCCTGGCGCCGCTCCTCCACGCTCAGGCGCCGCTGTGGCGCGTGCGTCGTGTGGCGTTCTGTCATGCGCTACATCGTACACACGCACAAGTTTTACATGCATTGAATATCAATATAATTCTGAACGTTGTCCGCTGACGAAAGGGAAATACTGTGAAACAGCAGCTCACAGACGTTATTTGGTGGCACGTCTACCCCCTCGGCGCGACGGGTGCCCCCATCCGCGACGCGAAGGACGCCGCGCACCGCCTCCCCCGCCTCGAGGCGTGGCTGGACTACCTCATCGAGCTCGGCTGCAACGGCATCCTCCTCGGCCCCATCTTCGAGTCCGTCGCGCACGGCTACGACACGCTCGACCACTACCGCATCGACGCCAGGCTTGGCGACGACGCCGACTTCGACCACTTTATCGCCGCGTGCCACGAGCGCGGCATCCAGGTCATGCTCGACGGCGTGTTCAACCACGTCGCGCGCACCCACCCGTGGGTGGCCGAGGGGCTCGCCGGCGGCACCGACTGGGAGGGCCACGAGGAGCTGGCCACCCTGCACCACGACGACCCCAGGGTCCAGGACGCGGTAACCGACATCATGCTGCACTGGCTGCGCCGCGGCATCCAAGGCTGGCGCCTCGACGTCGCCTACTCCGTGCCCGCCGAGTTCTGGCGCACAGTGCTTGGGCGGGTACGCGAGGAGTTCCCCGACGTGTGCATCCTCGGCGAGGTCATCCACGGCGACTACGCCGAGATCGCCGAGGCGGGCACGCTCGACTCCGTCACGCAGTACGAGCTGTGGAAGGCTCTCTGGTCCTCCATCTCAGACACCAACTTCTGGGAGCTCGACCACGCGCTGGGCCGCCACCGCGACATTGCTAAGCGGACGCTTCCCAACATCTTCATTGGCAACCACGACGTCGACCGCATCGCCTCCAAGGTGGGTCAGGACGGGGAGATCGTCGCGCTCGCCCTGCTCATGAGCCTGCCCGGCATGCCCAGCATCTACTACGGCGACGAGCAGGGCTTCGAGGGGGTGCGCGGCGAGGGCTTCGCGGCTGACGACGCCATCCGCCCTCCCCTCCCAGCCTCCCCGGCAGAACTCTCCGAGCTGGGCCAGTGGGTCTTCGAGGAACACAAAAAGCTGATCGGCGTGCGCCGCCGCAACCAGTGGCTCACCCACGCCGACGTGGAAGTGCTTGACAAGGAAAATGCCACGATCTCCGTGCGGAGTCGTGGCGAAAACGGCGAGGAGATCCAAACCGACGCGTGGCTCGAGCCCGCGCCGGGCGTGCGCATCCGCGCAGGCGCCGAGGTCCTCTACGAGTGGGGGAGTTAGCGCGGCAGGGAGGAACCCTGCGCGTACTGCGCGAGCAGCTGCTGGACGATCGCGCCCAGGTCCGGCAGTCGCACGGTCGCGACGTTGGCCACCGGCACGTCGATGGTCGGCGCGCCCTGCGGGGCGAGCACGATCACGTTCTGGGGGTTCTGCTGCGCGGCCGGTGCGGGCTGGGCGGGCTGCGCGGCCGGTGCGGGCTGGGCGGGCTGCGTGGCCGGCGCGGGCTGTGCCGGCTGGGCCGGCTGGGCCGGTTGCGCCGGCGCAGCGTTGCTGGTGCCGCCGTTGGTGCCCTTGAGGCCGCAGCGGTTCGCCGCGTTCTCTACGCGGGCGAGGGCGTCGAGGATCTGCGGGCCGCGGCTGTCAAAGCGGGCGATGGTCTGGGCCTGGCGGACCTTGGCGTTGTAGTCGGCGTCGTTGGTCCAGTACTTCTCGGCCTGGGCGCAAGAGATTTCGCCGGCGGGGAGCTTGGCAAGGGCGTCGTCAATCGCGTCGGCGTGGGCGGCGGCCGGGGCCGCGGCGAGCGTGCCCGCGACGGCGGCGGTCATGGCAAGGGAGCGGAGTTTCATGACCGCCAGTATGTCACGGATGTGACGCATGTGAAAGGGGAGCGCGCAAATTACGCGTTCACCATGCGGCGGATCAGGCTGCGGTAGGCCTGCGTCGTGAGCTCCACGTCGGCCAGGTCGACGTACTCGTCGTGGCTGTGCAGGAGGTCGAGCACCTTACCCAGCGTGTTCTCGCGCTTGTGCATGGCAAAGCCGTAGCCCACGCCGCCCTTGCGGCGGGCAAAGCGCAGGTCGGAGCCGCCCGCGGCGAGCGTGGGGACCACGGCCGCTTCGGGGAAGAACTCGGCGAAGGTGTCCACGATGGCGTCGTAAAGCGGGCCCTCGGTGGGGGAGACGGTGGCGTCCTCGGTGATGAGGTGGGTGATCTCCACCTCACTGGCCAGGTCGCCGAGCGCCTCGCGCAGCAGGTCGTCGATGTCCTCCTGGCTCTGGCCCGGCAGCTGGCGGATGTCCAGCTCGATCGAGGCCTCGGACGGCAGGACGTTGATCGCGCCGCCCGCGCGCAGGACCGTCGGCGCCACGGTGAGGTGGCTCATCGCGTGCGAGTAGCGCTGCAGCTCGCCGAACGCCTCGTAGCCCTCGCCGCGCAGCAGCGCCTGCTCGGTCTCGGGGTCGAACTTCCAGGCGCGCACGTAGCCGGGCCACGGCTCCTCGGAGCTGACCTCGGGCGTCAGGGCGGCGATGCGCTCGGCCACCTTGCCAATCTTGGCAATGGTCAGTTCGCGCCCGTGCGGCGTGGAGCCGTGCCCGGCGTCGCCGTGCACGGTGAGGCGTCGCTGCGCCGCGCCCTTTTCGCCAATAACGACGACCACCGCATCCGACCCGTCCTGCACCGGCAGGTGGGAGCCGCCTTCCTCGGACAGGCAGTTCTTCCAGGAGAACGCGTCCGGTGCGTGCTCCGCCAGCCAGCCCACGCCCAGGCCGCCGCGGGCCTCCTCGTCGGCGCAGCCCACGAAGGTGAGGGTGCCGGTGGGCTGGGTGCCGGACAGGGCCACGTCGCGCACGGTGGCCGCCATCGCGGCGGTGATGTAGAGCATGTCGGTGGCGCCGCGGCCGTACAGGTGGCCGTCGATAATCTGCGCCCCGAACGGGTCCTTGGTCCACTTCGCCTCGTCGACCGGGACCACGTCGGTGTGGCCGAGGAGGGTGAGCGGCTCGGCGGAGGGGTCCGAGCCCTCGATGGTAAACGCGATGGAGGTGCGGCCTGGGTGGGGCTCGAAGCGCTCGACGCGCACGTTCGGCGCGTCCGCGAAGAAGCGCTCGAGGACGTCTGCGGCCTTGGATTCCTGCCCGGAATCGGGGGTGAGATCGTTCACGCAAGAAATTTGGACGAGTTCTTTGAGCAGCGTAATGGTAGTGTCCGCTAAAGTCATACAAATCAACTTTCTTAAATTTGGCGGATGCGGTAATTTACATCTGTTGCGGTCTAATGTGAAGACTGAACGATATTGAGCAGCGCTGAACCGCACGGTACGGCGCAATATTTGAGGATAACGCGAGACCTGGCCTCACTGAAGAAATCAGGAAAGCTGAGAATTTAAATCAGAACCTGAGTGATCCTGAGGGCGAGGCGAGCAGAAACCCGGGAAGAGGTGGAAGCGGTGGCCCGTAGAGAAGGCAGCATGGACCCGAGGGCGATTCGTACGCGCAACGCCTTCCTGGACGCGACGGAGACGCTTCAGCGCGAAAAGAAGACCGAGGACATCACGGTGTCCGCGATCGTGGGCCTGGCGGGCATGAGCCGGCAGGTGTTCTACGAGCACTTCGACGGCCGCGACGCCGTCGTCGGCGCGCTCATGGAGCGCACGTTTCGGCCGCTGCTTCAGGAATACGTGAAGACCTACGAGCGCACCGGCGACCCGGAACAGGCCATCGAGGGTCTCGTGGCCGGCATGTACAAGGAGCGCGACCTGCTGCTCAACGTCGTCGGCGGCCCGGCGCTCACCTACACCCTCAAGCTCTTTACTACCCCGGAGCAGCCGATGCTGCGCGGAGTGGTGGACGCGATCCTGGAGCGCCAGGGCGAGCTCGAGCCGAGCCTGCTGGAAGGCGTGGAGGACTTCCTCCGCGCCGGCGCCTTCCGCCTCCTGGTTGCCTCGGTGCGCGAGGCGGATTCGGCAGAAGACGCGGCGAAGCACGCCAATAGCGTGCTTGGACTCTTGCGCGCGTCGATCGTGGGCAGCTAGCTCCGAAGGAAGATGAATTGTTATGGCACGTCGTGAATCGAGCTCCGACCCCCGCGCGGTACGCACTCGCGAGGCGTTGATCTCCGCCACCATCGCGTTGCTGGTTGACCACAAGGTGGAAGACCTTTCCGTCTCCGGCATCGTGAAGGCGGCGCAGGTGAGCCGCCAGGTGTTCTACGAGCACTTCCAGGACCGCGACAGCGTGGTCATCGCCGCGGGCGAGGCGGTCCTCGGGCCGGCGTACCGCGACTTTGCCTACAACTTCGACGGCGATACGGACTACGCCACGCAGGTGCACAAGCTCGCCGAGATGCTCGAGCCGCACGAGTGCATGATCCGTCACCTCATCGACTCGCCCGTGCACGGCAAGCTCAACCAGACGATCTGCGAGCTCATGTTCCCGCCGATCCGTGCGAACCTGTGGAAGTCGCTGGAGCGCGGCGGCATCCAGGCCACCGACGAGGTCATCGATGATGCAGCGATGTTCATCGTGGCGGGCACCCAGCACCTCTTCGTCACCGCGTACCGCGATGAGATCGCCGTCGGCGTGACCGCCGAACGCGTCGACCGGGTGCACGACCTGATGGGGCAGCTGCTTACTCGGAAGCGGGGCTAACGCTGGCGAGTGCCTCGGCGAGCTCGTCCAGCGCGTCGGTGGTGTCCTCGAAGGAGCCGTCCTCGCTGATCGCGGCCATGGAGACACCGTAGCGCTTGTCGGCGAACTGCCCGAAGCCCAGCTGCCGCGACTGCCAGGAGCCGTCGGTGTCGTCGCTCCACCCGCCCTTGAACGGGATGCCCAGGGCGCCGAGGCCCCAGGACTGCGACTTATCCACGTGCACCATCTTGTCCAGGACCGCGTTGTCGGGCTCCCGGTCCGAAAGTTCCGCCAGGTAGTGGGCGTAGCGCGCCTGGGAGTTCAGCGACCACTCGCTCGTGCCCCAGGCCTCCTCGAGCGTGGCCGTCGCGTCCGCCTTGGCCAGCTCGTCGGCGACCAGTTCCTTCGCGCCGCCCGCGGCCGCCAGGCACATCCAGAGCTGGTCCGCCGACCCGTTGTCGGAGACCTCGATCGTGGAGGTGATGAGGGTGTCCAGCACTTCCTCGCCCGCGTCGCAGTGCTCGGTGGCGGCCATTGCGACCGGCACCTTGATCGTGGACCACGCCGCGAGGCTGGTGACGTCGCCTGCGGTGACGGCGGCGTCATCGTCGTCGATAAGCACGATGCCCATGCTCGTGTCCGTGTCCGCCTCGATCCTTTCCACCTCTGCCTCGAGCCAGTCGGGGTCAACGCCGACGGTGTCGTCCACCTCTGCCTCGAGCCAGTCGGGGTCAACGCCGACGGTGTCGTCCACCTCGGTGAGCCGGCGCGAGAGCGCGTCCGAGTCGGGCTCGGCGGGGGTGTGCGCGATGCGCACGAACGACGCCGCGACCAGCAGGATCACGACGCCGGCGAAGGCGAGGGCGAACGGTTTGCGGCTCACAGGTGCCGGTATTCCTCGAGCAAGTCAAAGCCAGTGTGGCCGTGGATCGACTTAATGGTGCGGTAGTTGCCCGGCTGCGAGATCGTGGTGGTGGTGCCGTGGGCCAGCATGTGCTCGGAGCGGCTGAGCTCGCGGATGGCCACGAGCCGCACGCGGTCGGGGTGCTCCTGCACCAGGTCGGAGTAGAGCATCGGGTCGTGCTGGCCGTCGTCGCCCACCAGCGTCCAGCGGATGTTGGGGAAGTCCACGATGAGGTTACGCAGCGCCACCCGCTTGTGCTCCTTGCCGCTGCGGAACAGACCAGTCGGGGTGGGGCCCCAGTCCGTGAGCAGCAGCGGGCCGCGCGGCAGCTTCTCGCGCGCGATGAAGTCGGTGAGCGTGTCGTAGGTGTTCCAGGCGCCCGTGGAGACGTAGAAGGTGGGCTCGTCGGGGCCGAGGACCGCGCTGTAGAAGTCGTCCATGCCCGCGATCGGCTGGCGGGTGTTCGTCTTTTTCACCCACGAGTTCCAGGCGGCGAGCATGGCGCGCGGCAGCATGGTCACCATGATCGTGTCATCCACATCGGAGATCAGGCCGTGGGTGACGTCGTCCGAAATGATCTGCACCTGCGCTTCGCTCGGCTCCGCGCTCAGCGGTGTGCGCACCGTGGCGGTGTGCCAGCCGGGCTCCAGCCCGTGGTCCAGGATGAGGACCTCGAGGTAGCCGTTGCCGTTCGTCTGCGCCGTGACGGTCTGCGCGCCCAGCGTGACGGTGACCTCAATGTCGGGCACCTGGGTGGTGAAGAACTGGCGGTAGCCGCGCTCCACCTCCGTTTTCGGTTCCCGCTCCGGGTCCGCCATGAGCACGCGCCCAAGCACGCGGGCGCGCTCGGAGTTGCCGTAGCCGGTAAAACCCGTGACCTGTGGCGCCCAGCCCCGGCGGGCCTTCGCTTTCACGTCCGCGTTGTTGATGCGGTGCTCCGCCCAGCGGACCACGTCTGAAAATCCCATAAGCCAGTAGTCTAGGCGCTATGGACAGAGTCGAGAGTGCGCACGTGGCCGTCGAGAAGCTCATTGAGCTCTACACCGCATCGTGTGAGCTCGCGCGGGACGCGCTCACCAGCGGCGACTACGCGCGCTACAAGAACGTGTACTACCCCAAGCTCTCCGTGGAGATCGGGCAATGGGTGCCAGTGGACCGCTCCGAGCCCTTCGGCTACGTCGACGAGGCCGGCACCTACTCGGCGGTGCTGTCGCGGCCCGACCTCATGGCGCCGTACCTGCGCTCGCAGCTCGAGGCGCTGACCGCCAACTACGAGTGCGAGATCCGCGTCGGCTACTCGGAGACCCGCATCCCGCCCGAGTACATCCGCGGCACCGGCCCGCGCCCCGCGAACACGGAGAACGCAGTGTTCGTGCCTCGCCCCGCCCTCGACGAGGTGCACGACGCAATTATCGACGGCCACTGGGACGCCTTCCACGGCGAAGAGAAGCCCCTCTTCCACTTCGGTCCGCAGCGCTTCGACCTCGCGCTGGCCCGGCTGGAGCACTACACAGGCATCCAGGTGGAGTCGCTGCAGAAATTCATCCTGTTTACCAACTACGCCATGCACGTCACCGAGTTTGTGCGCTTCGGCGTCGCGGAGCTGGCGCGCGAGGGCTCGCGCTACACGCGCCTCGTGCTGCCCAGCGGCGAGACCATCTCCGACACGGTGGCGGTGGAGAACCTGGAGCTGGGCTCGAAGTTCCAGATGCCGCGCTACGACCTGGTCACCGAGGACGGCGACGGCATCACCATGATCAACATCGGCGTCGGCCCGTCGAACGCAAAAACAATAACGGACTCGCTGGCGGTGCTGCGCCCCGAAGCGTGGATCATGATCGGCCACTGCGCCGGCATGGACGCGCGCATGCGCATCGGCGACCTCATCCTGGGCAACGCCTACGAGCGCAAGGACAACGTGCTTGACGAGCACATCCGTCCCGACTCGCCCATCCCCGCCGTTCCGGAGATCCAGCGCACCCTGGAGAAGGCGGTGGCGAAGATCTACGGCGACGACACCTCGCTCATGCGCACCGGCACCGTCCTTTCCACCAGCGACCGCAACTGGGAATGGAAGGCGCCGCGCGATCTGTGGGAGTGGCTGCGCGGCTCCACCGCGGCGGCCGTGGACATGGAGTCCTGCACCATCGCGGCCAACGGCTACCGCTACCGCGTGCCCTACGGTGCGCTGCTCGCGGTCTCCGACCTGCCGCTGCACGCGGTGCCGAAGCTGCCCGCGGCCGCCCAGACCTTCTATTCCAACTCCAAGGAGGCGCACGTGATGTGCGCGGTGCGCGCGATGGAGAAGCTGGCCAAGAACCCGCAGCGCCTGCGCACCCGCAAGCTGCGCCGCACGATCGGAGAGCTCCCATTCCGTTGAGCTCCTTCGACGATCCGGCCGTGCAGATGGCGCACCGCAGCGCCGTGCGCTCCATCGAGCGAGTCGTCCACGAAACCACCGCGCCCACCGACCCGGACCTCGCGCTCGAGCGCGTCGTCGCGCAGCTGCGCCGCGGCAACGTCCTGGTCATCACCGGCGCGGGCGTGTCCACCGACTCCGGCATCCCCGATTACCGCAGCGCCGGCGGCCGCCTGACCAAGGGCCGCCCGATGACGTACCAGGAGTTCGCGCACTCGCCCGCCCAGGTCCACCGCTACTGGGCGCGCGCCTTCGTGGGTATGCAGTTCATGCGCGCCGCCGCGCCCAACCGCACCCACTTCGCCCTGGTCGAGCTCGAGCGCGCCGGGCTGCTCACCGGTATTGTCACCCAGAATGTCGACGGCCTCCACCTCGCCGCCGGCTCCCGCGACGTCATCGCGCTGCACGGGGATATGGAGCACGTCGTGTGCCTGGACTGCGGGGCGCGCCACGCTCGTTCGCTTATCGACGCCCTGCTTTCCCAAGCCAACCCCCACTTCTTCGAGTCAGTGCAGATCACCGGCAGCATGATCAACCCAGACGGCGACGTGGAGCTGCGCGCCAGCGACGTGGAGCGGTTCCACATGATCGCCTGCCCCGCGTGCGGCGGCCAACGGCTGAAGCCGGACGTGGTGTACTTCGGTGAAAATGTGCCGACGGGGCGCAGACAAGCAGCCCGGGCGTGGCTGGACGAGTCCGCTTCGGTTCTGGCGCTGGGCACGTCGCTGGCGGTGATGAGCGGGTACCGGTTCGTCCTGGACGCCCGCAAACAGGGCAAGCCCGTCGCGGTGGTCAACGGCGGGCCGGGGCGCGCCGACCCGAAGGCCACGACGCTGTGGCGCACCGGGGTCGCCGACGCGATGGACGCAATTCTGGACGAGCTGGATCTCTAGGAGTTGTAGGGTGAAGGGGTAACTTTTGCCCGAAAACTTGCTGAAAGGCCCCTGACATGCGTTTTCGTTCCCTCGCAATCGCAGCGTGCGCCGCGACCGCCCTCGTTGTCGCGCCCGCTGCTTCCGCCGACCCCGCTCCTGTCACCGGCGTGGAGCTGAACCAGCCCGCCGACCAGGTCGTCACTTTTGAGGCAAAGTTTGACCTCACCCGCGACAACGAGATCGCCCTGCAGAAGGTGCGCGAGCTGCGCGCCGACATGTGGGACCGCAACGTGCCGTTCAACGGCGAGACCCTGCAGTACGCGGCGAAGGTGAACGGTCTGAAGACGAAGGAAGCGTACGTCAACGACGTGAGGATCGACCACGGCTACGCGCTCATCGCCCTGCAGCGCGCGCTGGAGGAGGTCGGCGGGATCGACCACGAGCGCCCCTACAACGGGACCTGCACCAACGAGTGCGGCTCGCTGTGGACCGCGACGATTCAGGGCGAGCAGCCGTTCGGCGAGAACCTCTCCGGCGAAGAAGACATGGCGAAAGCCATGCACGGTTGGGGCTACGACGAGCTGGACGCCCTGTACGACTCGAATGGCCAGTTCAACAACGCCAACGGCCATCTCTACAACTTGATCAACCCGGACCGCACGTGGTTCGGCGTGGCGTCGGTGTGGACGGCCGAGGGCACCGCCAGCGCGTGGGAGGCCGCGGGCAAGGCCTCCGGCGTGACCGCGTTCCCCGAGGGCGCGCGCACCGAGGCGCTGGCGCGCCCGGCGAACAACGGCGAGACGCCGTCGACGAAGGCGGTTCCGTTGCCGAAGAAGAGCACCCCGAGTAACCAGGGCGCTCAAGGCACTGTGTCGCTCGGCGGTGGTACCGAAACCGAGAAAATCATCGGCATCATTTTCGCCATCATCGGCGTCCTGGCCGGCATCTACTCCTTTGTGAAGCAGTACCTGCCGGACGCGCTGCCGAAGTAGGGGCTACGCCGCTGCGGGCGCGGCCTCCTTGCCCGCGTCCCAGACGTCCTTGTCCAGGATCTTCTCGCGCGTGGACACCACGGCGGCCACGACGGCCTGGCCGGTGACGTTGACGGCGGTGCGGCCCATGTCGATGATCGGCTCGATGGCCAGCAGCAGGCCGACGCCCGCCAGCGGCAGGCCGAGGGTGGACAGGGTGAGCGTCAGCATGACGGTCGCACCGGTGGTGCCCGCGGTGGCCGCGGAACCCAGCACGGAGACGATGACGATGAGCAGGTAGTCCATCATGCCCAGGTCAACGCCGTAGAACTGCGCGACGAACAGGGCGGCGATGGCGGGGTAGATGGAGGCGCAGCCGTCCATCTTGGTCGCCGCGCCCAGCGGCATGGCAAAGGACGCGTACTCAGAGGGCACGCCCATGGACTGCTCGACGGTGCGCTGGTTCACCGGCATCACGCCCATGGAGGAGCGGGTGACAAAGCCCAGTGCGGTGACGGGCCAGACGCGCTGGAAGAACTCAACCACGTTGATCTTGTTCACGGCCAGGACGATTGGGTAGAGCACGAAGATGACCAGGGCGAGGCCGATGTAGATGGCCAGGACGAACTGGCCCAGGTTGCTCAGGGCCTCCCAGCCGTAGGTGGCGACTGCGTTGCCGATCAGGGCCGCAGTGCCGATCGGGGCGAGGCGGATGACCCACCACAGCACGACCTGAACCACCTTCAGCAGCGACTCGGAGAACTTGATAAACGGCTCGGCGGACTTGCCCGCCTTCACGGCGGCGACGCCGATGAGCAGGGAGACCACGAGGATCTGCAGCACGTTGAAGTTCACCGACGCGCCCGACTCGGTGACCTTGGCGGTCAGACCAAGGAAGTTCGACGGGACGACGGAATCCAGGAAGCCCATCCAGGAACCGGTGGTCGACGGCTCGGCGGCCTCGGCCGCGTCCACGGTGGAGTTCGCGCCGGGCTTGAGCACGGCGCCGACGACGATGCCGATGATGACGGAGAAGAACGCGGTGATGGCGAACCACACCAGCGTTTGCACGGCCAGGCGGGCCGCGTTGGAGACCTGGCGAAGGTTGGCAATCGAGGTCACCACAGCGGTGAACACCAGCGGCGGGATGAGCAGCTTGAGCAGCTGGACGTAGGTGCCGCCGACCCAGTCGAGCAGCCCGGAGAGCCACTCGACGTCGCTACCTGCGGCGATGAAGCCGAGGATGAGGCCGATAATCAGGCCGTAAATCACTTGGGCGCCAAATCCGGTCGCCCACTTTGGAAGAGACATGCGCGCTCCAATGCGTTGAAAGAATCTATACAGGTCTGTACTTACTCAACGCAGAGTAGCAGCGTGTCGCCTAAAAATTAATTCGCTCAACAGACAGACAGGACGGTCTACCTGGGCGTTTTGACTACGCTCGGAGGGCACACCCAACACAGTGAGGAGCACCAATGTCCGGTATCTACTCGTTCGAGGGGAAGACCCCGCGCATCCACCCCAGCGCCTACATCGCCCCCGGGGCCACCATCATCGGCGACGTCACTATCGCCGAGGACGTCAATATCTGGCCGGGCGCGGTGCTGCGTGGCGACGTCGGCGCTATCGAGATCGGGGCGCGCTCCAACGTCCAGGACGGCTCGGTCATCCACGTGGAGACGGGAAGCACGACCGTCCTCGGGGAGGACGTCACGGTCGGGCACATGGCAATGGTCCACGGCTGCACCGTGGAGCCGGCCTGCCTGATCGGGATGAGCGCGACGGTGCTCTCCGGCGCGCGCGTGGGCGCGGGCAGCATCGTCGGCGGCGGGGCGGTGGTCCTGGAGGGGCAGGTCGTCCCGCCATTTTCCATTGCGGCCGGGGTGCCAGCGAAGGTGCGCAAGCAGCTGGACGCGGAAACCCGCGAGCAGCGGGTGCGCCACGCCGCGGGCTACGTGGAGCTAGCTCGCCGCTACCGTGAGGGGCTCGCGGAGCACGAGGTCTAGCGCGGCGGCGCGGGCAATGTCGCGCACCACCTCGGCGTGGGTGGGGATCATGCGCAGCTCGGGCGCCTGCTCCATTTCTGCGCGCACGGTGCGGGCGAAAGGAGCGGGGGCGTGGGGGTCGTCGATAAACGCGCTCCCCGCGATGACCACCGTGGACGGCGCGTGCTCGGTGCTGAGCTTGGCCACCAGGCTGCCCAGGTCGCGGGCGCGTTCGTCCAGCGCGGTGCGGGTGTCGGGGCTGGAATCCTGGACGGCGTCGAGCAGCGTGGCAAGCCCCGGCTTGTGAATGCGCTCGAGCAGGCCGCGCGTGGTCAGCTCGTGCCGCTTCACGCGGATCGGCTGCACGCCGTCGCCGGTGGACACCGCGCAGCCGATCGAGTCGTCCGCGAACAGCGCCATGATCGGCCCGTCGCCAAGGTCCAGGTTTGACTGCATCTCGGAGCCGATGATCGCAGCGCTAATCGACGTCACCTCAACCGGCACAGAAAACTGCTCCCGCAACTGCTCGGCGAGGTCCACACCGTCCCAGCCCAGGTTCACGGCGATGACGGTGCCGTCCTCCGTCACGGTGCCCGACGTGGTCACGCCGAGGGCGGCGAGGCGCCGCTGCATGCCCGCGGTGAGGCGGTTGAGTGCGGCCATGAGGTGCTGGATGACGTCGTCGGGCGTCATGCTGGCGACGGGCAGCTCGAGGTCGACGCAGCGCAGGGTGCGACCGCGCAGGTCAAAGACGGCGACGTAGGTGAAGTCGGTGCCCACGGCGATGCCGCCGTAGATGGGGTCGGGCTCGGCGAGCTCCAGGGGGATCGTCGGCCGACCGCGCCCGGTGGAGCGGGTGAGGTCGGTTCGCTCGTTGACCAGCCCGGCCTCCGTGAGCGCGGCGATGGCGCGCGTGACGGTCGGCTGGGAGAGCCCGGTGGCTTGCACGAGTTCACTGCGGGACGTGAGGTCCTGCAGGCGAATGAGGTGGAGACACTTCGCCGCGGGGGTCGTCGGGCGAGTGAACGGCAATGTTGTGCAAGTCATGTGAATATATTTACTCACTGGCAGACTGCTTTGTCCAGTCGCCGCCCTAAAAATGGCCGAAAAATGCCGTCTCACCATATGAAAACGTGTGCTCTGAGCGGGACAGACAGCTTGGTTCAAAAGATTTCCGATCGCAGGAAAATTCGCAGGTGGGTTAGAATCCCCAATCATGACGTCAGTTCTCCCGACCGAGCCCACACCCGAGCACGCGCCAGGTGCGATGCCTGGCCGAGAGCCATCGCTTCTCGACGCCACGTGTGAGGACTTCGTCTACGACTACGCCCAGCTCACGCCCACCCTGGGCACGCAGATCGGGCTCGAAGGCTTCGACGCCGACCTCCAGGACTTCAGCCCCGAGTACTGGGACGCGACGGCGGATCGCATCCGCGACCTCATCGCGGACGTCGACGCGCTCAATGACTCCACTGACGCCTCCGACGACGAGGATGACTTCGACGAGGTGGACAGCCTCACCGCCACGATCCTGCGCGACCGGCTGGCCTACCACCTGGAGCTGCACCACCAGGGCGAGTTCCTGCGCCGGCTGAACAACATCGAGTCGCCCGTCCAGACGATCCGCGACTCCTTCCTGCTCATGCCCAAGGTGACGGAGGAGGACTTTGACAACGTCGCGGCCCGCCTGAGCAAGGTGCCCGACGCGCTGTGCGGCTACACCGAATCCCTCTCCGAGGCGGCGAACACCGGCAACGTGGCGTCGCACCGCCAGATCGACGCGGTGATCAACCAATGCGAGACGCTCGGTGAGTCCGGCTCAACCCTGGACTACCTGGGCCTGCCGCCGGAGTCGAAGGTGGTAGAGGAAGCCAAGGAGGCGTTTGCCAAGTTCGCGGACTGGCTCTCCACCGAGCTGTCGCCGCAGGCCAACCACGAGGACGGGGTGGGCCGCGACCGCTACGAGCTGTTCTCCGAGTACTTCTTGGGCCGCGAAGTGGACCTCGATGAGGCGTACGCGTGGGCGGAAGACGAGTTGCGGGTGACCGTCGATAAGCAACAAGCCCTGGCGCGACAGCTGTACGGCGCGGAGACGAGCGTGCCGGCGGCGTACCGGCGCCTCAACGAGGATGACCGGTACACGCTGCACGGCACCGACGCGCTGCTGGAGTGGCTGGACAAGGTGAACGCGGAGGTCGTCGAGTGCTTCGCCGGCAGCGAGCTCGACATCCCGGAGGACATGCCCGGGGTGAACACCGCGATCGACCGGGCCGGGTCCGGTGGCGTCTTCTACACCCCGCCGAGCGACGACATGCTGCGCCCCGGCACCATGTGGTGGTCCGTGCCGGAGGGGCAGGAGACCTTCCACACCTGGCAGGAGCTGTCCACCGTGTTCCACGAGGGCATCCCCGGCCACCACCTGCAGCACGGCGCGGCGCTGCTCAACCGCAACGAGCTCAACCTGTGGCGGCGCTCCGTGTGCTTCAACTCCGCGCACGGCGAGGGGTGGGCGCTCTATGCCGAGCACCTCATGGAGAACTTCGGCTGGTTCGAGGACCCCGGCTACCTGATGGGGCTGCTGGACTCGCGGCGCCTGCGCCTGGCCCGCGTGATGGTGGACATCGGCGTCCACCTGAGGAAGCTCTCGCCGGACGGCAGCGGCACCTGGGATGCCCAGTACGCGAAGGCGTTCCTGCGCGACAACTGCGCCATGCCGGAGACGCGCATCTCGTTCGAGCTGGACCGCTACATGGGGTGGCCGGGGCAGGCGCCGTCGTACGCCATCGGCTACCGCGACTGGTGCACGCTGCGCGAACGCGCGCTGGCCCAGGGAATGACTGCCGCCCAGTTCCACACCAAGGCGCTCGGCCTGGGGTCAATGCCCATGGACATGCTCGCCCACGAGGTGCTCAACCACTAGCGCGAAAGCTTCCGCAGCAGGTTGGGCAGGTAGCCGGCGACGATGAGGATGCACACCAGCCGGATGATCTGCAGCGACACCACCGCCGGGCCCGCGCCGCCCTCCGCGGACAGCGCGAGCGCGGTCTCCAGCGCGCCCGGCGTGGTGGCCAGGTAGCCCTCGTAGAGCGAGAGCCCGAGCCACTTGGACATCACCCAGCCGGACGCCGCGCACGCCGCCATGAGCAGCACGATGTAGGCGAGCGTGGCTGGCAACAGTCGGCTGAACTGCCGCAGCGCCGGTACGGAGAGCCCGCCGCCGCACATCCAGCCGAGGCAGAGGAACGCCCCGACCATGAGCGGCTGCGGCGGGATGATCTGGAACGGGGTGAGCGAACCGAGGAGCGCGGTGAGCAGCATCGGGCCGAACACGCTGGAGTTGGGCAGGCGCAACAGCTTGCCCAGCGGCTGGCCCCCCAGCACGATCGCCGGCACGAGCAGCCACATCCACCAGTACGGGTCCGTTTCCTCCGGGGCGTGCGTCTGCGGCGCGCTGAGCAGCCCCGCCACCAGCGGCAGGGTCATGGAGACGACGAGCAGGCGGAGGTATTGCGTGAGCGTCACGTAGCGCACGTCGGCCCCGACGTCCTTTGCAATCGCGGGCATTAACGACGCCCCACCCGCCAGCAATGACAGCACCCCGGTCTCCCGCGACACACCGTGGTTGGCCAGCACGAAGCCGCCGGCGAACGCCAGCACGATCACGAACGCGGCGGCGGCGATGCCGGGAAGGAGAAACGGCAGCAGCTCCCTCGGCGGGATGCCCACCAGCGGCAGCGCCGCCATCACGCCGACGGCGCCGCGGGCGAGCCGGAACACGCGGTCGTCCAGCGGCAGGTCGCTGCCGGTGATCAGCGCCGCGGCACCGGAGGCGATGATGGCGCCGAGGATCCAGGCGGCGGGCACGTGAAGCGCGGAGAGCACCCAGCCCAGCAACACCGAAGCCGGGGCCACAAACATCCAACGCTGCATAGGACCTCATAGTAGCGTTTACTGCCATGGGCACACTTCTCCTGCTCGCGGTGGCGTCGGCGGCGGCCGGGTGGATCGACGCCGTCGTCGGCGGCGAGCGTGCTGGCCACCAACAAGGTCGCGGCGGTGACCGGCACCGCCTCCGCCGCGGCGACGCTGGTGCGCAAGGTTGGCGTCCCGCGGGTGACCTGGGGGTACGCGGTGGCGGCGGGGTGTGCGTCGGCAGGCGGGGCCCTGGCGGTCGCCCTGATCAGCGACTCCGTCATCCGCCCCGCAATCATCGTCCTGCTGCTGGCCGTGGGCGTCTTCATCACGCTGAAGCCCGAGTTCGGGGCGGAGGGGAACCGGCTGATCACCCGGCGGCGCGCGCTCATCGGGCTGGCCATCGCGGCCCCGGCACCGGCATGTTCCTCATTATGGGGTTCACGGCCGTGTTCACCCAGTCGTTCCTGCAGTCCGCCGCGATGGCGAAGGTGATCAACACCGCGACGAACACCGGGGCACTCGTGGTGTTCATCGCGGGCGGCTTTGTTGAGTGGAAGTTAGCGCTCGTGCTTGCTGCGGCGAACGTGGTGGGCGCCCAATTGGGGGCAAGGACCGTATTGAGCGGCGGTTCAAAACTCGTGCGTATCGCGCTTTTGGTGCTCGTTGTGGTGCTCTGCCTGCGCCTCGGGTGGCAGGAACTGCTGACACGCTCCTAGGGATATGCCAGAATATTGACGTATGGCACACATTGATCGTGACGCAAAAGGAGACGGTTCCGCCAAGAAGCTCACCACCGAGGAGCGGATCTACGCATCCGTGCTCCGCATCGCGCAGCGCGAGGGGTTTAGCGCAACCTCCATCGACGCGGTCGTCGCCGATTCCGGTGTGGCCAAAACGACCATCTACCGTCGCTACGCGGACCGCAAAGAGATGCTGGTCGACGCGCTGGACAACATCGCCATCTCCATC
Source organism: Corynebacterium sp. NML 150383 (assembly GCF_002285085.1). Classification (NCBI taxonomy): domain Bacteria; kingdom Bacillati; phylum Actinomycetota; class Actinomycetes; order Mycobacteriales; family Corynebacteriaceae; genus Corynebacterium; species Corynebacterium sp. NML 150383. Next base: position 37,055 of record NZ_NSGK01000009.1, on the reverse strand, counting down.
CCCAACATCGTGGACTACTACTCCGAGGATGACGCGCTGACCAAGGAGGCGTTCCGCGAGTACATCACGGAGCTCGGTTCCTTCATCGAGGACAATGTGGGCACCCGCGTCTTCGGCTCGCTCATCGCCTCTGCCGACCCGCTCGTGGTCGCGTGGCGCGAGCGCTTCGAAGAGGCGTTCTACGACAGGTTCATCGAGGACATCGAGGACGCCCAGACGAAGGGCACCCTGCGCCCCGAGGCCGACCCGGGCGTCGTCGGCGCGATGGTCGTCGGTGCTGTGATTCTGCGCTCCACTTTTAACGTGGGCAGCGCGAAGCTGCAGGCCAAGCGCATCACCGAGGTGTTGTGGCCGGTGATTGGCGTTAGCTGAGGGTGAGCGTGCCGTCGATAAGCCTGAGCACCGCGAACGCGGCGCCGACGACAACGATGGCGACGACAACCCACTCGAACGCATTGAACAGGCGCTCCTTGTTGTGCAGGCGCGTCCACACGTACGGCACGATGCACGGCAGGACCGCGAGCGCGCCCAGCAGCACGTAGACCGGGTCCGCGGCGTAGACGAGCCACAGCGAGTAGACGAACCCGACCACGCCGATGATGAGGCTGCGGCGGTCGTCCGCGCGGGTGGTGGACGGCCCGGAGTCGTCGAAACGCTCGCCCGCGTGCGGGTGGCTCAGGCCCTTGCCGCGCGAGGCCAGCAGGATCAGGTACAGCGAGGAGAAGATGTAGGGCAGCAGGTACATGATGGTGGCCAGCTGCACCATCGCGTTGTAGGAGGCCTCGTTGGAAAAGAAGATGATGACAAAGAGCTGGATCACCACCGTGGAGATGAGCTGCGCGCGGAACGGGGAGCCCTCGTTGTTTGTTTTGCCCAGGGCCTTCGGCAGCAGGCCGTCGTTGGCCATGAGCACGATCGGCTCCGCGCACAGCATCTGCCACGACACGTAGGCGCCGAGCACCGACAGACACAGGCCGATGGAGATGAACACGCCGCCCCACGGACCGACGACCGCCTCGAGGACCGCGCCCATCGAGTTTTCCGGCAGCGCCGCCAGCTCCGGCTGGGTGAGCACGCCGTAGGACAGCGTCGACACCGCGACCAGCAGCAGGAGGACGGAGAGGAAGCCGATGATGGTGGCGCGGCCGACGTCCGTGCGCGTGCGCGCCTGCTTGGAGTACACCGAGGCGCCCTCGATACCGATGAACACCCACACCGTGTACAGCATGATGCCCTGCAGCTGCTGGGAAAACGGGATCGAAGAACTTTCGCCCCAAAAGTCCAACGTGAATTTGTCCCAGGAAAAGCCGAGGAAGGCGACGAGGACCACGAAGCACAAAATCGGCACCAGCTTGGCCACCGTGGTGATCACGTTCATCACCGCGGCCTGCTTCACCCCGCGCGTGAGCATGGCAAAGATCGTCCAGGTCAGGACGGTCACCGCGCCGGCGAGCACCCAGTCGTTTTTAAACGCGGGCACGTAGTAGCCGATGGTGGAGAAGAACAGGGTGGCGTAGCCCACCTGCGCCATCACGGAGCCCAGCCAGTACCCTAACCCGCTGGTAAAGCCGATGAAGTCGCCCAGGCCCGCGCGCACGTAGGAGTACACACCGGAGTCCAGGTGCGGCTTGCGACGCGCCAGGATCTGGAACACAAACGCGACAGAGAGCATGCCCACGCCGGCGATCACCCAGCCGATCAGCATCGCCCCGGGGCTGGCCACCGAGCCGATGTTTTGCGGCAGGGCAAAGATGCCGGAGCCGATGGTGGAGCCGATGATCAGGGAGACCAAAGTCCACATAGTTACAGTGTGGGCGCGGGTAGTCATGGCGAATAAGTTACCCGGCGAGCCCCGAAATCTGTTAGTTTTGGTGCTTTTTTGTGCGCGCAGTCGGCGTCGCGCTCCACGGGTCCTCCGGCCACGGGTGCTTGGGGTAGCGGCCGCGCATCTCCTTGCGCACGTCCTGATACGGGCCGTCCCAGAAGCTGCGGAGGTCGTCGGTGACGGCCAGCTCGCGCCCGGCCGGCGACAGCAGATGGAAGAGGAGCTTGCGCCCCGCGATCACCGGCGAGTCCGCCAGTCCGAACGCCAGCTGCAGCTTCACCCGCACGAGCGGTCGCCCCGTCGAGTAATCGATCCTGCCGATCGGCAGCCGCTCCGGCGCCAGCTCGTCCAGCTTCGCGGCCTCCGGCCAGGGCAGCTGCCGCATCAGCGCGTTGCGCATGTTGAGCTCGCTTATCGACGCCCCACCCGCCAGCTCGCCAACCTCCACCGAATAGTCGCCACGCGACACATCGGGCCACGGACTGCCAAGCGCCTCGTGCAGGAAGTCCAGCCGCTGCTTGAGCTTCTGCGCCGCGTCGTCGAGTTGGAGATCCTCCAGGGAAATCCCTTTGAGCGCCCCCTGCGCCTCTTCCGGCGACAGTTTCACTGGCGTCGACGACAGCTCGATCGCGCCGACCGCCCGAACTTTCCTGCCGCGAACCTTCCCGTTGTGCAAGGTTGCTCGGACGGTCTCCTCGATCCGCGCTTCCGGCAGGTGGTACGGCGCGGCCTCGCGGATGATGGCGCCGCGGGACGTCCTCTGCACCTCGGCGGCGGCGATCCACTCTTCTTTTCCTGCAAAAGTTGCGCGGGTGCCGCTGGCCAGCAGGTACTCGTCGCCGACCCGCTTTGCCACCCACTGCGGGAACGCAGTCGCAATCACGTCGCCGTCGGGGACCTTTGGGGTTTTCGGCACGAGCCGGGCGAGGCGCTTCGCGTCCATGTCGCCGAGCCTGGCGACGCACTCCGCTGCCCCCGACCCGTACTCCAGCAGCGCCGCCCCGAGCCGGGGGTCCAGCGGCAGGCTCACCAGTTTTCGGCCAAAAGTGGTGATGGCGTTGTCGGCGTCGAGGGCTCCGAGTTGGCGGAGGGTGGTGTGGGCGTCGGCAAGCGACTGCTCCGACGGCTGATCGAGCAACGGCAGGTCGGGGGAGCCCCACGCCGCGATGGCGAGCGCGGCGCCGGTGAGGTCGCTGGTGGCAATTTCCGGCGAAATGTCGGCCGCGAACTTCTGGAAGTCCTCGCGGGAAAATGCTCGAATGACGTGCCCCGGCCCGAGCCTGCCCGCGCGACCCGCCCGCTGCTCCGCACTCGTGACGGCCTCCGAGACCGTGACCAGGCCCGTCATGCCGCGGTTGTCGCGCTTGGGCACGCGCGACAGGCCCGCGTCGACGACCCGGCGCACGCCCGGCACTGTGATCGAGGACTCCGCAATACTCGTCGCGACGACGACTTGGGAGCTTCCGTTCAGCGCCTCGTCCTGCTCGGCGGAGGAAAGCCGCCCGTGCAGGGGTTTTGCGTCCTCACACGCGCCGCACACCAGGTCCACCTCGCGCGCGCCGGGGACGAACACGAGGGTGCGCGTCGCGCTGGCCTGCGCCAACTGTGCGACGTGCCGGTAGAAGTCACGCGTGCCCTGGATACGCTCCGGGTGCGGCGCGTACTCGATGTCCAGCGGGTGGGTCACCGCTTCCGTGGACATGACGCGCGCGCCCATGTGCTGGGCGAACGTGCCCGCGTCGAGGGTGGCGGACATGGCGGCGAGGTAGAGATCGTCGCGAAGCACGGCGACCTCCATGCACATGGCCAGCACCAGGTCGGTGTCCAGCTGGCGCTCGTGGACCTCGTCGAGGATGACTGCATTGACTCCCTCAAGCCCCGGATCCTTGAGCAGGCGGTTGAGGAGTACGCCCGGGGTGACGAACTCGACGAGGCTGCCGTCGGCGTGCTCGCCGCGGATGGAGTAGCCAACTTTTTGGCCCAAAGCTGAACCGTCCAGGTGCGCCAGCCTTCTCGCCGCCGACCGCACCGCGACTCGCCTCGGCGCGGTGACGATGGTCTTGCCAACCTTGTTTGCAATCGCCGGCGGCAGCAGCGTCGTCTTACCCGTTCCGGGCGGGGCCTGTACGACGAGCGGGCCGGAATCGGGCAGCTGGTCCAGGGAATCCGCTACTGGCAGACCCTTTCCGATTTTCGCAAGGTCAAACATGAGTTTCCAGGGTAGCGTGAGGGGCATGAGACGTCTCTTCGCAGCGATCGTCCCACCGGCCGAGGTCACGGAGCACCTCATCACTGCCCTGCGCCCGATCCGGGAGTTCTCCGGCACGGAGGTGCGCTGGACGGACCCGGACAACTGGCACATCACGTGCGCGTTCTACGGCAGCCAGCCGAACGACGCCGCCGCGGTGAGCGACCACCTTTCGCAGGCGACGGCGTTTACCCGTCCGCTGCGCCTGCATCTGCGCGGCGCCGGCTGCTTCGACCGCCGCACGCTGTGGATCGGCGTCGGCGGGGACAAGGCGCCGCTCAAGGACCTCATGGCGGACTGCCAGCTCGACCCGGAGCAGTGGCGGCGTCAGCGCGCCCACCTGTCCGTCGCCCGCAGGGGGACGAGGACGCGGGACATGCTGCTTCTCGACGACCACGCCCACGCCCTCTCCATCTACTCCGGCCCCGACTTCACCGTCGACGAGGTGCTCCTCATGGAGTCGCACCGCGGGCAAGGTCGAAGCGGCGGCCCGAAGTACGAGGTCGTGGACCGGTTCTACCTGCGGTAGGAGAAGATGAGCATCTCGGTGTCATCCGGCTTGCCGCGGTAGCGGCCGTCGTTGCCCGGGAAGTTGTTGTCCAGGGCAGTGAGGTAGCGGCCGTCCTTGAGCTGGACGATGGTTTCCACGCTGACCAGCGGGAAGGAGAAGGGGTCGCCGACGCCGTACGCTCGGGCGTCGGACACCATGCCGATCTTGCCCGGGTTTGCAATGTTGAGCAGGTCCACCATCAGGTTCTTCTCCAGGGTGCTGCCCGGCTCCGCATCCTTGAAGCCCTTGACCTCGAAGACCTTCTTCAGCTTTGCGTCGGAGCCCAGGTTGTCGTCGCGCTCGAGGACGAGGAGGCGGCCGTCCTCGGTGAGGAAGGCGTCGCCCAGGTTTGCGTCCTCGGTGTCGGCGACGTAGTTCCAGGTCTTGCCGGTGTACTTGCCTTCCTCGGTGTCGAACTGGGAGACGACGCGGACGTGCTTGTCGGTGGCGTCGTCGAGATAGCCCTCGAAGATGGGGTAGAGGTAGCGCCCGTCGGTGGCCATGGACTCGAAACCCTTGGAGTTACGCAGGTTGGGGGTTTCCCCGTCCTTCAGGGCCGGGTTGGACGGGCTGGTGACGCCGGGGTAGGGGAACGGGGCGTCGAGAAGCGTGCCGTCCTTGTCAAGGTGCAGGATGTACGGGCCGAACTCCTCGCCGACCCAGAAGGTGCCGTCCTCGGCCTGGACGAAGGATTCGGGGTCGAAATCCGCACCGGTGAGGAGGCGGTCCTCCGTGTCGTTGTTGACGATCTCCCACGGGATCTTGTGGTTCGGGTCCTTCATCCCGGCGAAGTCGAGTACCTCGACGCCGCCGACGCCCTGCGGGTCCTTGGCGGTTTCCGCGGTCTCCCAATTTGGCCTGACGTGGTAGATGCGCAGCAGGAAGTCGGAGGAGTTGTCCTTGGCGCCGAAGCCGTTATCGGGCAGGCCGTAGAAAGAGCCATCGCCGATCTCGATCATGCCGGAGAAGCCGGGGATCACCTGGCCCTTGAACGGGTGGGTCTGGCCGTTGTCGTCGAACGCGTCCTTACCGGAGTCCGGGCCCGGCGCCTGGTAGAGGGCGTCGAGCTTCGCGCGGGCTTCCAGGGTCGGGCCGGTGGTGGTCTCGGTGGTCTCGGTGTTCTGGGTGGCGATCGCGCTGATCGCGCCGCCGACGAGTCCGCCGGCCACGAACACGCCGGCGATGGCGGCGATGACCTGCTCGAGCGTGGCGTCCTTGACTATCTGGTTCAGGGGAGCGGGGAGTTGCATGTGGTGCTACCTCGTTTTCGTTGCATGGTGGGTCGTGCCCAGCGAAGTTTAGGGCGCGTATTCACTTCGCGCTCGGTGAAAGGACTAGCTCGGGAATGTCATTCCGTACTCCCGCTCGAGCGCCGCGATCCGCGCGTGAGCTTTCTCCTCGTCGTGGTCGCGGTCGAGCTCGTCCAGGATCGCGTGGCCCTTCGCGGCGAACTCGGCGGCGCGCGCCCGATTCCTTCGCACGCTGTCCAGGCTGGACCTCCATCGCGGGTGCGTCGGCACGGCTTCCTGGTTGAGGAGCCCCTCGGACTCGGCGAACTCGTACGTCCCGTCGGCGAACAGCCAGACCACCTCACCGGTCACCCGGTCGACCAGGTACGTGGCCCGCTTATCGGTTTTCAGGTTGTGATGGTGCTGGCAGAGCGCGAAGAGGTTGTCCGGCGTCGTCGCGCCACCCCGGTCGAAGGGGATGCGGTGGTCCAGTTGACAGTCCGCCGCCGACCGATGGCACCCCGGGAAAATACATGTGCCGTCGCGCGCCACGACGTAGCTGCGCATCTCCGCGGTCGGCGTGTAGCTCTCGGTACTTTTCCGCGAAATCTCGTCCAGGTCCACCTCGCGCGCACCGGCCCGCGCGATCCACTCGTCCAGCGCCGCCGTCGCCTCCGGCCCCGTCCACCCGCTCCCGGGCAGCTGCACCGGGTCGCCCGCCGCGCGCCCCTTCGGCGCGTAGACGTGGAGCACCGGGCTTACCGACGCCACCACCTCCCCCGTCAACAGCCGCACCACCGTCTCGGCCAACGTCAGCTTCTGCTCGCGCGCCACACGGAGAATGCTCTTCTTGCACCGGGCCGCGGTCACCTCGTCCGCGTTGAGCTGGACCACGGACTGCGACACCCCGCCCAGGACAAAGTCTGCGAACGTGACTGATGGTCCCGCAGTGGCTCGCTCCCGGCGGCGCTTCGGGTCGTAGGCGCGCTCCGGGTCGATCTGGCGGATAAGCTCGCGGATGCGTCTGGTGACGGTGTGTCTCCGGGGCATGTGCTGATCGGTTTTGGAGGGCGTGAAGAGGGCGGCCAAGGTGTCGTCGATAAGCGCGAAAGCCTCAGGGTCGACCTCCTCCCCGAGCTCGGCGAGCACCCGCTCGATGGCGGTGAGGTGCGACATGTCGAGCAGCTTCGTGCGGCAGTGGAGCTCCTGGAGCTGGGGGAGGTGCCGCAGTGTGGCGTAGGCGAAGATGCCGTGTTCGACGAAGCCCTTGGACCACCCGGTGGCCTGCTGGATTTGGGTAACACGCAGGTCGAAGTCCTCAATGTCGCCGTCGATGTACGGGGCGAAGACGGCGAAGTGGGCCTCGCGGGTGGTCTGGGCGGCGGAACTGAGTGGGTCGTCTGGTCGTTGGGTGCGGAAGTAGGTCGGTGGCGATGCGGTTGCGGTGGTCATGGTGTCCCCAATCGAAGTGAAGTTTCCATCATGCTACCGAACGCACATACGACACGCAAGGGTTTTAGTGTGGCGAATCTGGCGACCAGGCAATATAGTGTTCGAAATGGTGTGGATTAGATGTTGCGTTTAACAGTTGCGAGCACACCCGCCACGAGGGAGTCCACGGTGATGGGCTGGCAGCCGGGACCGAACAGGGTGCGCGCCCCGATGTCCAGGATGGTGCAGTTGAAGTTCATGTAGCAGTCCGGTCCGAAGTGCGTGTTCGTGCCGTACTCCAGGTGGATCGCGGCCCACACGCTGGGGGTTTCGCCGTTAGGGAACAATTCGGCCAAAAGTTCGCGGGCGCGCTTTGGGTCGGTATTGCTCGGCGCATTAAAGTCGCGGACCAGCGCCCAACCTGGCCCGTGGTCGGGCATATCTTTGGGGGTGGTGCCAGTCTGGATCGCGGCGATTGCCAGCCCTGTTCCAGCGCATCCGGGTGGGGACGAAAGATCGGTGCGCTGGGAATCATGGCGGGCAACACGGCGCGTACCTCGCCTGGATGATTTTCAGTGGGGCGAAATCGATCCTGTTAGGCTGATCACATGGGAGAGCAACGGGTTGCAGTAGTTACTGGCGGTTCCGCGGGTATTGGCGCGGCGGCGGCCCGCGCGCTGGCGAAGGACGGGTGGCGCGTGGTCGTCGCGGCGCGCCGGCTGGACCGGTGCCGAGCGGTCGCCGCGGAGATCGGCGGGGTGGCGGCGGAGTTGGATGTGACGGATCAGGGGAGCGTCGATAGGCTTGCGGCCCAGTTGGAACGCGTTGACCTGGTAGTCAACAACGCGGGCGGCGCGAAGCAGCTGGACTATCTCAGGGACGCGAGCGATGCGGACTGGGAATGGATGTTTGCCACCAACGTGATGGGCACGATGCGTGTCACCCGCGCGCTGTATCCGCAACTCAGGGAGTCTGAGGGGCTGGTGATCAACATCGGGTCGGTCGCGGGCACGGACGCCTACAAGGGCGGCGCCGGCTATAACGCGGCGAAGTACGGCCTGCGCGGCGCCACTCGCGCGTTCCGGCGCGAGGAGGCCGACCAGCGCATCCGCGTGACCGAGATCGACCCCGGCCGGGTGAAGACGGACTTTTCACTCAATCGATTCGCCGGTGACCAGGAGAAAGCCGACGCGGTGTACGAGGGCAAACTCAATCTGTCCGCCGAGGACGTCGCGGAGGCGATCCGCTGGGTGGCCAGCTTGCCGCCGCACGTGAACATCGACAGTCTCAACATCATGCCGGTGGATCAGGCCGAGCGCTGACCTCGGCTAGAATGACTGCATGATCTTGACTACGACTCCGACCGTTGAAGGTCGCACCATCAGTGAATACATGCGCGTGATTGGCGGCGAGACCGTCATCGGCATCAACCTCTACCGCAGCATGAACGCCGGCTACAACCGCCCCGTGGAGATCGCACAGGCCCGCGACGCCGCGCTCAACGAGCTGTGGAAGCGCGGCGAGGAGCTCGGCGCCGACGGCGTCATCTCCGTGGCCATCGACTACGAGCCGCTCGGCCCGGACGGCGGCGCCATGCTCGTCTCCGCGACCGGCACCGCGGTGAAGCTTGCCTAGTATGGACGTTTCCATCTCCGGCGACTCCATCCGCCTCGGCCAGTTCCTCAAGCTGGCCAACCTCGTCGAGTCCGGCGGCCACGCCAAGGAGGCCATCGCTGCGGGCGACGTCGCCGTCAACGGGGAGGTGGTGACGTCGAGAAGCCATTTGCTTTACGACGCCGACGTGGTCTCCCTCGACTCCACCACCGCCACCGTTGTCTGCGGCGGGGAGGAAGACGACTACTTCGACGAACGCACCGCCAACGACGACTTCGACCCGGAGAAGTGGCGCAACCTCCCCTAACCCGAACCTGCAAAGGAGCCTTGCATGCCCGCTTTCAGCGCGGAACCCGGTATGCCGTACTGGCAGGACCTGCTCACGCCTGACGTGCAGAAATCTACCTACTTTTACTCCAAACTCCTCGGCTGGGAGACCTCCGGCGAGGACTACCTGGTGGCCAAGAAGGAGGGGCTCCCGGTCGCGGGCATCGTGCCGGGCGAGAAGCCGGCGTGGGTGACCTATTTCCTGGGCGGTGCCCCGGTGGAAAAGTTTGGCGGAAAAGTTGTGGCGTCCTCCGAGGTCTCCCTGGGCCGGATGCAGGTGTGCCAGGACCCGGCGGGCGGCCTGTTCGGTCTGATCGACCCGGCCGGTGAGGAGCAGTTCGTCGCTGCCGGCGAGCCGGGCGTGCCGGTCTGGTACGAGTACAGCGCCCCGGATCTCGCGGCGATTGACTTCTACGGCGACTTGTTTGACTGGGAGATCAAGGAGTCGGACGGCTACTACCTGGCGCTCGCGGAGGGCGCGCCGTTTCTGGGCATGCGCGTGCAGGAGCAGCACGCGGGCTGGCAGAGCTTCTTCGGCGTGGCGAACATTTCGCAGGCGCGCCAGGAGGTCGGCATGCTGGGCGGGGAGGTGCTCGCCGGTCCTGGCGACAGCCCGTTCGGGCCGATGTTGGCTATGCGCGACTCCGCCGGCGCCGCCTCCTTCCTCGTCGAGGCCCCCGAGCCCGCCCCGGAGGACTTCAGCGAGGCCGACTCGGTCCTAGAGCTCTAGTGCTCTCAAGAACTCCGCGAGGTCCCGGACGCGCCGCCGGGCCTCAGCCGGTGTCTGGATGTAGTGCGTGGAGTGGTACTCGTGGGCGTCGGAAATCCTTGCCCCGAGCTCGTCCTTCGTCCCCACCTGGATAAACGTGGGCACCCCCAGGTCCGCAACTTTTGTGGGAAAAGTGAGGGCTAGGGCATCGACGTCGCGCGGCAGCCGCTCGCTGCCCGTGGAAAACGCCCACACCGCGACCGTTTCCGCGCCCTGCTCGCGGGCGAATGCCACCGCGTCGTCAGGCCGGTCCGACACCAGCACGGTGGCGCCCGACAGCTGCGCCACCGCCGCTGCCTCCGGCCGGAACCAGTGCTCCATCGCGCTGTCCGGGCCGTCCCACAGCGCGATCACCCAGGTCGCGGCGTCGTCGCCGTACAGCTCGCCGAGCGGGCAGCTTCTCGACGCCACCTCGCCCGTATACGCAACGCCCGGCATCGTATGGTCCACCGCGGACCCCAGCATGAGCATGGCCGCGTGCGTGATCCTGTCCGGCAGCAGCGCCAGGTACTGGGGCGAGTCCGGGTCGTACGTCGCCTCGATGTAGGAGACGAGCTGCTCCAACTGCAGCGCGTCCGGCAGCGGGCGGTCCACGCCGCCGACGTTGAAGTCCGGGTCGCCCTGGACGTTCTCCGGGTACTCGTCTACCAAATCTTCACCCTGTCCTCGGGGGCGATCCACATGGCGGAGCCCTCCTCGACGTCGAAGGCCTGGTAAAGCTCGTCGATATTTGCGGCGATCACGTTGCAGCGGAACTCGTTCGGGGCGTGCGGGTCGATGGCCAGCAGCTGCGCGGCCATCTCCGGGCGGGTCTTGGAGCGCCACACGCGCGCCCACGCCTTGAACAGCGCCTCGAAGTCGGGGTTCTGCTCGTAGTTGCGGTACGCCACGACGGCGATGCCGAGCCCGCCGAGGTCCCCAATGTTCTCGCCGAGGGTGAACTCGCCGTTGACGCCCTGCGTCTCGGTCCCCTCGAGCACGGACGGTACGAGGCCGTTGAACTGCTCGACCAGCTTGGCGGTCAGGGCCTCGAAGGCCTCGCGGTCCTCGTCGGTCCACCAGGAGTTGAGGTTGCCCGCGCCGTCGTATCGCGAGCCCTGGTCATCAAAGCCGTGGCCGATCTCGTGGCCGATTACCGCGCCGATCGCGCCGAAGTTCTCGGCCGCGCTGGCGTCCGGGTCGAAGAAGGGCGGCTGCAGGATCGCGGCCGGGAAGGTGATGTCATTGACCACCGGGTTGTAGAAGGCGTTGACGGTCTGCGGGGTGGTGACCCACTCGTTGCGGTCCGCCGGCTTGCCAATCTTGCCCAGCTGGTAGTCGTGCTCGAAGGCGGAGCCGCGGCGCACGTTGGCCACCAGGTCGGCGCCGCTGGTGGAGAACTCGAGTCCGTCGAAGCTGCGCCAGTTGTCGGGGTAGCCGATCTTGGCGGTGAACTGGTCCAGCTTCTCCAGCGCGCGCTCGCGGGTGCCTTCCGTCATCCAGTCCAGCGCCGAGATCCGCTCGCGGTACGCGGCGACCAGGTAGTCCACCAGCTTGAGCATGTGCTCCTTGCTGGAGGGCGGGAAGTGCTTCTCCACGTAGCGCTGCCCAATCTCCTCGCCCACGAGGGACTCGGCCAGGCCGACGGCGCGCTTCCAGCGGTCCCGCTGCTCGGTCGCGCCGGAGAGCGTGGTGCCGTAGAACTCGAAGTTCGCGGCGCCGATCTCCTCGGTGAGGAGGCCAGCGCGGGTGCGCAGGATGTTCCAGACGGCCCACAGCTGCCAATCGGCGAGCGTTTCCGGGCGCAGCATGCCCTCGAGGTCCTCGGTGTAGGACGGCATCATGTTGATCACGGTGCCGTCGGGAAGCCCGGAGGCGCGCAGCAGCGCCTGCACGTGGGCGGGCAGTGCGTCGAGCGTGGTCGGGTTGTAGGTGGCCATGGCGTCGCGGGAGCGCACCACGTCCCAGTGGCTGCCCGCCAGCTGCGTCTCCAGGTTGAGGATGCGCTCGGCCGCCAGCGCCGGCGTCAGGCCGAGCAGGTACTTCGGGTCCAGCACGCCGAGCATGCGTGCCACGTGCTCCTTGTACGCGGCGAGCGTTTCGGCGTGTTCCTCGGAGCGGTAGTAGGCCTCATCGGGCAGTCCCAGGCCGGACTGGATGAGGTACGGCACGGAGTCCTCGCCCTGCGAGTCCTTCGCTACCCAGTAGGTCAGCGGGCCGCCGACGCCGCTGCGCTCGAGGGCGCCGAGCGCAGCGACGAACTCCTCGACGGTGGTCACGGACAGCGCGTCCAGGTCCTCCTGGAGCGGGGCCGTGCCAGCGGCGTTGATGGCGTCGGTGTCCATGAAGGAGGTGTACAGGTCGCCCCCGCGGCCCGCGCCCTCCTGCAGCAGCGCGTGGACGTCCTCCTCCGACTTGTCGCGCAGCGCGTAGAAGGATCCGTCGATGCCGCGGTCGGCGGGGATCTCGTGCTCGCGCACCCAGTCCCCGTTGACTAGCTCAAATAGGTCATGCATGCCCCCACTGTAACGGGTTTAGGCGTGCGAGATGATCCAGTTCGACGCTTCCTGTTGGTCCGCCAGCGTGTACTGGCCGTGGGCGCCCATGCCGGTGAACACGCCCAGCGCGCCGATGCCCAGGTTGCTCAGCAGGACGTTGAACTTTTTCAGCGGAAGTTTGCCGGCGCGCAGGTCGGTGGCCAGTGCGGGCTCGACAAGCGGGCGGTACTGGGCGTCGGTGGAGCAGACGATGTCGCGCGGGTTGCAGATCTCCAGGACCCGCTCGCCGAGCTCGCCGTAGCCGCCTTTGAGCTCGCCGAGCGCGCCGCGGGACTCGGGGGCCGTGATGCGGGAGAGCACCGCGCCGTTGCCGCCCTGGTACGGGTTGGCAAACAGGGCGGCGGAGTCGACCCGGTCCGGGGTAATCGGGCCGTTGCCGTGGGCGATGTCTCGCAGGAGGCGCGACGCAATGTCCGCGCCGAGCGAGTAGCCGGTGAAGCTGAAGGTGGCGCCCGGGCAGGAGGCGGAGAGGCGCTTCACGGTGCGCACCGTCTCGTTGTACCCGTCCGCGGAGGACGCGTAGTAGTTGTTCGCCGCAAACGGGGTGGCGCTGTAGGACACCCACAGCGGCTGGACGCTTCCGCCCGTCCCCAGCTGGGTGAAGATGCCGGTGAGGAACACGTTGCCGCCGTGCGGCACCGCGTTGGGGATGCCGGGGGCGGTGTTGGCACCGCCCGGGATGGCAATGAGGTACTGGTCGGTGCAGCCCTGCTGCTCCACCAGCTGGCCCGCGTTGTCGGATGGCTGGATGGGCGCGGGGACCGCCTGCTCATCGGCCTCGGCGGCGGTCGGCGCCAGGGCGATGAGGGCAGCGGCAACTGCGGCAGCGAGACGGGAACGGCGCATTCGTCTTACTCTTCCGGGTCACGGATCTTCATCGGGCCCGGAGTCCACCAGCCCGATCGGACGGTCTCATCGTAATCTATCTGCGCGTTGTTTGGGACATCGCCGACGGAGTTCGTCCTGCGCTCGTACTTCGCGGCGGAACCCCAGTCGCGCTGCCAGTCGTTGCGCAGGTAGCCGGGGATCTCGTAGGAGTAGTTCACGGCCTCCGCGGTGGACAGCGCGCCGCCGCCCAAGAAGTCCATGAAGCCGGACAGCTGCTGCTTGCCCGGGGCGTCCGGCATGATGCGGTACTCCGGGATCTCGGTCACGCCGGCGTAGTGGCTAAACGTGCGCTGGCACGGGTACTGGAAGGCGACGGACCAGTCGAGCAGGCCGGGGGTGTTGCCGTCGAAGCGCTCGTTGAGCGGGGACAGGTGCGGGTTGCGCAGCGGGGTGATGGCCAGCCAGTCCTCCTCGGCAAGCGAGGCGTCCTCGGCCACCAGGCGCGCCACGTCCGCGTCCTCCGGCAGGTCCGCCAGCGGCAGGCGCAGGTTGCGCCACAGCGGGGTCGGGCCCTGGTCCAGCATTTCCTTCTCGCCCAGCTTGGTGATGCTGCCGTCGTCGGCGCGCTTGCCGTACTCCAGGACCAGCTCGGTGCCCTCCTGCTCGACGCCGTTGATGTCGTGGTGCTTGATGCGGCCGGCGACGGAAGTGACGAGGAGCGGGGAATCGTCGTGAAGCTCGGGCAGCTCGTACCAGGAGGTCTTGATCTTGGCGGACGCCTTCGGCTCGTCCTCGAAGGTGCCCAGCACCGGCACGCGCGTGTAGTCCAGGTTGAACGGCAGGCGGACGGTGGAGCCGTTGATGCCGCGCATGGACTTCGGGCGGTTGCCCTGCGTGTGCGTCGTGGTGGTGGATTGCGCCTCCTCGGTCAGGTCCTTGGCGTCCGGCGCGTCCTCCTCCGTCTCCGTGCCGTCGGTGCCAGCGCTTGTCGACGACGCGTCCTTCTCCACCGCCGACGCCTCCGAGCGCGATTCCTGCTGCGTATCGGAGGAGTTCGCGTTCTCGCTGACGATGAAGGCCGGCACGCCGTCGGGCGTGAACCCGCGGTTCTCGTCGCCGGAGTCGAGCGACTTGCCCAGCGGGACGCCGTCGGCCGGGGTGAGGAAGGAATCGTTGGTGTCGTCCTCCAGCAGTACATCGTTTGCAAGCGCGCAGGTGTCGCCGGCGAACGACTTCACGTTGCCCATGCCCACCGAGTAGGCGGGGGCCTGGGACGCGAACGCCTTAGCAAAGGTGAGGCAGGAGAAGGCGACCATCGCCACCGCCATCACGGCGATGGGGGCAGCCATGATGCCGGTCCAGGCCCCGCCGACGCGCTTCTCGGTCTGGTCCTTGCGGAAGGACTGGACCACGCCCACCAGGGCGACGAGCAGGGCGAGGATGAGCATGACCTTGTTCGCCTCGACCGCCTTGAGCTGGACGGTCTTATCCCACCACGGGACGCCGAAGGAGGAGACGTACCACCAGGCGTTCCAGCCGGCGAGGGTGAGCGCCATGAGGAACAGGACCGCGGCGATGGCGAAGGTGCGGTTGCGCTTGGACTGCAGCGCGATGTGGGAAAGTACCACGGCGCCGAGCGCGGCGACAGCGCCGCCCAGGCCCGCGTAGATGCCAAAGTGGTGGGTCCACTTCGTCGGCGTGAACATGAGGAAGAACGTGGACAGGCCCACGATCAGCAGCATCCGCAGCGTCACGTCCTTGGCCACCCCGGGCACCTTGCCAAAGCGGGCGACCGCCCAGGAGATAAGGATGAGGCAGAAGAAGAACACGAACATGGGGAAGCGGCGCGACATCGCGCCGTCCACGGACTGCTGGAAGAGCGTGCCGTAGCGGACCCACTCGGAGAACCACTCGAGGGCCGGACCGACCTGGCTGCGCACCGACGTGGACTCGAGCACGGTGGCCAGCGTCTGGTCCTTGAAGATGGGCACGAACACCGCCAGGCCGGCGCCCAGGAACACGGCCACGTAGGCCAGGCCCGGGGCGATGTGGCGGCGCCGGTTCATGATGCGGAACACAGCCGGCAGGCTGACCAGGAAGATGCCCACGGCGGCGAGGCCGGTCGGGCCGCAGGCCAGGGTGATCGCGGCGGTCACCGTGCCCCACGCGGCGGGGGCGAGCCGGTCGGAGGCGATGGAGCGCTCAAACATGGCCCAGGTGGCAATCACGCCGAGCGCGATGATCGGCTCCGGGCGCAGCCCGTTGTTGTACGGCAGCCAGAACGCCAGGAAGACGAAGGCGGCGGTCCAGTGGGCCACCTTGCGGTCCGCCACCACCGAGCCGAGGCGCGGGAGGATCTCGCGCGAGAGGATCCACCAGGTGAGGACCGCGGCGAGCAGCGTGGGCAGGCGCATCCACATGGACGCGGTGGTCACCTTGGACAGCAGGGCGAGTACGTCGTAGAACGGGGAGCCGAACGGGGCCTCGGGCACGCCGTACCAGCGGTAGTAGTTCGCCATGTAGTCCGAGTCGTTGGACACGCGGGCCATGGTGAGCAGGAAGCCGTCGTCGGAGGTGTTCGCGCCGAAGACGTGCCAGAACGCGAGGATGGCGAGCACGACGGCGTCGAGAAGCGTGAAGGTGCGCCAGCGGGGGCCGAAGGCGGGCAGGTGCTTCCCGTCGTAGCGGTCCAGGCGGCGCAGGGCCCACAGGCCGATCAGGGCGGCGACGAGGCCGCCGACCATGCTGAGCAGCTTGACGGTGGTGGGGGAGGAGGTGAAGCGAGAGTTCACGTCGACGGTGGCGGTGAGGCCGGCGTCGATAAGCTTCTGCGAAGCCTCGGGCTTGAGCTCGGTGTACAGGCCGGTGAGCTGGGGCCGGTAGTCATCGTCCGACTCCTCCACGAAGGTGGTGCCGGGGATGGCGGCGGTCATGCCCTCGTCGGTCTGGCGGATCTCCAGGCGCGCGTCGGCGGGCAGGGAGCGGACCTCGTCGGGGCTCAGCTCGAAGACGACGTCATTGAGTGAGGAGACCACCAGGCCGCCCTCGGGGGCGGTGATGAACAGGCCGCGGTCCGTCGCCTCCTTGGAGGATTCCGGGAGGGTGGACAGGATCGTGGTCTGGTCATCGCGCAGCTCGTCGACCGCGCTGAGCGGGATGGTCAGCGACACGTCCTGCGGCGCGAGCGAGATCAGCGGCGCGTTGACGGAGGCGACGCTGCCCTGCTGCGGCCAGGAAATCTTCGACTGCACCTGGTTGACGGGCAGGAAGGGGGTGAGGACCAGTAGGACGAAGGCGATCAGACCGGAAACGATCGCGGTGTAGACCAGCGACTTCGGAGCTTTTGGTTGAACATTTGAAACGGTTGCCACGAACAGTCACCTTACTGTGACTGACGCGCTATGTACGCACCACTACCGCGAACGGGCCGATCTGCTCCACGTCCCAGTCGCCGCCCTCGAACGCCTTCGGGTTGAAGAAGATGCCCTCGTAGCGGACGTTCGGCTGATTGGGGAAGATGTCGTGCGCGATGTGCGTCTTGAACCCGGCCTCCGGGTCGTCCACGTCGCCGCGGAAGATGAAGGCGGCGGGCGGCTCCCACTTCGCGCCGTCGATGGCCGCGGTGAGCTCCTCGGGGTGGTCCCAGGACAGCTGCGACCAGGCGGACAGGGCGTCGTTGCGCTGGTCGTACTCGCCGAGCGGGTTGGCGTAGTGGCTGGTAAACGCGTTGAAGCCGAAGAAGGGGTGGAACGCCATGAAGTTGATCTCATCGGTATAGACCACCGTCTGGTTGGGGGCGTGCCCGTGCGACTCGATCAGCTCCGAGATCTCGCCGTAGTACTTCGCCGCGTTCGGCGGGAAGCGGTCGGCGCGCTCGCCGAAGCCGTCAGTGTCCGCGTAGGCCTGGTCGATGTGCGACTCGTTCTCGGCCGGGATCTGCTGCACGTACGCCAGGCACGCGCCGGCGAGCACGACCATGACGATGGCCATGATGCCGCGGATGGACTCCGGGGAGAACCGCGCCGGGTAGAAGTAGTCCAGCCCGACCAGGCAGGCGTCCATCACGCCGATCACGCCCGCGGTCGCGAACACCTCGATCACCAGCACCTCGATGCGGAACCCGAGCAGTGAGGTGCCCACCAGGGTGGCGGACATGGACGCCAGGCACCAGGCGTAGCAAACAATCGCGGCAATGCCTAACGACGCCACCTCTTTGTCCACCGCGCGCACCACCAGAAAGATCAGACCGAAGAAGGAAAGGACGCCGATAACGGAGAAGGACAGGAACGGCAGCGGGTAGGCCGTGCCTTCCTCCGGCAGGAAGTGGTTGGCGGTGGACTTCACCTCGTAGTCGCCGAACAGCACGTTGTAGAGGTACGGTGCCCAGCTCAGCAGCGCGATGACCATGGAGCACACGCCGATGACGCACAGCCTGCCGATCACCCGGAAGTTGCGGTCCTGCATGACGCACTCCACCCCCGCGAGCACGACCACCAGCAGCGCGGCGACCGCGGTGAACAGGGTGTAGAAGCAGGCGGAAAGGCCCAGGTAGAGCACCATGAAGATGATGGCGTTGCGGGAGCCGAGGAGCGCGCGGCGGGCGATGATGGCGGCCGCGGGGAAGAACATGGCGACGATGGCCGCGTACGGCTCGTCCGGCGTCTCCGTCAGGACGATCGCGGTGGTGACGGTGGCGATGGTGCACGCGACCGGCAGCGAGCCGGTGATCTTCTGCCAGATCGGGGTGAGCATGGCCGCGCCCGCCGCCAGGGTGATCAGCGCCCAGGGCTGGAAGACCTCCCAGCCCGGGATGCCCAGCAGGTCCGCCACGCGCCCGCCGGCCCAGAACCAGCCCATTGGGTAGAAGGTGGGCAGGTCCTTGTAGTTCATGTCCGCGTTCGCCGCGGTCTCCGCCATGCGCGACAGGAACTGGGTGCGGAAGCCCTGGTCCACCTGGATGCCATCCAGCCACAGGCGGGTCGCCGCCAGCGGGATGGCCAGCGAGGTAATCACCAGCGCTGGGGCAGTGACATACATCATCACCGCCTTCGGCCAGGTGCGCTTGCCGCGCAGCCAGCCGATGCAGCAGACCAGGGTGGCGCCGAGGATGACAAACGAGCCCGCCGTGGACAGCGCGCGCGTGGACATGGACCGGTTGAACGCCGGCAGGGAGATGGAGTGGAGCACAAACCAGGCGAGTGTGGTCACCGCGGCGGCTGCGAACGCGGCGGCGAGGGTGAGGATGAGCGTCTTCCGCGCGGAAAGTGCGTCGGGTTCATAGCCGGTGGTGCGCAGCCCAAACGTGGGGTCTACCGAAGTTTCAGGTGCAACTGTCGTGCTCATGCCCTCTAGTTTCGCACAAACCTGGCGGGTGCTACTCGACACCTCGCTCAGACAGGAACATCAAGATGGCGCGCACCCGTCGATTGTCCTCGTCCGGGGTGAGACCCAGCTTGGAAAAGATGCTGGAGACGTGCTTCGCCACCGCCGCCGACGAGAGGAAAAGTTTGGCCGAAATTTCGGCGTTGGACAGCCCTTCCGCCATGAGCTCGAGGACCTCGAGCTCGCGCGGGGTCAGCGCGCGCAGCCACGGGGCGCTGGCGTGCATGAGGGAGCTGGCCACCTCCGGGTCGATGACCACGCCGCCGCCGGCGACGGTTTCGCAGGTGGTGATGAAGTCCGCCACCTCGGCGACCCGGTCCTTGAGCAGGTAGCCCGTGCCGCCGCCGAACTTTTGGCCGAAAAGTTCGCGGGCGTACGGCGCGGCGACGTATTGGGACAGGACCAGCACGTTTAGGCCCGGGTGGCGCTCGCGGAGCTCCAGGGCGGTGGTGAGTCCGTCGTCGCGCATGTTCGGTGGCATGCGGACATCGGTGATGAGGAGGTCGGGGAGGGGTGTGGCGTCGATAAGCGAGGTGAGCTCCGTCGCGCTTGAGGCCTGGCCGACGATGTCGTGGCCGCGCCGGGTGAGCAGGCCGGCGACGCCCTCGCGGAGCAGCGCGGAGTCGTCCGCGATCACGAGCTTCACGCGCCCACCCCGCTTTCGCCGCGGAAGAGCAGCAGTGGGATGCGCGCCGCGACGGTGGTCGGGCCGCCGGCCGGCGAGTTCAACTCGACGTTTCCGCCGAACGCGGCGACGCGCTCGCGCATCCCATCGAGGCCGCCGCCGGGAAGGAAGTTCGCGCCGCCGTCGCCCTGGTCAGTGACTATGACGTTGAGCGTGTCGTCGCAGGTGATAAGGATGTGGACGGGGTGCCCTTTCGCATATTTCGCCGCATTCGTGAGCGCCTCGGTGGCGAAGAAGTAGGCGGCGGCGAGCACGGATGCGTCAATGGCGGGCAGTGGGTGCGGGGCGCGGACCCGCACGTGGGGGCCGTACTGGGAAGCTGCAGTCTCCACTGCCGCGACCAGGCCCCGGTCGGTGAGCTCGCTGGGGTGGATACCGCGGACGGTGCGTCGCAGGGTTTCCAGGCCGCGCTTGAGGTCGGCCGCGGCGTCGTCGAGAAGCGCCCGGGTGTTCCCGTCGGTGTCGAGCTTGGCCTCGCCCACCTTCATTGCAGCTGCGACGAAGTGCTGTTGCGCGCCGTCGTGCAGGTCGCGCTCGATGCGCAGCCGCTCAACCTCGTAGGCCTCGGCGATCCTGCGCCGAGACGCCGTGAGCTGGTGCACGCGATGCGCCGCTGACTCCTCGTTGCTCGCTTGTTTCCTCCACCTCATACCTGCATACAGTAGCGAGGTAGTGCTAGCACTACCCGAATTTTGGGCGCGAGCACCATGGTGAAACTTTTCGGCCAAAAGTTGAATGGAGACATGCTCACTCTCACAGACATCACAAAATCATTCACCCGGCAGCGCGTCCTCGAGGGCGTGAGCCTTCAGGTCCAAGCCGGCGAATCGCTCGCCGTGATGGGGCCGTCGGGCTCCGGCAAGTCGACGCTTTTGCACTGCATGTCCGGCGTGCTCACCCCGGACTCCGGCGAGGTGGTCTTCGAGAGCACCAACATCGCAGCGCTTGACGACGCCGCGCGGTCCTCCCTCCGCCTCAACCACTTCGGCTTCATCTTCCAGGACGGACAACTTTTGCCGGAGCTCACCGCCACCGAGAACGTGGCGTTGCCTCAGATCATGCGCGGCGTATCCAGAAAAGAGGCCCACGCACAGGCGGACGACATGCTCACCCGCCTGGGCTTGGGGAACTTCACGAACAGATTCCCAGGCCAGCTCTCCGGCGGGCAAGCGCAGAGGGTCGCGATCGCGAGGGCGCTCGCTGGCCCGCCGAAGGTGGTCTTCGCCGACGAGCCGACCGCGGCGCTGGACCAGGCCACCGGGCATGAGGTGATGCAGGAGATCGTGGCGGTGGCGCAGAAATTCGGCGTCACCCTCGTCCTGGTCACGCACGACCCGAAGATCGCGGCCTGGTGCAACCGGCGCATCGAGATCCGCGACGGTCTCATTCACTCGGAGGTGACGGCATGAGCGCGACCACACTTCTCAAGGCGACCAACGTGCAGTCGAAGGGTGCGCTGTCCCAGAAGCATTCCGGCGAGCGCTGGGTGCGAACCCTCTCCGTGGCCGCGCTGACGGTAGCGACGTGGATGCTGTGCACACTCGCCGGCGGCACGTGGATGTTCGTTCAGCGCGACAGGCAATACCCGGACATCGGCGGCGACATCGACATACCGCTGCTCTACATCGGGCTCGCACTCTTCGCGTGCGCGCTGCTCGTCCCCACCCTGCTCACCCTGCTCACGCAGGCGGCGCGGGCAGACCTGAGCGGGCGCGAGCAACAGCTAGCGGTGTTAAGGCTTATCGGCGCGACCGCAGGTGAGGTCCGCGGCATGATGATCCTGGAGGCGCTACGCAGGGCCTTCGTCGGGTTGAGCATCGGCACGGCGGCTTACGTAGCGAGCGTGCCAGCCTGGTCAGCGCTTTCCTTTCAAGGAGCACAGATCGGCACCTGGGAAATGTTCACCTGGTGGGTCGTGCCGATCGCGTGGACGGCCATCGCGCTGCTCGCCGCGGGTTCCGTGTGGCGCGCGCTGCAGCAGGTGGCGGTGACGCCGCTGGGCGTGACCAAGCGCGTGCCGCACCCCGGGCAGAAGGTAATCACCACGGTGTGCGCTGTCGCCGCAGCAATCGCGCTGTACATCTGGCTTGCTCGGCACCCGGTCGCGCCGGAGGCCGATTTCGCGGACATCCTGGTGGCACTCGTCGTCTTCATCGGGTTCTTGGTGGTGAATACGCTGATCGCCGTCGGAGTGATCCAGATTGTGGCGCGCTTAAGCTACCGAATCCCAGGCGCGTACAACTACGTAGCGACGCGCCGAGTGGGCCGCGGCGCAAAGAACACATGGCGCAGGTGCAGTGCGCTGTTCTTTGTCGCGTTTACCGCCGGGGTTGCCGGGGCGTTCCAAGGCATCGCGGAAAGTGAGGTGGCCCCCGAGGAGGCGCTCATCGTGCAAGACCTGCCCAAGGGCATCGCCATCACGGTGCTCTTCGGCGCGATCTTGCTGGTGCTGTTCACCCTGCTTACGCAGACGCTCGCGGTGGTGGAGCAGAAGCAGCTGACCAAGTCGCTCCACTTCATCGGTGCGGCACCAACTTTTCACACAAAAGTTGCGGTACGCGAAATTGGCGTGCCGATGGTGGTCGCAGCGCTGCTGGGATTTGGCCAAGGCGTGCTCGTCGGCCTGGTCATGGTCGGGGCAACGCCCGACGGGATCGCAACCGTACTGTTTTTCGGCGCGCTCATCGCGCTCGCTCTGGTCGGCTGCCTTGGTGCCGTGGTTGCCACCGGCCGTCTCCGCGCAAAGGTGCTCGCGGAAACCGGCAGGGCAAAGGACTAGTATCGGCGCGCATGAGTAAGCAAAGCCAAAATTTGACCGCAATCGCCCTCGGGTCCGCCATGACGTTCGCGGGTATCTCCCACCTCACCTTCAATCGCGAAGAGTTCCAGGCACAGGTGCCCAACTGGTTCCCCATGGACAAGGACGCCGTGGTCCTGGGCTCGGGCGTGGCAGAGATCGCGCTTGGCGCGGGGCTGCTCGCGTGGAAGAAGCGGCGCCGCGAGGTGGGCGTCGCGCTCGCCGCGTTCTATGCGGCGATCTTCCCGGGCAACATCGGCCAGTACGCCGAGCGTCACGACGGGTTCGGGCTGGACACCGACGGCAAGCGCCTGGCGCGCCTGTTCTTCCAGCCGGCGCTGATCGCCGGGGCACTCCACGCCGCTGGCCTGCCCGAGAAATAGGAAAAGTCCTGCTCCGAAACCGGGGCAGGACTTTTCGCCGAAAAGTTAGAAGTTCAGCTTGCGCATGATCGGGGCCGGGATGGCCTTGAGCACCATGGAGATCGGGCCGAACAGCTTGTGCACGAACACGTTGGACTTGCCACCAAGCGCAGCCTCGACGGCGGCCTCAGCAACGTCCTCCTTGTTCACGGTCAGCGGCGCCTCGTCGAGGCCCTCGGTCATCTTGGTGCGGACCTGGCCCGGGCGGACCACGGTGACCTTCACACCGCTGTCGCGCAGTGCCTCACCGAGCTGGGTGTAGAAGCCGTCCATGCCGGCCTTGGATGCGCCGTAGACAAAGTTGGAGCGGCGCACCTTCTGGCCCGCGACCGAGCTCATGGCGATGATGTGGCCGTGACCTTGGGCTTTGAACTTTTGGCCCAAAAGTACGCCGACCGAGATCGGGGCGGTGTAGTTCGTCTGCGCGGAGGCGACGGCGGCGGCCTGGTCCTGCCAGAGCTGCTCCTGGTCGCCGAGCGTGCCGAACGCGACGACCGCCACGTCAACGTCGCCGTCCTCGAAGGCGGCGTCGATCACGCCGGGGTGGGCGTCGAAGTCGGTGGCGTCGAAGTCGATGAGGCGCACCTTGGAGGCGCCGGCGGCGGAGACTTCCTGCACCGCGGCGTCGATACGCGAAGAGCCCTTGCGCGCGGCGAGGGTGACGGTGGGGTTGCCGCCGCGGGAGGCGAGCTCGGAGACGATCGCGAGACCGATCTCCGAGGTGCCACCGAGCAGCAAAATGTTCTGGGCTTGGCCTACTGCATTCAGCATTGGGGATTCCTTTCTAGTGCAGCTCGAGGCGGCGGGACATGTCGGAGGCGAAGACGCCGGTCGGGTCGATGTCGTGGCGGGTCTTCAGCCAGCCGGGAAGCTCCGGGTACATCTTGTGGAACTTCTCTGCGCTGGTGCGGGACTCCTTCGCCAGGTAGAGGCGACCACCGAACTCCATGACCTGGTCGTCCAGGCGGTCGAGGAACTCGTTGAGGCCCGGACGGATCGGGAAGTCCACGCACACGTTCCAGCCCTTCATGGGGTAGGACAGCGGCGCGCGGTTACCCTCGCCGAACAGCTTAAACACGTTCAGCGCGGTGTAGTGGCCGGAGGACTGGATCTGGTAGATGATGTCCTTGAACGGCTCGACCGCGTCCGTGGGCACCACGAACTGGTACTGCAGGAACCCCTTCGATCCGTAGCCGCGGTTCCACTCGCCGATCAGGTCGAGCGGCTGGTAGAACTGCGTGAGGTTCTTGATGTCGTTCTTGCTGGGCGCGCCCATCATGTAGTAGGCCTCGCCGATCGCCGACAGGGTCAGCTTGTTCATGGTCCAGGACGGGAAGATGTCCGGCACCGTCATCAGCTGCGGTGCCTTGAACTTCAGCGGGTCCTTGGCCAGCTTCGGCGCGAACTCCTTGAGCTGGTCCAGGGTGGCCAGCGAGCCGCGGGAGATGGTGGAACGGCCGGTCTTCGGCGGTGCGGAGATCGCGTCGAACCACGCGGAGGAGTAGGTGTAGCCCTCCTCCTGGCCGTGGGAGTGCTCCTCGATCGTCTCGTCGAGGGTCGTGGTGCGCACCGTGTCGGAGATGAAGTAGGCGGTCTCCGTCTTCGTCATCTTGATACGGGCGCGCAGGATGATGCCGGTCAGGCCCATGCCGCCGACGGTGGCCCAGAACAGTTCGCTGGTCTCGCCCTCCGGCTCGAGGTGCAGCACGCGGCCGTCGGCCACGAGCAGCTCCATGGAGACGACGTGGTCGCCGAAGGAGCCTGCGGAGTGGTGGTTCTTACCGTGGATGTCCGGGCCGATGGCGCCGCCGATGGTGACCTGGCGGGTGCCGGGCAGGACGGGGACCCACAGGCCGTAGGGCAGAGCAGCCTTCATCAGCTGGTCCAGGGTCACGCCAGCGTCCACGTCCACGATGCCGGTGTCCGGGTCGATGGAGTGGATCTGGTTGAGCTCCTGCATGTCGATGACCAGACCGCCACCGTTTTGGGCGGGGTCGCCGTAGGAGCGGCCCATGCCGCGGGCGATGACGCCGCGGCCGCTTTCGGCTGCCACCTGGACGGCCTTGGCGATGGTGTCCACGTCCGGGGTGGACAGCACGTGCGCCGTGGACGGCGCGGTGCGGCCCCAGCCGTAGAGGGATTTCAGTTCGGTGTGAAGTTCCATGTCTCCGCTTCTCTTCATACAACTAAAGGTGGAAAAGCTTGCGTTCTTCGAGCCTACTCACAACAGGCCGAACTTCCCTCATTGAAAGGTGTGATCTATTTCTCGTGTCTTAGAGGTCCATGATCTCGCGGATCTCCTGTGGCAGTTCCTCCTGCGACGTGATAGTCGGTTTACCTGATGCTTTGTGCTCTCGGAGGAGCTCGTAGATGCGCCCGCGGCCCACGGAATCCACAAAAGGTAGCTCTTCCGCGAAGACGCGGACCATGAAGTCGGACAGGGGCACGTCGACACGCTGTGCCGCCTCGTGGATCGCGTTCGGGTCGTCGCCCTTGTAATGCTTCCTCATGCCATTCACCCTAGCGGGTGCCAAAAACCTCTATTGTGGGCGCCATGGGCAGCACGCTGTACTCCGAACACCTGGCGCCGGTGATTCAACTTTCCCCCGGCGCCACGTTCATGGTGCGCGTGGCACTCGCCTCGGATGAAGAGGTCTACCGCTGGGTCGGCCTGGACTCCACCACCACGATCGACGAGTGCCGGGAAATCATCGCCGCGCTCTTTGGCATCGAGGAAAAGGTCGGCACGCCAGAGCAGGGCATGCTTATCGACGTCCTCTCGTCCCCCGGCGACACCGCCACCTTTACCTGGGGCCTGTGGCAGTTCACCATGCAGCTCGCCGACATCTACCCCGGCACCAGCGACGGGCCCGTCTGCGTGGCGGGCGAGGGCGCGTTCGGCGGTGCCGACCTGGACCTGGACGCCGTGCGCCAGCAGCTGGCGGCGAGCCAGCTGCGCCCCGAGGTACGCGAGGTGATCCACCGCGCCGAGTCCTTCGACTTTGTGCCGCTCCTCCAGGTGATCGCCGACGGGGAGCCCTCTTTGCCGGCGCAGGAGCGCGCGAGGCTTGCATCCCTGCTCCCGGAATCGGCGGGCAAGACGAGCGATGCCTTCTGGGTCCACGTGCTGGTGATGGCGTGCTTTGCCGATGAGCCGACGACCCGCAAGCTGGCGCTCGGGCTCATGCGCGCACTCGGCTGGGAGGACACGGACGCCGACGAAGTGTTCACGTTAAGCCGGGCCGGCGAGGCGTTCGTGGGCGATCTCTCCGCCGTGGATCGCCTGGAAATTCTTCGCGAGCTGCTACACGGGTAGACTTGTCCGCCGTGTCTTCCACATTTTTCAAACAGTTGGTCCCGTTTCTGATCATCGGAATCGGCTGCGCGGTCATTGACTTCGGCATTACCTACCCGCTCGAGCTCGTCGGCACCCAGCGCGACCTGGCTAAGGCCGTCGGCTGGATCTTTGGCACGCTCATTGCGTACCTGCTCAACTCCAAGTTTGCGTTCCAGGCCGAGGTGAATGCGAAGAAGGCCGGCGCGGTGTTCATCCTCTACGCCGTGACGTTCGTGGTGCAGATCCTGCTCTACCGCTGGACCGAGGGCCCGCTCATCTCGATGGGCCTGGTCAACCCGTGGAAGGACGGCGTCTCCTTCGTCATCGCTCAGGGCGTGGCCACCGTGACTAACTTTGTGCTGCAGCGCCGCGTGATCTTCCGGGAGGAGACGAAGATCATCGCGCAGCAGGACCCGATTTAGGGTCGGCGGAAGTCCTCGCGGGCGCCGCGGCGCAGCAGCTTCAGCCACTGGAAGAACTCGCGGGGGCTCTTGCGCTCGAGCAGGAAGAACCAGCCGAAGCGCACCACTTCCTGCAGCTGCATCTTCTTCATCCCGCGCTGGTTAATGATGTAGCCGCGGTTGCGGTACGTGAAGTAGCGCTTCGTGGGGTTATCCGGCCACTGCGCGTGCGCGCGACCGCCCATGATGGGGTGGAACTCGCTCGACCCGTCCGGGTGCAGGTAGCTGGTGGTCAGCGCCGTGCCGTACTTCAGGCCCGACTGCGCCAGGCGACGGTGGTACTCCACCTCGTCGCCGCGGATGAACAGGCGGTAGTCGGGCACGCCGATGCGTTCCATCGCTCGCGCGCTGATCAGGGCGCCATTGAACAGCGAGGCGTATTGGGGTAGGAAATCGCCGGTCAGCTCGTCGACTCGCCGGTGCCAGACGGTGCCCTGGCGCAGCGGGAATGCGAGGGCTTCGGGGTCGTTGATGTTGGCCACGATCGGGCTGACCTCGTGCAGAGCGTGCGCCTCTGCCACGCGGTAGAGCTCGCCCAGCACGTGCTCGTCGGCGGGGCGGCCGTCATCGTCCGCGCACCAGATCGCGTCCGCGCCGAGGGCAAGCGCGTGCAGGAAGCCGTAGGCGAACCCGCCCGCGCCGCCCAGGTTGGTGCGGCTGGGCAGGTAGACAGCGCGGTCGCCCGCAAGCTCTTCGAGCAGGTCCCTGACCTGGTCCTCCGCGCCGTTGTCCACCACAATCACCCACTGCACCGGGTGGGTCTGGTTCACCACCTGTTCCAGGGAAGCGCGCAAAAGTTCCACGCGCTGGTGGGTGACGATCACAGCGGCCGTTTCTCCGGCCGGGGACAGGGTGGCAGTCATGCCTTCCATTCTGCCACTCAACCACCGAACTGAGGCGTGTGACATGGAGGTGGCGAAGGTTTAGGCGTTGAATCCTGGAATCTTGAGGAAACCGGCTGATCGCAACAGGTTCCGTGAAAACAGTTTATGTTCCATGATTTTTCACGGAAACTTGTAGAATATTGGCATGCTGAACGCGCGGACCACCTCAAAAATCGACGCTCTTCTTGATACGTATGCAGCGTTGCGGGAGGACAACCCCGAGGCCATCGCGGAGATTGCGCGCGCAGAGGTGGCGGAGGCGGTGTATAACTCGAACGCCATTGAGAATTCCACTTTGACTTTGGAAGACACCGAGAACATCCTGGCGGGGTTCACTGCTAGAGCGCACGATGTGCGGGAAGTCTTTGAGGCTAAGAACCTGGCTGAGGTGACTGAGGAGCTAATTCGAGGCGTCGGTAAGCTCGATGCAAACCTCATTCTGCGACTGCATGGCATGTTGCTTCGCGGTATCAACGATGACCGGGCTGGCCGGTTCCGTCGGCGGGGAGAATGGGTACGAGTAGGGGCACATATGGGTGCTAATCCTGAGTACGTAGACCGGCTGGTAGAGACCATCATCACTGAGTACTACGAGGATGAGAACTATTTCATCGATCGCGTCGCGCGGTTCCACGCAGAATTTGAAACCATCCACCCATTCTCAGACGGCAATGGACGCGTAGGGCGCGACATTATCAATCAACAACTCTTGGAGTTAGGGGCGCCGCCCATCATCATTCCGAACAAAGGAAAAGAGCGCCACTACTACCCAGTGTTCCGCGGCTATCCAGTAAGTGGTGATTATTCAGCGCTGAGCACGCTCATCGCGCGGCAACTCATTGAGTCACTGAACAAACGTATTACGCTCATCACCGCGCCGAAGGTGATTCGCCTATCGGAGTGGGCAAAGGTTAACGGTGTTTCTGGGTCTGTCGCCGCCAATAAGGCGGCGAGGGGCACCATCCCGGCATTCCGACAGCGTGGAACGTGGATGATCGACGCACACTATGGCAACGACGCAGAGGGCAGCGTCTAGGCTTCTTCCCCGTGGAAACGCTCCACCAGGTCGGCGACGTACTCGCCGGCTTCGGGGCCCTCGTAGGCGCCCACCACGTCGGAGACCAGGCCTGCTTGCCTGATTTCGCCCTTGTCCACCCACAGGGCGGTGTTGCACAGCTGGGCGAGGAAGTCGTTGGAGTGCGAGGCGAACACGAGGATGCCGGAGCGTTTCACCATCTCGGCTAACCGGACGCGTGCCTTGGCCATGAAGGCGGCGTCGACGGCGCCGATGCCCTCGTCGAGAAGCAAAATCTCCGGCTCAATCGAGGTGACCACGCCGAGGGCCAGGCGGACGCGCATGCCGGTGGAGTAGGTGCGCAGCGGCATGTTGAGGTAGTCGCCGAGCTCGGAGAACTCCGCGATTTCGTCCATCTTCGCCTTCATCTGTTTGCGGGTCTGGCCGAGGAAGAGGCCGCGGATGATGATGTTCTCGTAGCCGGAGATTTCCGGGTCCATGCCCACGCCGAGGTCGAAGACGGGGGCGACGCGGCCGCGCACGTCGGCAACACCGCGGGTGGGTTCGTAGATGCCGGACAGGAGGCGCAGCAGCGTGGACTTGCCGGCGCCGTTGTGGCCGACCAGGCCGACGCGGTCGCCCTCGCGCAGGTGCAGGTTGATGTCTTTGAGCGCCTCGACGACGACGGTGTTGGAGGCGTTCTTGCCAATCTTGCCGCCGGCCGAGGACATGACGGCCTTCTTCAGCGAGCGGGACTTGGCGTCGAAGATGGGGAAGTCGACGCAGGCGTTGTAGGTGTCGATAGAAACCATGGGGAGACTCCTTCCTTAAACCCCGAGTTAGACCCTGTTAGACCCAGTACGGCACGCGGAAGCGCATCTGGCGCATGGCCAGCAGGGTGATGAGCAGGCCGACGACGGTGCAGATGGCCACGATGCCCCAGTGGTAGGCGTCGACAGGCTGGTTGATCATGGGGGCGCGGACGATCTCCAGGTAGTGGTAGAGCGGGTTGATCTCCGCGAGCAGCGCGCGCTGGGCCACCTCGCCGCCCTGCTCCTTGAGCGTCTGCGTGGTCCACACGATCGGGGTGACGTAGAAGAGCAGCTGCACGAGCGCCTCGAGCAGCGGGGCGACATCGCGGAAGCGGGTGGCGATGATGCCGAAGAGCATGGTCACCCACACGCCGTTGAGCACGAGCAGGAGCAGCGCGGGGATGGCCAGCAGTGTCTGCCAGGTCAGCGGGATGCGGAAGATGATGACCAGTAGCACCCAGATGACAATGTTGTGCGCGAAGAAGAGCAACTGGCGCCACACCAGGCGGTACACGTGCACCGACAGGGCGGAGGGCAGCTGCTTGATCAGGCCCTCGTTCTCAATGAAGACGTTGGCGCCGTCCTTAATGCAGCCGGAGATGAACCCCCAGACGATGAAACCGACGGTGACGTGCGGGAGGAACTCGCGCACGTCGATTTGAAACAGCATGGAGTACAGCAGGCCGAGGGCGAGCGCCATGACGCCGGTGGCGATGGTGATCCATAGCGGGCCGAGCGTGGAGCGTCGGTACCGCTGCTTGATGTCCTGCCACCCGAGCTGCAGCCAGAGCTCGTATTGGCTCCAGCCGCGCACGAGGTCGCGGAAGGACATCCCCATCGTCTTGGACTTGGACGGCGGGGTTTCGTGGTCTGCGTCGCTGGTCATGCGCGTGACGTCCGCGCGGAGTTGTTCAAAGTCCTGCACCTTACTCACCCTAGCGTTAAGAGCGCGCTTTGCAGGATTTTGCCCCGGAGCAGGCAGTGTGCGCGGTAGGGGTGGAACGGGCATAATTGGTTCCGATCTCAACCACTGGAGCGAAGTAAGGGGTGTGGCATGGCGTTCGATGTCGCCAGTATTCGTGGTCTGTACACCTCGCTTGGCGACGGATGGACGTACCTCAACGCCCACGACGCGCCCCAAATCCCGGAGCGTGTTTCCGCGGCGGTGTCGCGCTCGTTCCGCCTCTCCGCGTCAGTGGCCCTGCCGGAGCCGGGGGCGGGCACCCACTCGCGCGAGCAGCTGGGCCGCCCGGAGGGCGAGTCGTACGTGCAGCAGGCGCGTTCCGCGGTGGCGGACCTGGTCGGCGCTGCCCCCGGGCGCGTGGTGCTCGGCCCGAGCCTGCCCGCGCTCTACGCGTCGCTGGCGGTGGCGCTGAAGCCGCTGTTCCGCCGCGATTCCTCCCTGGTGCTCAACGGGGTGGACCGCCCGGAGCTCACCGGAGCCCTGGCCCGCATTGACGCCCCCACGAAGTACGCGCAGGCAGACCTGGCCACGGGCGACCTGCCCGCCTGGCAGTTCGGTGACCTGGTGGACGGCGCGACCCGCCTCGTCTCGGTCCCTGCGGCGCACGCGGAGCTGGGCACCATCATCGGCGTCGGCGACGTCGTCGAGCGGGTGCGGGAGCGCTCGAGGGCTTGGGTGCTTGTCGACGTCTCCGCCTACGCCCCCTACAAACCGATCACCTTCGATGCATGGGGCGCGGACATCCTGGCGATCGACCTCGCCGAGCTCGGCGGGCCACAGCTGGGCGCCCTGGTCTTCCGCGACGAAGCCATGTTCGGCCGCCTCGAGGCGCCCGCGCTGGACATGCAGGTGTCCACGGGGCTCGCCGGTGGCGTGCCCGCGGTGGTGGAGCATTACGCCTCCCTCGTGGAGGGCGCGCAGGGCCGCCCGACCCGCCGCAACCGGCTGACGCACTCGATGGGGGAGACCGCCACCTACTTCAACCGGCTGCGCGATGACCTGGACACGTTCCTGGGGACGCTGCCCGCGGTCCACATCGTCGGCGTCTCGGGCGAGGCGGCGGAGGACGCGGCGATTGAGCGCATTCCCCGGCTGATGTTTGGGGTGCGGGGCGTGCCGTCGACAATGGTGCACCAGCGTCTCTTCGCCCACGGCATCGTCTCCACGATGGCGCGGCCGAGCCGGCTGATCAGCGACATGGGCGTCGCCGAGATGGGCGGCGCCGTCACCGTCGGCCTCGCGCCCTTCAACACCGAGACCGACATCGAGCAGCTCATCCGCACCGTTGCGTCGCTGGCGTAACTTTTCGCCGAAAAGTTACTCACCCACCGTGAGCACGACCTTTCCGGTGTGAGCGCCGGAATCGAGGTACTCGTGCGCGGCGGCGGCGTGGGCAAGCGGGAACGTCTTGGTCACGTTGGGGGCGATCTGGCCGGACTCGATGAGCGGCCACACGTGCTTTACGGTGTCTTCCACAATCCGTGCCTTCATCGGGCGCGGCCGGGCGCGCAGGGTGGTGGCGTGCACCGACTGGCGCCGCGGCATCATCCGGCCCAGCGACAGCGTGCCCTTCGCGCCGCCCTGCAGTGCGATGACGACGAGTCGGCCGTCCACGGCCAGCGACTTGATGTTCGCCTCCAGGTACTCGCCGCCCACCACGTCCAGGATGATGTCGGCCCAGCCCTTGAGCTCCTCCTCGAAGTGCTGCGTGCGGTAGTTGATGCAGATGTCGGCGCCCAGCTCGCGGCAGTAGGCGAGCTTCTCGTCGCTGCCCGCCGTGACGGCGACCTCCGCGCCCAGCGTCTTGCACAGCTGGATGGCAAAGGAGCCGATGCCGCCGGCGCCGCCGTGGATGAGCACCTTGTCGCCCGCTTGTAGGCCGGCGACCATGCCCAGGTTGGACCACACGGTGCAGGCGGCCTCTACCACGGCGGCGGTCTCCACCAGGCTCAGGTTGGCTGGCTTGGGCGTGAGCTGGCCCTCCGGCACCGCGACGTACTCGGCGTAGCCGCCGCCCGCGAGTAGGCAGCCGACCTCCTCGCCCTTCGTGCGGCCGGTGGTGCCGGGGTCCACGATCACGCCGGCGCACTCCAGGCCGATGGTGTCCGGTTCGCCCTTCGGCGGCGGGTAGTTGCCCTGCGCCTGGACAAGGTCGGCGCGGTTGACGCCGGCGGCGGTGACGCGGACGAGCACGCAGCCGTGATCAAGTGCGGGCTCGGGCGCGTCGGCAAGAGCGAGGGAGCGGGGATTGTCGGGGTCAGTGAGTGCAATTGCTTTCATGCCCACCCAGGATAACGGAGTCGGTGAGGCCATACTGTAAGCTTTTCACCCGTTGGAGACGTGGCAGAGCGGCCGAATGCACCGGTCTTGAAAACCGGCGAGGGTCACACCTCCAGGGGTTCAAATCCCCTCGTCTCCGCCAAATGTTTTACAGGGCGTCCAGCACGTCGATGAAGCGCTGGGCCGCCGCCTGCGGATCCGCCCACTTGTCCAGGCCGAAGAGGCCGATGCGGAAGGTGGAGAAGCCGTCGCCCTCGCCGATCTGCAGCGGCACGCCGGACGCAATCTGCAGGCCCTTGGGCTTGAACGCGGCGCCCGACTGTTGCTCCGGGGTGTTTGCGTACAGCACGACCACGCCGTTGGACTCGAAGCCGTCCGCGGCCACGGAGCGGAACCCGCGCTGGTAGGCGGCCTCGCGCACGAGGCGGCCGAGCGTTTCCTGGTGCTGCGCCAGCACGCCCAGTCCTACCTTGGCGGATTCGCGCATGATCTCCAGGTTGTGCAGGATCGTGTCCGTGGGCAGGGTGGAGTGGTAGCCGGCCTTGCCGTCGCGGTAGCCGTCGAAGATGCCCAGCCACTTCTTCAGGTCCAGGGTGAACGAGGTGGACTCGCTGGCCAGCACCGCCTCGCGGCCCTTCGGCGAGAGCAGGACGTAGCCCGTCGACGGCGAGCCCGACCACGACTTTTGCGGCGCCGAGACCAGTACGTCGATGCCCTGGGACTCCATGTTGGGGAAGGAGGCGCCCGCAGCGATACAGTCCAGCACGAACAGCGCGCCGTTGTCCTTGGCAATTTCGCCCAGGCCTGCGATGTAGTCGTCCGGCAGGGTCAGCCCCGCCGCGGTCTCGGTGTGGGCGGTCACGATGACGTCGGGCTGGTGCTTCTCGACGATTCCCCGCACCTCCTCCAGCGCCGGCGGCGCGAATGAGGGCTGCGACTCCTGGCTGGTCGGCTGCGCGTTGAGCACGTGCACCGAATCCGTGATCTGGCCGGACTCGATGATCTGGCTCCAGCGGTACGTAAAGAGGCCGGAGCGCAGGATGAGCACCTTCTTGCCCGTGAACAGTTGTCGCGCCACCGCCTCCATCGCGGCGGTGCCGCCGCCGGGGATGAGTGCGGCGGAGTCTGCGCCGTAGGTGGAGGTCAGCAGCGTGAGCATCTCCTGCGTAGCGGAGATGAACTTCTGCGACATGTGGTTCAGGGAGCGGTCGGTGAAGACAACCGAGTACTCGAGCAGGCCGTCAGCGTCGATGTCGGGGCGAGGAAGTTGAGTCATGCCCCACAGCGTAGCCGGAAGTGTGTCGTGGAATACCCGTTTTGGGTTTAGGTCTCCGGGAAAAGCTCCGGGGTGGTGTGGAACTGGATCCGGTCCGCGCTGAGCAAGTCCTTCGCGCGCTTTACGGTCGCACGGTCCGCACCGGCGATGACGACGACGTCCTTCAGCGAGAGTGCGGCGGAGGGGGCAACGGAGGCGTCGCCCGGGTGGCGCGGGTCCACGTCCGCAAGATCCGCGCCCGCGATCTCACCGAGCGGGACGCCGAGGAGGACGGTGGAGGTGGAGAGGCGCTCGGGGGTGGCGTGTTTGGGGGAGAGGAACAAGGGGGCGTCGATAAGCATCTGCTCCGAAACGGCGTCGATGTCCGTGACGGCCCAGACAATCCAGTCGGAGCGGTTGGCGGCGGCGGGGCCGAGGTCACCGCGGGTGGCGACGCCGGCGAGAAGGTCCGAGTTGAGTTTCATGCGCACCACTATACGGATTGGCGGCGCGGTTAGGCAGCGCATTTGGTTGTGTGGCTGCGTGTGGGTAGGATGGGCAAAGGCCTGGAGACGTGCCAGAGCGGCCGAATGGGGCTCCCTGCTAAGGAGTTGCCCTCTTTGCGGAGGGCCGCAGGTTCAAATCCTGTCGTCTCCGCCACCGCGCCCGTAGCTCAACGGATAGAGCATCTGACTACGGATCAGAAGGTTGGGGGTTCGAATCCCTCCGGGCGCACCAAGAAAACCCCAGCTCAGAGAGCTGGGGTTTCGTGCTTTCCGTTCCTAGTCGGTCTTCACCACCGGTGCGACCGTGGAGGTCGTGGACGGGGTCTCGCCGGAGCCGGAGGAACCGACGGTGATGTCCACATCGCGGACGCTCGGGACGCAGGTGCGCGCGCCGACGATGGCGAGGACGGCGGTAGCCAGGCCGATCACGCCAGCGCCGGCGGCGGTGAGTGCCTCGGGCTGGACGCCGAAGTTACGTGCGGCGTCATTGAGCGTGCGGGTCAGCTGGGCGCCGACGGACTCGAGGCCGGGCACCGTCAGCTGGGTTGCCAGCGCAAGCGGGATGATCGCCAGGATCGGCACCGCCAAGCCGGCGAGGGTCGCCGCGCAGCGCGGGTCGGAGGAGCCGCCCTCGACGCCCACGTTTGCGCCAACCTCCGGGCCCTCGCCCTCCTGGCCGAACGCGGAGGAGCCGCCGCCGGAAGACGCTGGAATGCCGTCCACCTTGCCGTTGTCCGTGACCTTCACATCGGGGTTGCCGTTGTCCGTGACATTGACGTCCGCCTTGGCGTTGTCGGTGACCTTCACGTCCGCCTTGGCGTTGTCGGAGATCTTCACATCGGGGTTGCCGTTGTCCGTGACATTGACGTCCGCCTTGGCGTTGTCGGTGACCTTCACGTCCGCCTTGGCGTTGTCGGAGATCTTGACGTCCGGGTTGCCGTTGTTGGACAGGTTGTCGCGCGGGTTGGCGTTGTCCGTGATCACCACGGTCGCCTTGGCGTTGTCCTTGATGTCTGCCTTGGCGTTGTCCGTGATGACGACGGTGGCCTTGGCGTTGTCGGAAATCTTCACGTCCGGGTTGCCGTTGTTGGACAGGTTGTCGCGCGGGTTGGCGTTGTCCGTGATGACCACGGTGGCCTTGGCGTTGTCGGAAATCTTCACGTCCGGGTTGCCATTGTTGGACAGGTTGTCCTTGATCTCAACGGTTGCCTTCGCGTTGTCCGTGATCACCGGGTTGCCGTTGTTAGACAGATTGTCCTTGATCTCGGCCTTAGCGTTGTCCGTGATCACCGGGTTGCCGTTGTTGGACAGATTGTCCTTGATCTCGGCCTTAGCGTTGTCGGTGATCACCGGGTTGCCGTTATTGGCCAGGTTGTCCTTGATCTCAGCCTTCGCGTTGTCCGTGATGACCACGTTCGGGTTGCCGTTGTTGGACGCGATGTTGATGTTCACACCGCCGCCCTTGCCGTCCCCTGAGCCAGAACCCGTGCCAGAGCCCGAGCCGCCACCGGTCAGGCCGCCGAGCAGCCCGCCACCGGTTGCGCCGCCAACGATGCCGCCGAGGATCTTGCCAAGCACATCTCCGGCAATGCCGGCGACCTCGCCACTCGAGGTCTGCGGGTTGGACGCGTTGATCTTCAGCGTGCGCTTCACGGTGGTAGTGCCGTCGGAGAACTCGACTGGCAGGTCTTGCGTGCCCGCAACGAAGTTGCTCGGCGCGGTGATCAGGACCTTGCCGTCCTTGGTGGACACGCCCCACAACGGCTTGCCCGCACCCTTCTTCACGGTCACGCCCTCGGGCAGCGTGATCTCGTCAACGGTCTTGGAAAGTTTGCCCTCAAAGTCAACGTCGTAGGGGCTGTCCAGGTCCGGCAGGTCCGCCACCCACGCTGCATCGTTCTTGGACACGTTGACCTTGAGCGTCACGTTCTGCTGCTCCTCGCCCGGCAGCGTCACCTTCGCGGGGATGCTCTGCAGTCCGTCCCTGAACGCGACGTCGCTCTGCGGGCGGGTCAGCTCAACGGAGCCGTCCTCGTTTGCGGCCAGCTTCCAGTTGAACAGCGTCGCTGCCGCGGCCTCGATTGTCGAGCCCTCCGGCAGCACAAGACCCTCGACGGTCGCGGGCTCATTGCCGGCAAAGTTCGCGGCGTATTCCTTCTCCCAATCCACGGCACTGTCCGGGGCGCCCGCGGCGGAGGTCGCAGTCGTTTCTGTGGTCGTGGTGTCCTGTGCGTAGCCGTTCGGCACGACGATGGATGGCGCGGTCAGCGCGAGGGACAGGGCGCTCGCGGCGACGAGCGCGCGGCGGCGTGGAGTGTGGGCCATGGAGGTTCCTTTACGGTTGGGTGGGCACGTGCGTGCCCTGAGCTGGCAAGAGTTGGACAGAGTTGCAAGTACCTTAATATTTCTAGCACCGTACTGTCTGCGCGTATAGCGATTCGCGCATTCGCTTCGACCTTCTACATACATTCGGGGGCTATTGCTTATCGACGCCCCACCGCCCCTACGTTCCATCAATCCCCCATTCACCTGGCGTTTTGGTGCTTTGCGAGCAACGGTGTAACGTATCTCTTCGTTGTCAGAGAGAATCTGACAGGACGCGCCCGTAGCTCAACGGATAGAGCATCTGACTACGGATCAGAAGGTTGGGGGTTCGAATCCCTCCGGGCGCACAAGTTGGAACCCCGCTCCGGCGGGGTTTTCTTCTGCCCGGTCAGGCGGGTGGAAACGCGGGGTGTTAAAGGGCGAGGGCACGCACTTATGCAGGTCAGGGTTAAGCGACAAAATGTGTGCTTTTCTCGGCGTGTCGACTTAAGCGACAAAATGTGTGCTTTTTTGGGGGTGGGATGGGTGGTTTTTGGGTGTGTTGTGCTGGGGTTATGTTCGTCCTGCCCAGC
>NZ_NSGK01000008.1:0-110844 GCF_002285085.1 Corynebacterium sp. NML 150383 | reverse complement strand
ATGGCTGGAGTGGTGGACCTTCATGTTGCAAGCCAGGAATCCCGATTCGACGAGCACTTTCCCGCCGTAGCCGGAGGTAAGACCGGGAATCTATAGCTCAAAAAGCACACATTTTGTCGCTTAACCCTGTCTGGCTCGGGGCGGGGTTGGGGGTTTGGCCTGTTTGACGAGGGCAGGGTGACGAAGACGCGGAATTTTTGTCGCACCCTCGTCATCCTGTCCTCGTCATGTAGGGACTCAGAAGGAGGCGCCCAACCGCCAGAGCTCCGTCCGCCTACGCCCAGCACGCCCCGATCGGCTGGGCGGCGAGCACGGCGACCTCGCCCGATGCGGCCTCCAACACCCGCCACTTCGGGTGGTAGCGCCACCCGGTGGCCAGCACGTCGGGGTTGTGGAACCAGCCTTGGACCACGCCGTCGTCGGTAGCAAACGTCACGCGCGTGCCCTCGACCTGCAGGATCTCCACCCGTGTCCACCCGCCGGCCTTGCCGTCGCGGGAGCTCGCGGCGCGGGTGACCGGGATCCAGTGCGGGCGGTGGCCATCGGCAACGAGCCCGCAGCGGGTGTGATCCACCGCTGCGTAATCGCGGGCGGGCGGCAGCGGGACCTCCTCGCCGGGGACGCCTCCCTCCGCAGCGGCCGCGCGCAGACGGTTGCGCTCCGGCGAGTACTCAAAGTTCGTACCCACCCGCTGAACCACATCGAAGGCCGCGAGCTGGGTGCCAAACACGCGGACGTGCAGCTCACCACCAGCGGAAAAGGTCAGTACGGTCTGGTTGATGTTGTCCAAAGTGGCGGGAAGCCAGGACGTCAAAGCCATGAGGGCTCTCCTTGGAAGGTCGCACTTTCGGCGCGCGGTGTTGCAAACGCCGACAGATCTTCTCCCGGGGGCACCGTGCGCGATCTGCGCGGTTGCCAGCCGACGGGCCGGGAGGCCTTGCTCAAATCACACTGCAACAGCAGTCACTAGAAAGAGCGCGTCGGACTTCTTGATCCGTCGACCAGCGTATCGGAGCGAAAACTCCCGGTCAAGGAAGCGCGCAACCACATATGCTGGATACGCATGAAGCTCGCCACCATGATCGTCGCCGGCTCGGCCGCACTCGGCGCGGCCAACGCCGCGCGCAACCGACCACCGCTGCCCTTCAACGACCCGGACTTCTCGCCCTCGTACACCACCCCAGTCATGTACATCCACGGCGTAACCAGCCGCGCCCGGGCGTTCCGCCCCAACGCGGAGCGCCTGCGCGACGAGGGCTTCTGGGTGTGGGGCGCCGACTACGGCGACATGCTCGCCCCCGGCTTCTACGGCATGGGCAACCTGGACAGCATCATCGAGGACGTGCACGCGAACGTGGACCACGTCCTGGAGCAGACCGGGGCTGCGAAGTTAGACATCGTGGCACACTCGCAGGGTGGGCTCATGACCAAGCTGTTCATCGCCAACGGGGGCGCGCCGAAGGTGCGGCGCGTGGTCGCCATGGGAGCGAACTTCCACGGCACCGACGTGCGCGGCCGCGCTCCCCGCTTCGCCCCCTTCATTACGCGGCACCCGCGGGCGGCGTCGGCGTTGGCGTCGCCAGGCGTGATCCAGCAGCTCGCGGACTCGCCGTGGGTGCAAACGCGCCTCAACGTGCCCGATACGGTGCCGGGTATCGTGTACACGTCGCTGTACTCGCCCGCGGACGTGCTGGTCACACCCAATGCGACGTCCATGCTGGCCGCCGTCGACGGGGCGGACGTGGTGAACATCAACGTCGCCGACGCTTATGACGGCTACGCCCCGCGGCACGCGTTGATGGAGCGCGACCCCGTCTTCACCGAGCTCACGCTGTGGGGGCTCACCCGCGAGCGCGGGGAGCACACCCCGCCGCCCATCCCGTGGGCCTAAACGGGACCTAGCCGCACTTCACAATCGGCTCGGGGTCGTAGACCGTGGTCTGGGTCTCCTGGTCGATGAGGTTGCCGGAGAGGTCGTAAATACTCCGGGTGTCCGAGGTGGTGAACCCGGGCGAGCCGCCGGAGGGGCTGCACGTCGCGCCCGAAAGGTTCATCGTGTTCGGCTGGGTCTGCGCCCAGCGCCCACCGTTGGCGGACTCGACGCGCACCGTCTTCACACCCATGAGGCTCACGGTGAGCTCGCCGCCGCTCACGCCGGTCTGGATGCGCACGGGGTGGTTCGAGTCGTTGCGGAACTGCAGGTCGATCGCGCCCTCGTAGACGGTGGCCTCGCGGCCCACCGGGTAGCGGGAGATGTAGTAGGAGTGCGGCGTGTGCGCGATGTCAGTCATGCCCGCGAAGTACGCGGCGTTGTAGAGCGTCGTCGCGAACTGGGAGATGCCGCCGCCCACGGCCATGTCGGAGTGGCCGTTGAGGATAATGCCGGACTCCACGTAGCCCTGGGCCGTGCCGCGCGGCCCGGTGTAGCCGTTGAGCGAGAAGGTCTCGCCCGGG
The DNA here is from genome assembly GCF_002285085.1 of Corynebacterium sp. NML 150383. Lineage (NCBI taxonomy): Bacteria > Bacillati > Actinomycetota > Actinomycetes > Mycobacteriales > Corynebacteriaceae > Corynebacterium > Corynebacterium sp. NML 150383. The sequence continues at coordinate 108,390 of NZ_NSGK01000008.1, read as the reverse complement.
TTCACAATCGCACCGTTGACGGTCTGCGCCACCAGCGCAATATTGGTGCCGGAGGGGCCCGAGAAACCACCTGTGGTGAAGGACCCGACCTCCTCGTTAAAGGTAGCGTTCTGCGCGTCTTCGGTGGTGAAGTCGGCCTCGACCGGGCGGTACGCGGCGTCCCAGGTGCGCTCGCCGTGGCCGAGGAGGCGGTCCTCGAATCCGTCGAAGGTCACGTCCCAGTCCACCTCGGTGCCGTCTTGCGAGGGCTCGACCCCGCCGCCCTCGAGCACGCGCGCGTTGCGCATCTCGGTCTGCGTCCCGTCGAGCGCCTCACCAAGGATCGCGCCCGCCACGTCGCGGTGCACGTCGGGCTGGATGCGCCCCTCCACGTTGTTGAACTGCACGACCTCGCCCATCCGTTCCTGCGGGATGGTCGCCGTCACGCCGTCGCGGCCGTTGACGGTCAGCGGTCCGCCCAGCGCGGCCTTGATCGGGCCATCCATCGCCTGCGTGATCGCCGCATCATTGATCGCGGGCTCCACGGGTTGCGGCTCCACGTCCACGCCCTCCGGGTCGAGCCAGCCGTCCGTCACCGCAGTCTCCAGGTCGGCCGGGTTCACCTCCTGCCCTAGCTTCGGGTCGGTCACATTCGCCTTGCCGCCGTCGACGTGGATCGCGCCGTCTACCGGCGCCACGTACAGCTCGTCCTTCACCCGTGCCAGTTCTGGGTCGAGCTTGTGCTTATCGACGCTCCCCTGCACGTCCACCTCGTGCTGCGTAAACAGGCCCGTCAGCCGCGGGATCGGGTTCGCGGACTGGATCCCCGCCGCGTCGACAGTCGCCTGCCAGTCGATCCCCAGCCCCGCCGCCGCCGGCACGAGCTGGGCGCGCTTGTCTGCCGCCGTGACCTCGACGGGTTGCTCGGTGACGTCGCCAAGCTCCCCCTGCAGGCGCTCGCGCGCCTCGTCCGGCGACATGCCGCCGATGGCCACGCCGCCGACCGTGGTGCCGCGGGGGACGTTGCCGCGGTTGAGCGCCAGGTCCGCCAGGTATACGGCCAGGACAACGGCGAGCAGGCCCAGGACGGCGCCGAGCGCGATCTTGCCCGCCTTTCCGGACGACCCGGCGCGGCGGTGCGACGAAGTTTGCCTGTGGGAAGTAGTCACCTGTCACAGGGTAGTAGATGGGGTAGTAGATGTAGCAACGAATTCGCATGCTGGGCTGGCCGCGGACTTACAGGCCGGTGTTGATCAGCTGCTGCTGGGCGCGCGCCGCGGCTTCGTTCACGCGCGCCTCGGGCAGCTCGCCCGACTGCACTGCGGCGACGACCCCGTCGATCACCTGCGGCACGTCCGCGCCCGAGGACCACAGCGCTTGGTCCGCGCCCGCCGCGATCGCGCGCTTGACCGCCTCCGGCGTCGGCGCGTAGTCCAGGATGCCGCGCATACCGGAGAGGTCGTCGGTGACCACGACGCCCTCGAACGGGACGCCGCCCGGGTAGTCGCCGTCGCGCAGGATGCGGTACGCCTCCGGGTTCAGGGAGCTGGGCACGCCCTCCGGGCCCATGCCGGGGACGATCATGTGGCCCATCATCACGCTGGAGCGCGGGAAGCGCTGCAAAAGCGGGCCGAACGGGCGCATGTCCAGCTCGCGCACCTGGTCCAGCGGCGGCGTCACGGCGAGCTGGTGGTGCGTGTCGCCGGAGGCGCGGCCGTGGCCGGGGAAGTGTTTGAAGGTGGGGGTAACGTTGGCGTCGATAAGCCCCTGCGCAAACAGCGTGCCAACGCGCACGACCTCGTCCGGGTGGCCGCTGAACGCGCGGTCGCCGACGATGTCCAGGCCGGAAACGTCAAGGTCCAGGAGCGGGGCGTAATCCACGTTGACGCCGCGCCCGCGCAGGGAACGGCCGATGTCGTAGCCGGTGCCCCGAATGACCTCGGGCGGGCGGGCGGCCAGCTCGCGCGGGGCCATGAAGCTGCCCATCACGTCGGTGTGGCGCTGGACGCGGCCGCCCTCAAAGTCGATGGCCACGGAGAACGGGTGGTGGTACTGCGCGCGCAGTGCCTCGATGTTGTGGCCCTGCGCGGTAAGCAGCGCGGGGTCGGCCCAGCTCGGGATGATCAGGCCACCGACGCCCTGGTCGAGCGCGGCGCGGACCTGCGCCTCGTTGGTCACGCCGACCACCATCAGCGACGCCACCCGCGCGCGCAAATCCGCGGGGACGCGCTGCTGCGCCGGGCTTTGCGGCGCGCTCGGGGCCGGCTGCGGGGCGGGAGGAACGACCGCGTCGGGCTCCTCTGGCTGTTCTGACTGCTCTGACTGTGCAGTCTGCGTGGGTTCCTGCTGGGCCGTGTCGGAGGGCTCGCCGCCCAGCTCGGGGCGCGCGGTGAGGGCGGCGACGAGCAGCGCCACGGCGAGCACGCCGCCGACGCACACGGCGACCGCCCGGTTCCGCTGCGGCATCTTGGACACGCGCGCCCCCTTCGAGTTGGAAGAAACGGTACTAGTGTAGTCGTGCTGGTAGGCTCATGCGCATGTCCCACCAAGTTCTGCGCCTGCCTGCATCGTTGCCGCGCCGTGCCGCCAACCCGGTGATCGCCTCCGCGGTCGTCGGTGCCGTGCTCGGGGTGGTCGGCGTGCTGGGCGTCGCCTCCGTCTCCGGGCAGAGCACCGTGCCCCAGGGCGGGGCCGTGGCTGCGGACGATGCCGTGCTGGGCGGGCCGGAGTACGGCTCCCGGGAGTAGCCGTTGCGCGCACACATTGGCGGCTGGGTGCTGCTGGCGCTCACCGTCCTGCTGCAGCCGCCCGGCCGGGTCGCCGCCGACACCAAGCTGGACCTCTCCGTCAACCCGGCGCGCTTCCTCGCCCGCGCCACGCACGCCTATACCGACGAGTTCCCCCTGGGCCAGGTGCAGAACCAGGCCTACGGCTACCTCTTCCCGCAGGGCCCGTTCTTCCTGCTCACGCACTTCGCCGGGGTGCCGGAGTGGGTGGCGCAGCGCGCCTGGTGGACCCTGCTTGTGTGCCTGGCGTACTCGGGCGCGCTGATCCTGGCGCGCCGCACCGGGGTGCGCGGCCGCGTCCCGCAGGTCACGGCGGCGCTGCTCTACGCGCTGTCGCCGCGCATCCTCACCACGCTCACCGCGATCTCCTCGGAGGCGTGGCCGGTGGCGCTCGTGCCGTGGACGCTTATCCCGCTCGCCCGGGCCCGCCCGCGCGTCGCCGGCGCGGTGCTCGCGGTCGCGGCGATGGGCGCGGTCAACGCCACGGCCACCATCGCCGCCTGCGTGCCCGCGCTCATCTGGCTGTTGTGCCGCCGCGAGTACGCCCGCGCCACCTGGTTCGCTCTCGGCGCGGCGGCGGTGTCCACGTGGTGGATCGGGCCGCTGCTGGTGCTCGGCCGCTACTCGCCGCCGTTTACGGAGTTCATCGAGTCCGCCTCCGTCACCACCGCCTGGCTCAACCCCGTGGAGGTCCTGCGCGGCGCCACCAGCTGGGCGCCGTTCGTGGACGCCGAGCGCACCGCCGGCTTCCTCGTCGTCGGCGAGCCCGCCTTCGTGCTGGCCACCGCGCTCGTCGCCGGCTTCGGCCTCGCCGGCCTCGCGCGCCGCGACGTCCCGTGGCGCAGCACGTGGGTGGTCATGCTCGCCGTCGGGTTCGCCCTCTTCTGCTCCGCACATTTCTGGGTCCCGCTTCTCGACGGCCCCCTCGCCCCCTTCCGCAACCTGCACAAATTCGACCCACTCGTCCGCCTCCCCCTGGCCATCGGCGTGGGCCACCTCCTCGCCCGGATCAACCGCCCCCGCGCCGTCGGCGTGGTCCTCACCGCCGCGGTCGCGGTGGCGCCGGCGTGGTCGCTGCGCCTGCTCCCCGACGGCACGTGGACGGAGATTTCGCCCGCGTGGGTCGCCGCCGGCGAGTGGCTGGAGGAGCACGCCGCGGGCACCCGCACGCTGGTCGTGCCGTCGGCCTCGTTCGCCCGCCAGACCTGGGGCTGGACCCGCGACGAGCCGATCCAGGCGCTGACCAGCACCCGCTTCGCGTTCCGCGACGCCGTCCCCCTCGCCGACCCGGAAGCCATCCGCGGCCTCGACGGCCAGGTGCGTGCGGTGGACCCGGAGGCGCTGCGCGCCATCGGCGTTGGCGCGGTGGTGGTGCGCCACGACCTGGCGACCGGCCCGCCCGCCACCACCGCCCCGCCGGTAGACCCCGCCTACGCGGCGCGCAACCTCGGCGAGCCCACCGTGAGCTTCCGGGACGAGGGAGACGACACGGGCGTCGACATCTACCTCCTCGAGCCCCAGCGCGACGCCATGATCACAGACGCGGAACCGGTCACCGTCGACGGCGGCGGCGAGGTCCTCCCGCTGCTGTGGGCGCGGTGGGGGTACTTCCCGGCGCGGCTCGTCGATAGGCATGCGAACGTGGTCACGGACACCCCGGCGCTGGCCGAGCACAACTACGGTACGCTCCGCGGCGCGCAGTCCGCGCCACTGGCGCAGGGCGAGGGCGGCAACTTGGGCAACCGGCTGCCCGACTACCCGTCGGCCGGCACGCGCGTCGGTGTCGCCGAGGACGGCGGGCAGGTGCGCGCCTCCTCCTCCGCCGCGGACGCGAACGCGTTCGGCGGGGCGGTCGCCGGGGCGTCGCTGACCAGCGCCTTCGACGGCGCCCCGGAGACCGCGTGGTGGCCCGCGCCGGGCGACCGCCACCCGTGGATCGAGGTGCCGCCGGTGGCGGAGTCGCTCACGCTCACCGCAACGCGCACCACCACCGTGGAGCTCACGGGCGGGGCGCAGCGCCGCGTCACCCTCGTCGCGGGCGAGCCGCGCACGATCCGCGCGCCTGGCACCACGCGCATCGGGCTCACCGAGCGCGCCGGCATCGCGGAGGTAGACGCGGGCGTGTCCCGCACCGTGGAGGCCCCCGGCACTGCCGACACCTACTTCTTCCAGCGCCACTTCCCCGAGACGCAGATGATCCAGCGCCGCTTCACCACCGCCGTCGACGCCACGTGGCACCTCGACGCGCCCGCCACCATCGACGGCACCCGCTACCCCGCCGGCCCCGTCCACCTGCCCGCGGGCCCCCACGACCTGTTCACCCGCCGCGACGCCGTCGCGCTCACCCGCGGCGAGGCGCCGACACCCAATTGGTCCCCGCTCCCCGACACGCTCGCCCCCGCCGACCACGCGCGCACCATCATCACCACCCGCGCGTTCAATGCTGGCCTGCGCGCCACCGTCGGCGGTCACGCGCTCGAGCCCACGCTTATCGACGCCGCGACCCAGGCCTTCACCGTCCCCGCCGGAGCCTCCGGCGAGTTCCGCATGTACTTCGCCGGCGAGGCGACCTACCGGTACTCCCTCCTGCTCGGCGGCGCGTTCAGCGCCCTCGTCGCGCTGGCGTGCCTGGTGGCAGTGGTGCGCAGGCGGGGCGACGACGGCATGGCCGATCCGCCGGAGCTGCCCCGCGTCGACCGCGCCGCGCCGCTGCTCGCCACCGTCGCCGTCGTCGCCGCCGGCCCGGTCGCGGGGCTCGTCGCCGCGGTCTCCGCGTGGGCCATCCGGCGCTTCACCGTACTGCCGTCCGCGTGGCTGTCCGGTGGCGCGCTGGCGGTCGCCGGGCTGGTGCTGGCGAGGGCCCCGTGGCCGTCGGCAAGCTATGCGGGCGCTACGCTCCTGCCGGTTGTGGGGTGCTTCGCGGTGGCGTGCCTGGCGTGGCCGGACCGCGACGAGTAGCCAGCGCCGCGCGCACCACCCGCGCGCCTGGGACCTCCACGAGCTCGTAGGAGACGTAGCCCACGGCCAGGCTCGCGGCCGCTGTCACGGCCAGGACCAGCCAGAAGTGTCCGCCGAAGACGGGCACCCCGAGCACCGGAAACACCAGGTCTAGCACCGCCATGTGCCACAGGAACACGGAGTATGACCAGCGCCCGGCCAACATCGCGGGCCGCGTAGACAGCAGCGTCCCGCCCTCCCTCGGCCCGAGCGCGTAGGGCGCGACGAACAGGGCGGCGAAGAGCGCGCCGAGCAGGACGCGCACGTTGAACTCGGCCGGTGTGGGGTGGGTCAGCCCCTCCGGCCCGACGACCCCGGCGAACCACGCCACCGGCATGGCCAGCAGCGGGAACGGCCAGCGCGGGCCGCGATAGCGCACGCCGACGCGCTCGAGCTCCGCGCAGACGAGCCCCACCGCGAACCAGGGCGCGTACGACGGCGGCCAGATCTGCAGGTTGACCACCTCCGGGTTGGAGACCGGCTGGATGAGCCACGGCCAGGCCAGCCCCGCCACCACCGCCACGGCGAGCACCCGCCTGCGCGCCCGCCCGCCGCGCGCCACGTACAGCGGCAGGATCAGGTAAAACGCCACCTCCACGCACAGCGACCACATCTGGGTCAGCCCCGCGATCAGCCCGTCGGGCACATAAATCTGCAGCATGAGCAGGTTCGCCACCGCCTGGCCCACGCCCACCTCGCTTAAGGCGGGCAGCGCGAGCAGGACCACCACCACGCACACCACGTACGCGGGCGCGATGCGTGCGAAGCGGCGGGCGAAGTACCCGGGCCGGAGCCCACGGCGTGCGAGCACAAACGCGGAGAGCGCGTAGAAGACGGCGACGAAGTAGTCGAAGCGTGCGAGCAGGGGCGAGTCGTTCGCGGTTTGAAACGCGACGTGCGTGGTCAGGATCCCGAGGGCGGCGACGGCGCGCAGGCCCTCGAGTTCCGGCAGTAGGTTAGAGTTTCGAGTGTGGTTTTCGGTGAGCTTTTCGATGTGGACATTGTAAAGAAGCGCAAGCTTGCGTGGGCGGTGGGCATCGCCGTCGGCGCGCTGGCGTTCAACGTTGCATCGCCAATCGTCATCGCCCACCAGCGCACCATGCCCACCGGGACGTACGCGATGACCTTCGACGGCCCCGACGGTGAGCACTTCACGCGCACGACCACTCTCGAGAAGTCCACGGCCACGGACCCCACGACGGGCAAGGACAAGGACATCTACACGCTCTCCACCGAGCAGACGGGCCCGAAGGCGTTTACTGATTCCTTCCAGATCAACCCCACCACCGCCTTCCCGGAGAAGGACCGCCAGGGCCTCGGCACCTACCTGCCGTACCGCCCGGAGCGCCGCTCGTACCCCTACTTTGACCCCGGTGCGCAGGCCACGGTCCCGCTGGACTATCTCGGCCCAGGCTCCGTCGGCGGCCTGGATACCTACCAGTACCGCGCCACGCTGCCCGACGGCACCCAGCGCACGGTCAATGCGGAGCGGCGCACGGGCACGCTTATCGACGAAACCTGGTCCCTCCCCTCCGGCGTCTGGGCGCTCAATGACGCCTCCAAGTCCGCGGCAGTGGACCGCGCCCGCAACGAAACGACGTGGCTGCGCGCGCTGCAGATCATGGCGCTGCTGACCCGGTTCGTCGCCGCAATTGCAATCGTGTGGGCGTTGGTGCTCCTTGCGCACCGCCGCTAAGTACCTGCTGCCCGCCTACGGCACCCTGCTGGTGCTGGGCCTGACCTGGCCGTTTTTCCTGCCGGGCGACGCGTTCGCGCTGCGCGACATGATGGTGCTGCCCGGCATGGCGCTCACTCGCGCCTCGCTCGGCTTCGGCGACCTGCCCGCCCGCAACGTGCCACAGGACGCGCTGCTGGGCCTCGTCCCGTTCCCGGTCCTGCTCGTGCGCGTGCTCGTCATCGGCGCATCCGCCGCCGCGGCCGTTGCCGGCCACCGCCTGGGCACCCGCCCGCTGGGCAAGGCGGCGGCGATGACCGTGGCGGTGTGGAACCCCCTGGTCATCGAGCGACTGCTGCAGGGCCAGTGGTCGCTGGCCGTCGCCGCGTGGCTCATTCCCCTGGTCGCGCTGGGTGGGCGGGCTAGCCCGCTGGCGCAGTGGGTCGCCTCGCTCACCCCCACCGGGGCGATTTCCGCCGCCTGCTTCGTGCGCAGCCGGGCGGGGTTGGTCGTCGCCGCGCTGTCGTGCGCCCCGTGGGTGCTCGCGGGTGCGCTCGCCGCTGGTGGCGGGACCGCGACTGCAGCTAGCGCTGCCGCGTTCGCGCCGCGCGCGGAGCAGTACGTGGGCACACTTGGAGCGCTTCTGGGGCTAGGCGGCATTTGGAACGGGGCGGCAGTCCCGGCTTCGCGCGAGGTCGGCTTTGCCCTGTTCGGTATCCCGCTGTTCATCTTGCTTGCGCTTGGGTGGCGGGCCGTCCCGCGCCGCTGGTTAGCGTTGGCGGCGGCGGGTTTCGCGGTCGCGCTCGCGTCCTGGGCGGGCCTGACCGACCCCGTGGTCACGCACGTACCCGGTGGCGGTTTGCTCCGCGACGCGCAGAAGTGGCTCATCCTGGCTATTCCGGCGTTCGTCGCGGCGGCGGGGGCGCTGACCCCGCGTCGCGCCGCGGCCGCGTTGGCGTGTGCGATGTTGCAGGTGCCGGACGGTGCGGTGAGCGTCGCAAAGCTGCGCCCCGCCGCTGTCGAGTGCCCGGCGGTGGAGGCCGCGGGCCGCGATGTGTATTTCGCTGAGCGTGCGCCGCTGACGCTCGTGCGCGGCGAGCCGACCGTCGATGCGGCGCCGAAGTGTATGAATGTCGTGGAGTCCGGGGCTTTGCTTGTCGACGCCACCCTGGTCGATCCCCCATCGCCACGGTGGGTCGCGGCGCACGAGGCTGTGAAGCAGGAGCCGGTCGATGTGGCGCGGTTGCGCGAGCTCGAGGTGGGGTTGGTGGTGTACCCGGACGGCCGCGCGGTGGACACGGGCGCGCCCCCGCGCGGGCTGCCGCCGGTGGGAATTGCGCTTTTTGCGGGTTACTTGGCGGCGCTGGCCTACGCGGTAGCTGTGGGGAGGCGCTCGCGCAGCTCGGCGGCGAAGGTCTCGGGGTCGGGCACGGAAACGGCGTAGTCGCCGTCTGCGGTGTTGATGCGTACTGTCGGGCCACCGACGGAGTAACACTCAGCGCCGTCGACCTTCCGTGGGCCGCTTAAGTGCGGTGGGGAGAACATCCAAGACCACACGCTCGGTTGCGGGCCTGCCTCTTCGACGCCGGTGATCCGATCCAGCGGGATCGCGGTTTCTCGGCCTGCAAGGCGCAGCTGCAGGGCGGAGTTACCTCCACGGTCGTCAACGCGGACGCGCAGCGTGATGCGCGAGTAAAAGAAGGCGTAGGCGGCAAAGCATCCCAGAAGGATCCAGCTGAACGGATCGGAGCGGAATCCACCGACCATCGGCACCACCAGTACCGCGGCGACAAGAATGACGGCCAAGGGCACACCGTTTACCCTGCGGTCTCGTTCCAGGTTTGTCATGTCACAAGCGTAACAGTGTTCACGCGTATTTTTATTCACGCATATATGGATCACGGAAAATTCGTAGAAAAACCCGCTTACCAGCGTATATTCCGTTTTTAGTTGGCCCACTCCAATAAATGAGCAGACCCAATCATTGAAATCCTTGCATGATTCAACCCGTGCCACTAAAGTTAACCGCAGATGAACAAAAGGTTACGTACCCGGTAGTCCGGGGGAACTACCCCAAGACACAGCAAAGGAGACCCTCATGAAGGACATCAACAACATCGACTTTTCTATTATCCGCGAGCGCGCACTGCGCAACATCCGCGAAGACCTTATCGCCGAGTGGTCCGACCGCTTCGACGCCGAAGAGATCGGCTTGGCCTTCGATTCCATTCTCAAGGCGCACCGCGACAGCGCGACCTTAGACCACTTCATCCCGGTCCTGGTCGAGGCTGAGATGAGCGCGCGCCTGCGCTCCGGCAACTTGTGGCCCGCCACTGCTGCGTAAACGTCGCAGACACAGGCGTCGCGTACGCGAGCCGCAAGCACAGCACAACCGCAGCCCCCTCCCCGCACAACGCGGGCCGGGGGCTGCGGTTTTTGCTATACTGTCCTGCTACATGCTGTCGGTAGCGGGAACCCCGGGCCGCGGCGTGCGTCTTAGCGAACACTCACCCGCGCCAGCCCGGGTAAGGCTGGAGACTCTGATCAGGCCCTTTGCCGCACGGCCACCCCTTGCATTGTGACGCGGCCTGCATCGAGCACACGAGCACTCCCCACCAGGGAACGCACAGATAACTGAGTATTACCGCAGTGTTGGAAGACGCACTCCCGCCACACCCGGGACCCGTGAGGGTTGGGATACGGGGACGCATACGTAAAAAGGAAAGGGGCCACCATGTTGCTTGCAGAGGCACTCGCACAACGCGCCGAGGCGCAGCACCGCCTAGACGAGCTGCGCTCCCGCCTGGTTGAGCAGGCGCGCGTGCAGGAGGGCGACGAGCCCGCCGAGGACCCGGACGAGCTGCTGGAAGAGGCAGCGCACGTGCTGGAACAGATTGAGGTGTTGGTGCGCCGCATCAACCACACCAACTCGGTCACGCCTTTCGAGGGCGACGCCACGCTGACCGACGCAATCGCGCGCCGCGACGCGCTGGTCCGCGCGGGCCGCTTCTACTCCGCGGTCGCGGACTCGGCGACGGCGCGGATCGACCGCTACTCGCGTTCCGAGGTGCGCTACGTGCCCACCGTGGATGCGGCCGCACTGCGCAAGATGGCGGACGCCGCCTCCAAGGAGTACCGCCAACTGGATACGAAGATCCAGCAGCTGAACTGGTCGACCGAGCTGCGCTAGCGCCCCGCCACGTCACCAACCACGTCATCCAGCACCGCGGCGAACTTCGCCCCGGTCGCCTCCCAGGAGTACTCGCCCGCGCGCGCTTTGGCGGCGGCGCCGAGCCGGTGGCGCAGGTTGGCGTCGGCAAGCAGGCGCTCCACCGCCTGGCTGAACTGCGCCTTCGTGTCCACGAGCACGCCGGTTTCCCCATCGATGATGGAGTCATTGACGCCGCCGGCGCCGCGGTAGCCGACCGTGGGCAGGGCGTGCTGCGCGGCCTCGATGACTGCGATACCCCACCCTTCCTTCGCGCTCGGCATGAGGTGCAGCGCCGCGCGAGAGAGAAGCGCATGCTTGTACGCGTCGTTGACGTGGCCGTGGAAGCGGATCTCCGCCCGCCCCGCCGCGTACTCGCGCAGTTTATCCTCCCACCAGCCGGAACCAAGGATGTCCAGCACCACGTCGTCGCGCCCAGCGATCGCGTCAATGGCGTGCTCGATGCGCTTATGCGGCACCAGCCGCGACAAGGTGACCACGTGCACTTTGCCGTCGTCGGGCACCATGGGCAGCTCGCCCGGGATCGGATCCACGCCGTTTTCCACAATCGCGATGTCACGCTCACGCACGCCGAGCGCCACCAAATCGCTTTTCGACGCCTCACTCACCGTCACGTACCGCGCACCCCGGTACACCCGCGGCGCCACCTTGGACTCCAAAAACCAACCCAGCCGCCCGATGACGGGGCCCGCCACCGGCCACTGATCCTTGTGGCAGTGGTGCGTGAGCAGCACGACCGGGTGGCGCGTGAACATGCGCGCGAAAAACGGAATCCCGTTTTGCGTATCCACAATCACGTCCGGCCGGTTGCGCCAAATGGACAGCGGCGCGAGCACGTACACGCCGTACTTACCGCCGGCACGCTCGAAGCGGATGCCGCCGCGCGTGCTGCGCCTCGGCGCGTCGGTGTGGCTGGAGGTGCGAAAAATGACCTCGTGGCCCTGCGCCGCGAGGTACTCGCCAACGCGTTCCAGGTAGCGTTCGCTGCCGCCACCCTGCGGGTGGGTGGAGTCGCGCCAGCACATGAGCAGTATCTTCATTGCTATGTACCGTACCCGCCGCCTGGCCACCCTGGCACGTTCGCTGCGCCTACTGCGCTCGTTTGCCTACGAGCAGTTCCGCCCCGCCGTGTTCTACACCGGCTTGGCGCGCGACACCCGCTCGCTTCTCGACGCCCTGTGGCAGGACACCACCAGCCCCACCCCAGCCGGCCTCACCGGACATGCTGTGTTGGACGTGGGCGGCGGCCCCGGCTATTTCGCCGACGCCTTCGCGGACACATTCTACATCGGCATGGAGCCGAACGTCTCTGAGCTTTCCGCCGCGGGCCTTTCGGGTTACGGTGCGGTGCGCGGCGACGGGGCGCACTTGCCCTTCGCCGACGAGTCCTTCGACCTGGCGTACTCCTCCAATGTGGCTGAACACATTCCGGACTGGCGCGCCATGGGCGAGGAAATGCTGCGCGTAGTCAAACCCGGCGGGCTGGTCGTACTGTCCTACACCGTGTGGCTGGGCCCCTTCGGCGGCCACGAAACGGGGCTGTGGGAGCACTACATCGGTGGCGAATTCGCACGCCAACGCTACGAGCGCACACACGGAAGACCGCCCAAGAACGTGTGGGGCACCTCCCTGTTTGCGGTCTCGGCCCGCGAAGGGCTTGAGTGGGCGACTTCGACCGGCCGCTTGCTCACCGCCTTCCCGCGCTACCACCCACATTGGGCCTGGTGGCTTTCGCGCGTGCCCGTACTCCGAGAGTTCGCGGTTTCGAACCTGGTGCTTGTGCTGCGGGGGTAAACTATCCTCACACTCACGAAAGTCCGATGAAAGGTAGGACCTCATGCAACTCCCCGCCCAGCTCCAGCGCGCCCTCAAGGGCCTTCCCCTCGATCCGCAAGCGGCCGGGGCAATCGCCGTCGCCGCAGTCACAGCCGTCGCGCTGATTGTGGGGGCAGTCCTCGGCACCATGCCATCTGCTGCCCCAACGGCCGCACCTCAGGGCAAGAAGTCCGTGATCCAGGTCGTTACCGCCGACGGCGCGTCCGCCGGGGTGTGCGCGATCGTCGGGCTGCGCCAAGAAATGGTGCACTATACCGACGAGGATTCCCTGTACTACTGGGAACTTCAGCCCGGTGAGGAGCGCATCACCGCGTGGTGCCCGAGCTTGGCGGCCATGTCTTCCGGCAAACGTCGCTTGGAAGGCGAAGCAACCGTCGAAAACTTCGACGCACCGCAAGTTGTCAAAATCGTTGTTCAATAGCGGCGATCAAGAGACGTACAGGGAGTATCGTGGAACGGCAGTCCCACTTCACTTTCGGATTTGCGGGATCTGCCAACACAACGTGGCGACTCCTCACGATCGCATGCGCTTTCCTCTCAGTCGCCCTTTTGGACCGCAAACACGGTCTACCAGAGCAATGCTTGGACCTCGGGTAACTTGCGTTGAACCTTTCCATGGGTAAATTGGAGGTCAAGAAAGTGAGGACAAGGTCCCTCGCTATGGGTGAGGATAGGTCTACAGGACAATTTGCGCCTGTAGGCCTTTCCTCTTTTTCTACTGGGGCCGGGACGAGTAAATTTTCGGGTTAAGCGACAAAATGTGTGCTTTTCTCGGCGCGTGGACTTAAGCGCACGGGATACAGCACAGAAAGGGGCTCACAACACTCGCCGCAAATTCGCATGACGAAAGGCCCGCCAGTTCACATTCAAACAGGCGGGCCTTTTGCGTCAGCAGGCTAGCTGCGTGCTGCCTTCACGCGCTCAGCAAGCTGATCGAGCTGGTCGAACAGTTCCTGCGGTACGCGGGAGCCAAGGCCCTCGAGGTACTCGCGACCGTCCGCCACGTCGTGAGCCCACAGCTCCGGATCCGGGTAGAGGGCTTCCTTGACATCCTCAGCCGGGGTGTCCAGGCCGGTCAGGTCCAGGTCCTCCACCCGTGCAGTGTGGCCAACCGGGGTCTCCTCGGCCCCGACCTTGCCCTCGATGCGCTCCACGACCCACTTGAGCACGCGGGAGTTTTCGCCGAAGCCCGGCCACAGGAAGCGACCGTCCTCGCCGCGACGGAACCAGTTGACCAGGAAGATGGACGGCAGACGGTCGCCACCACGCTCGCCCATGTCCAGCCAGTTCTGGAAGTAGTCGCCCACGTTGTAGCCGATAAACGGCAGCATCGCCATCGGGTCGTGGCGCAGGGAGCCGACCTTCGCCTCCGCAGAGGCAGCGGTCTGGCCGGAGGAGAGCATCGCGCCGATGAGGGTACCGTGCTCCCAGCTCAGTGCCTGGGTGACCAGCGGGACGGTGTCCGGGCGACGGCCACCGAACAGGATTGCGTCCAGCTTCACACCACGCCAGTCGTCGAACTCCGGTGCAGCGGTCGGGCACTGCTTGATCGGTACGCAGTAGCGGGAGTTCGGGTGCGCCGCCTTCTCGGCGGAGTCCGGGGTCCAGTCGTTGCCACGCCAGTCGATGAGGTGGGCCGGCGGTTCGCCGTCCATGTCCTCCCACCACACGTCGCCATCATCAGTGAGCGCAACGTTGGTGAACAGGGTGTTGCCCGGCTCCATGGAGCGCATCGCGTTCGGGTTGGACGTGTAGTTCGTGCCCGGCGCAACGCCGAAGAAACCGTTCTCCGGGTTCACGGCGTACAGGCCGTCCTCCTTGAGGTGCAGCCACGCAATGTCGTCGCCCACGACCTCGGAGGTCCAGCCCTCCAGCGTCGGGGTGAGCATGGCCAGGTTCGTCTTGCCGCACGCCGACGGGAACGCCGCAGCGACGTGGTAGTTCTTGCCCTCCGGGCTGGTGAGCTTGAGAATGAGCATGTGCTCGGCCATCCAGCCCTCCTCCTTGGCCATCACGGAAGCGATGCGCAGCGCGTAGCACTTCTTGGCCAGGATGGCGTTGCCGCCGTAGCCGGAACCGTAGGACCAGATCTCCTTGGTCTCTGGGAACTGGGAGATGTACTTGGTGTCGTTGCACGGCCACGCAACATCTTCCTGGCCCGGCTCGAGCGGAGCGCCAACGGAGTGGAGGCAGTGGACGAACTTGTCGCCCTCAATCTTGTCCAGGGCCTCCTGGCCCATGCGAGTCATGATGCGCATGGACATGACCACGTAGGCGGAGTCGGTGAGCTGGACGCCGAGCTTCGGGTCCGGATCACTAATCGGGCCCATGCAGAAGGGCACCACGTACATGGTGCGACCCTTCATGGAACCGGAGAAGTGCTCGAGCATTTCCTCCTTCAGCGCGGCCGGCTTCATCCAGTTGTTGGTCGGGCCGGCGCCCTCCTCTTCTTCGGTAGAGATAAAGGTGCGGGACTCCACGCGGGCAACGTCGGAGGGGTTGGAGCGAGCCAGGAAGGAGTTCGGGCGCTTCTCCTCGTTCAGCTTGAGCAGGGTGCCCTTCTCTACCAGCTCTGCGGCCAGGCGGTCCCACTCCTCCTGGGAGCCGTCGGCAAAGACCACTTTGTCGGGCTGGAACAGCTCGACCGACTCGTTTACCCAGGCAATAAGTGCTTCATTGTCCGTCGGAGCCGTACCCTCCAAACGGTTCACTGCAGTGGTCATGTGCTCTCCTTCATAGTTCACGTCCGCTTTGCGTCCCCGCACAAATCCTCGGGATTTCCAGCGTATCTGAATCGCGGGCGCGTCGAATAAAATCCACGTTTTCCCAGGTAGAACGCTACACCCTAAAGTGACGTACACCATACATTCGCGTGCGAATTTGCGGCCAACGCATCCCCTTTTGGGGGTATACGACCGCCGGAAAACAAACCCGGAACTGCGCAGCTTACTGGGCAAACGGGGGACCGCGCGGGGGTCAAACGGACACCGTTGCCCGACCTGCGTGGCGCCTCCCCCTGGAATGGGGTGGAAAGGGGGCGTCGATAAGCGCGCGAAAGCCCCTCACAAACTTGCGTCACTGCACGTCATGTGGACAATAAACACAATGAATAACGCTGATTTTTCCCAAACTCCCCGCGAGGGGACTGGCGAGCTGCCCGCCGGGCGCCCGCTGCAAACTGACTTTGGCACCGGGCTGGACTACCCGCGGCTCGGGTCGGTGACCTTCCGCCGCGGCACGCTCACTGAGAACCAGGAGGCCCTGTTCAACGAGCACTGGCCGCGCCTCGGCCGCGTGCTCACGAACGAGACGGACGGGCACATCGACGTGGACGAGTGGTTCGGGCGCGCGGGCCACCCCACGATTGTGGAGATTGGCTCGGGCACCGGCACCTCCACCGCCGCGATGGCGCCGCTCGAGGCGGACACCAACGTGATCGCGGTGGAGCTGTACAAACCCGGCTTGGCCAAGCTGCTCGGCGCGGTCGTGCGCGGCGGGATCGAGAACGTCCGCATGGTGCGCGGCGACGGCGTGGAGGTGCTGGCGCGCATGTTCCCGGAAGCCTCGCTCGACGGCGTGCGCGTGTTCTTCCCAGACCCGTGGCCCAAGGCGCGCCACCACAAGCGGCGCATCATCCAATCGGGCACACTCAACCTCATCGCCACCCGCCTCAAGCCCGGCGGGGTGCTGCATGTGGCCACCGACCACGCGGACTACGCCGAGTGGATCGACGAGCTGGTGGATGTAGAGCCGCTGCTGGAGTACAAGGGCTGGCCGTGGCCGGACGCCCCGCTGCTGACGGACCGCCAGGTGATTACTAAGTTTGAGGGCAAGGGCCTGAACAAGGACCACGTGATCCGCGAGTACCTCTGGGAGAGGAAGTAACCAATGGTTCTGCAGGACAAGACGCACCCGTACACCGAGGGCGCACCGGCCGGGCCGGAGTCCTACCTGCTGGTGTGGGACGCGCCGAACCTGGACATGGGGCTCGGCGCCATCCTGGGTAGCCGCCCCACCGCCGCCTACCGTCCCCGCTTCGACGCGATCGGCCGCTGGCTGGTCGGCGAGGCGGACGAGCGCTCCGCGGAGACGGGCACGCAGGTCGAGCCCGAGGCCACCGTGTTTACCAACGTCTCCCCCGGCAACACCGAGGCGGTGCGCCCCTGGGTGGAGGCGCTGCGCAACGTCGGCTTCGCCGTCTTTGCCAAGCCGAAGGTGGACGAGGATTCGGACGTGGACCAGGACATGCTGGACCACATCGAACGCCGCTACGAAGAGGGCGTCCTGCGCGGCCTCGTGGTCGCGTCCGCGGACGGGCAGAACTTCCAGGAGCGCATCGAGGAGCTCGCCGCCGAGGGCATCCCGGTGCAGGTGCTCGGCTTCCACGAGCACGCCTCGTGGGCCGTGAACTCTGACGCGGTGGACTTTGTGGACCTGGAAGACATTCCGGGTGTGTTCCGCGAGCCGCTGCCGCGCGTCAACCTGGACCACCTGCCGGACGGCGGCGCCTGGATGCAGCCGTTCCGCCCGCTGTCGGCGCTGCTGCACAACCGCGACTAAGGAGGCCTCCCTCGTGTTTTACAGGTGGGGCCGCGTCGCCTTCCGCCACCGCCGGGTCATCCCGCTGGTGGTCATTGCCATCATCCTGGTGATGCAGGTCCTCTTCGGCGCCAAGCTGGGCGACCGCCTCTCGCAGGAGGGCTGGGAAGACCCCGGCGCCGAATCCACGGCCGCCGCACAGATCGAGCAGGACACGTTCGGCCGCGACAACGCCGGCGATGTCATCGTGCTCGTCTCGGCCCCCGGTGGTGTGCAGGACAAGGCGCTTATCGACGCCGCGAATTCCCAAATCTCTGCCCTCCAGGACAATCACCCGGAGCAGATCGACCACGTCACCAGCTACTTTGCCAAGCCGAACCAGCAGCAGGTGACCGCGGACGGCACCCAAGCGTTCGCCGCAATCGGGCTGAAAGGTGATGGGGAGCAGACGCTCAAGGACTTCCGCGCGATCGAGCCGGACCTGCGCGCCATCGAGCTGCCCAGCGACGCGACCGTGCAGATCGCGGGCGCAACCGCCGTGGCCGACGCACTGGATGACGGCATGGCCAACGACATCGCCCGTGCTGAGAAGGTCGGCCTCATCTTTGTGGCCGTCATCCTGCTCTTCGTCTTCGGCGGCGTGGTCGCCGCGGCGATGCCGCTGATCGTGGGCATCCTGTCCATCCTTGGTTCCCTGTCGCTGCTGTCCGTCCTGGCGCAGTTCCAGCAGGTCAACATCTTCTCCCAGTCCGTGATCACGCTGCTGGGCCTGGGCCTGGCCATTGACTACGGCCTGTTCATGGTCTCCCGCTTCCGCGAGGAGCTCGACCGCGGCCTGGACGTGGAAGAAGCGGTGGCGGTGACCACCACGACGGCGGGCAAGACGGTCTTCTTCTCCGCGCTCATGGTGGGCGTGGCGCTGTCCGGCCTGCTCATGTTCCCGCAGGCGTTCCTCAAGTCCGTGGCATACGGCGCGATCAGCGCGGTCGTGCTCGCCGCGGTGATCTCCGTGGCGGTGCTGCCGGCCTTGTTCAGCATGCTGGGCACACGCATCGACATGTGGTCGGTGCGCCGCACCAGCCGCAAGGCCCGTCGTTTGGAGGATACGGTTTGGTACCGCATCCCGGCGTGGGCCATGCGCAACTCCAAGAAGGTGGTCGTGGGCATCACCGCCCTGTTGTTCCTCATCACCACCCCGATGGTGGGCATCACCTTCGGCGGCATCAACGAGTCCTACCTGCCACCGTCGCAGGAGACCCGCCAGTCGCAGGACGCCTTCAACGAGGCGTTTCCCGCCTTCCGCACGGATCCGGTGAAGCTGGTGGTGACCGGGGCGTCGAACGAGCAGCTGGGCAACATTGTCATGCAGACGCGCCAGGTCTCCGGCCTGGCGTCGCCGCTGAAGCCCTCGCACCCCACCCAGGACGGCACCACGATCCTCTCCGCCCCGCTGGCAGACCGCAACGGCGGCCAGGAGGTCGTGGACCAGCTGCGTGGCCTGGACGTCCCGGAGGGCGTGCAGACGTACGTCTCCGGCACACCGGCGATGGAGGTCGAGTCCATCGAGGCGCTCCTCCACCGCCTGCCGTGGATGGCGCTGTACATGGTCGCCGCGACCTTCCTGCTCATGGCGCTCCTCTTCGGCTCGCTCATCCTGCCGGCCAAGGCCGTGATCATGAACGTGCTGGGTATCGGCGCAACGCTCGGGTTCCTTACCGCGGTGTTCGTGGGCGGTGTCGGCTCCGGCCTGCTCAACTTCACCGCGGGCCCGCTGATGAGCCCGGTGCTCGTGCTCATCGTGGCCATCCTCTACGGACTCTCCACGGACTACGAGGTCTTCCTGGTCTCGCGCATGGTGGAGTCCCGCCACAACGGCGCGTCCACCGACCAAGCGATCAAGGAGGGCACGGCACACACCGGCGGCATCATCACCGCTGCCGCCGCCATCATGATCGTGGTCGCGGCCGCCTTCGCCATGAGCGACATCGTGATGATGAAGTACATCGCCTTCGGCATGATCTTCTCGTTGGCGCTCGACGCCACGATCATCCGCCTCCTGCTCGTCCCCGCGGTGATGCACCTGCTGCGCGAGGACAACTGGTGGGCGCCCCGCTGGGTCAAGCGCGCCTACGCCTCCCTCGGTGAAGGCGGCGAGAGCAGCGCGGGCACCGCGGGCAGCCAGCCCGCGCCTGCCGCACCCGCGCAGCCCGCCGACGACCCGGAAACCCACCCAGGCCGCGCCGGCGTCTCGGTGGAAGAGAACCACGAACTCGTCCCGTTCCGCGAGCTCATGCGCCAGCTGGAGGAGCGCAAGGCCCTTGAGTACACCCAAAAGCGTGAGCTCGAACGGTAGCCGCGCGCAGGTGATGCGGTGGGTGCGCTGGCTTGCGCCGCTCGTCCTGCTCGCACTCCTCGTCGCCGCGTTCTGGGAAGAGCTCGACTTCCTCGCGGACTCGTGGCGGGCCCTGCGCCGCGCCGTCGCTCACGCGCCCGGCCCGATCGCCGGTGCCGTCGTCGCCGCGTTCGGCGCGATTGTCGCCATGGCCGCGGTGATGAAGATCCTGCTCAACGTCGACGCCAAGCGCACGGACATGGCGCGCACCACGGCGCTCACACTCGGCTCCAACGCCTGGTCCACCACCCTGCCCGGCGGCCCCGCGCTCTCCGCGTGGTTGACCTACCGCGTCCAACGCTCCTGGGGCGCGTCCCCCGGCCTGTGCGGCTGGTTCTTCGTTATCTCCGGCGCGCTTTCCACGGTGTGGATGGCGCTGATCGGGCTCGCCGCCGTCCTCTTCCTCGGCGCCGACCTGTCCGCGGCTACCTTGTGCACGTCGATCGTGCTCACCGTCCTCGTCATCGTCGCCATGTTCTGGGCCACCCGCCACCCGGCACTGCTGACCCGCTGGACCCGCTTCCTCCCCGGCTCCGTGCGCGGCAAGGTCGCCGACGTGATCACGCAGGTCTCCCAGATCCGCATGACCGCCGGCCAGTTCTTCTCCTCCGCGTTTTGCTCCCTGTGCAACCGGCTCTTGGACGTCGTGGTCTTCTACTTCTGCGTCTGGTCCGTCGTCGGCGACGCGCCCGGACTCCACGCGGAGCTCAACCGGGCGAGCCTCATGGGGGTCACGCTCGCGTTCATCATGACCAAGCTCGCCGGCGCCGCCCAGGTCACCCCGGGAGGGGTCGGCACCGTCGAGGCCGCCGCTGCCGCCTCGCTCGTCGCAGCGGGCATGACGCTTATCGACGCCACCGCCGCCACCCTCATCTACCGCATCATCTCCTTCGTACTCATCACCGCGATCGGCTGGGGCGTCCACATTGTCTGTTACGCCGGGCGCGGCTACATGCTGGGCGCGCCGCGCGACTAGGCGCGCTCCCCCGCCGCGCGAAGTCCAGACGATGGGTCTATTGTTCGATACATGAGCGTATCTGATGGTCTCGCAAGGTCCCTCGCTGGCGTGCGCAGCGTCGACGGAGAACGAGTCACTCCAGTGGGCTGGCATGCGCACAGCCAGGGCGTGGAGACCCTGCTGGCGAGCTTCCGGCAGGTCCCCGCGGGTGAGCGCGTCCGCCTGGCCAAGCGCACGTCGAATTTGTTTCGCAAGCGCGTCGAGCCCGGCGCTGGCCTCGATGTCAGCGGCCTCGGCGGGGTCATCGCCATCGACCCGGTTGCTAAAACCGCGGATGTCCAGGGGATGTGCACGTACGAGCAGCTTGTCGACGCCACCCTGCCCTTCCACCTCGCGCCCCTGGTCATCCCCCAGCTGAAGACCATCACACTCGGCGGCGCCGTCTCCGGCATGGGTGTGGAGTCCACCAGCTTCCGCAACGGCCTGCCACACGAGTCTGTCATCGAGATGGACGTGCTCACCGGCACTGGCGACATTGTGCGCTGCTCACGCGAGGAGAACGTGGACCTCTTCCGCGCCTTCCCCAACTCGTACGGCTCCCTCGGCTACGCGGTGCGCCTGAAGATCGAGCTGGAGTACGTCGCGCCGTACGTGGAGCTGCAGCACGCACGCTTCCACTCCCTGTGTGACTTCCAGGAAGCGCTTGGCGCCGTCTCCGCCTCCGGATCGTGGGACGGCCGCACGGTGCACGGGCTTGACGGCGTAGCCTTCTCCCCGGAAGAGCAGTACCTGGTGCTCGCCTTCCAGGCCGATGACGCCCCGGGCACCTCCGACTACACGCGCGACGCGATCTTTTACCGCTCCCTGCAACACCCCGAGGGCATCACGCACGACTTCCTCACGATCCGCGACTACATCTGGCGCTGGGACACCGACTGGTTCTGGTGCTCGCGCGCCTTTGGCACGCAGCTCCCGAAGGTGCGCCGGTTCTGGCCCCGCGAGCTGCGACGCAGCGCCTTCTACTGGAAGTTGGTCGGGCTAGACAAGAAGTACGATCTGGAATACCGCTTCCTCAAAAAGCCCAAGAACCTGCCGCGCACCGAGCGCGTCGTGCAAGACATCGAGGTCACCGACGCACACGTCGCCGAGTTCCTCGACTGGTTCTTCCAAGCCAGCGAGATCGAGCCCGTCTGGCTCTGCCCCATCAGGTTGCGCAGCGACTCGGCTGCGCTCTCACAGCTTGGTCTGCCTGAGCACGCCCCGTGGCCGCTCTACCCGCTCGAACCGGGCACAACCTGGGTCAACGTCGGGTTCTGGTCGGGTGTGCCCGCCGACCACGTCTCGCCCGCCCAGGAGCCGGGCGCCTTTAACAAGGTGATCGAGCGCAAAGTAAGCGAGCTGGGCGGCCACAAGTCGCTCTACTCCGAGGCCTTCTACGACCGACCCGAGTTCGAACGCCTCTACGGCGGCGACCTGCCAGAGCGGATGAAGGCCACGTACGACCCGGACCGACGCTTCCCGGGCCTGTTTGAAAAAACTGTCAACAACGCATAGCGCACACCGCAGCGCACAGGAGAAGAAAGCACATGAGCAAGTTCGTACCAATGACCGTGGCCGACATCGTGGATACCCTGTTCCCCACGTACAACCCGTTCCGCTGGGAAGCGTTCGACGGGTCCTCCACAGGGCCGGTGGGCGCGGAGCACACGGTGCGCGTGAACAGCCCGGAGGGGCTGTCCTACATCGCCACCGCACCTGGCGACGTCGGCCTGGCGCGCGCCTGGGTCACCGGCGGACTCGGGGTCGAGGGCGAGCACCTAGCACACCCGTACGCGGTGTTTGATAAGCTGCGCAACCTCTACGCCCACTACAAGCGCCCGAACCCAAAGGAACTCTGGCGCATCGTGCGCTCCTTGCGCGGCATGGGTGCGTTCCAGATCCAGCCCGTGCCGGAGGCGGAGCAGGCCTCCTGGTTTGAGCGCACCGTTCGCGAGGGCCTCGCGCCCCACTCCAAGGAGCGCGACGCGGAGGTCATCTCCTCCCACTACGACGTGGGCAACGACTTCTACGAGCTGTTCCTCGGCGAGTCCATGGCCTACACCTGCGCCTACTACCCCACCGAGGACGCCAGTCTGGACGAGGCCCAGGAAAACAAGTTCCGCCTCGTCTTTGAAAAGCTCCACCTCAAGCCGGGCGACCGCCACCTGGACATCGGCTGCGGCTGGGGCACGATGGTGCGCTACGCCGCCAAGCGCGGCGTGAAGTCACTCGGCGTCACCCTGTCCAAGGAACAGGCCGAATGGGCGCAGGCGAAGATCAAGGAGGAGGGACTCGAGCACCTCGCGGAGGTACGTCACCTGGACTACCGCGACGTCACCGAGTCCGGATTTGACGCGGTCTCCTCCATCGGGCTCATGGAGCACATCGGGGTAAAGAACTACGCCTCCTACTTCGACTTCCTCTCCAGCAAGCTGCGCCCGGGCGGCGTGATGGTCAACCACTGCATCACGTTCCCGGACAACCACAAGACGAACAAGGGCGATTTCATCGGCCGCTACATCTTCCCGGACGGCGAGCTCACCGGCTCCGGCACTATCGTGCGCAAGATGCAGGACCACGGGTTCGAGGTTGTCCACGAGGAGAACCTCCGCTTCGACTACATGCGCACGCTGCGCGATTGGTGCGAGAACCTTAAGGAACACTGGGACGAGGCGGTCGAGCTCGTCGGGCTGAACACGGCCAAGCTCTGGGGCATGTACATGGCGGGCTCCGAGTGGGGCTTCGAGCACGACATCGTGGAGCTGCACCAGGTGATGGGCATCAAGCTGGATAGCGAAGGCTCCCGCGCCGGCACGCCCGAGCGCCGCTGGTGGAACGACTCGGTATTCTAGGCGCGGCATGTAAGGCGCGGTGTTTTCAGTACCGCGAGGCGCTAGCATGGCGGGTATGAAGAAAACGATTTCGAAGCCGTACGCCATCGCCGCTGACTACGTCGCTATCGCGGTGTTTGCGCTGCTCGCGCGCGCTGCGCACCAGACCGAGGAGATGCCCTTCAACTTCACGGGCTGGCTGTCCACGCTGTGGCCATTCGCGCTCGGAGTGACGCTCGGCTGGCTCATCGCCCGCGATAACAAAGGCGGCATCATTTGGCCGGTCACCGTCATCACCGGCCTGGTCATTTGGGGGATCCGCAACCAGTCCATCCCGCACTGGTCCTTCATCATCGTGGCCACCGTGATGTCTGCGCTGCTCATGCTCGGCTGGCGCGGCATTGCCAAGCTGGTGGCAAAGAAGGGCTAGAAGCTCGAGCCGAAGTTGTACATCGGGTCGCCGGTCTGGATGCCGTTGACAAACCAGACGAGCATGCTGATCAGGTCGCCGGCGAGATCGAGGGTGGAAGAGAGCATCGAAGCTATACCTTTCTGGTGAGGAGATCGTACGGTTAGCCTATCGGCACCGTAACCATTTCGTTACAGCGGGCTGATCGTGTGCTTCTTCGGCAGATCGGACTCCCGCTTGGTGGAGAGCTGGCGCAGGGCTCGTCGTAAAGCAATGCGCGTCTCGCTCGGCTCGATCATCTGGTCAATGTACCCGCGCTCCGCGGCGACATACGGCGAGGTCATGTTCTCGTCGTAGAAGTCCATGAACATCTTCTTCATCGCTTCGCGCTGCGCGGGGTCCTCGATGGCGGCGAGCTGCTTGCCCTGGATCATCACCACGGCCGCGGAGGAACCCATCACGGCGATCTGGGCGGTGGGCCACGCCAAGTTGATGTCGCCGCACAGGTTCTTCGAGCCCATTACCGCGTAGGCGCCGCCGTAGGCCTTACGCACGATCAGCGCCACCTTGGGCACGGTCGCCTCCACACCCGCGAAGGCGAACTTCGCGCCGCGGTGGATCAGGCCCTCGCGCTCCTGCTGCACGCCTGGCAGGTAGCCCGGGGTGTCCACCACGTAGACGATGGGGATGTTGTAGGCGTCGCAAGTGCGGATGAAGCGCGCGCCCTTGTCGGCAGCATCGGCGTCGATGCAGCCAGCCTGGTACATGGGATTGTTGGCCACAAACCCGACAGCGCGGCCGTCGACGCGCCCGAAGGCACAGATGAGGTTCTCGGCATAGTTCGCCTGGATCTCCACCAGGTCCTCGTCGTCGCCGAGCTGGACCAGCAGATCCATCATGTCGTAGCCGGCATTCGTGTCGTCGGGCATGAAAGAGTCCAGCTCGCTGTCGTCGAGCTCCTCGTCCTCCGGTGCATCGACGACCGGGGCCGGGTCGAACGTCGAGGTAGGCAGGTGCGCGAGGAGGTCGCGCACGTAGTCGAAGGCCTCCTCCTCGGACGCCACCACCGCCTGGATGTTGCCGGACTGCTCCTGCACGCGCGCGCCACCCAGCTCGGCGGAGGTGATGTCCTCGCCGGTGACCTCGCGGATCACGTTCGGGCCGGTCACGTACATCTCGGACTCGCCGTCGACGGCGACCACGAAGTCGGTGGTCACTGGCGCGTAGACGGCGCCACCGGCGGACTTGCCCAGCATGATCGAGATCTGCGGGCTGCGGCCCGACAGCGGAAGCTGGCGCTTCGCAATCTCGGAGTACATGGCCAGCGACGTCACCGCGTCCTGGATGCGGGCGCCACCCGAATCCTGGATGCCGATGACGGGGCAGCCGATCTTGATGGCAAACTCCATCACCTCGACCACCTTGCGGCCAAAGGTCACGCCGACAGAACCGCCGTAGACGGTTTTGTCGTGCGCGTAGATCGCCACCGGGCGGCCGTCGATACGCCCGTAGCCCGTGACCACGCCGTCGGAATAGACGGCCTTTTCATCACCCGGGGTACGCGCGAGCGCGCCGATCTCTACGAAGGAGTCTTCGTCCAACAACGCGGCAATGCGCTGGCGCGGAGTCGTGCGGCCGGCGTCGTCGCGGCGTTTCCGCGAACGCTCCGAGCCCGGGTCCTGGGCCTTTTCCAGCCGGGCGCGCAGGTCTGCAAGCTTATCGGCGGTTGTCATGCTCAATCCAATCGTTCATGTGCTTGCCCACGATCCCCACCGCGGGCTCGTCCACCACAGCGAGGTGGTCGCCAGGCAGGTGCACGATGGTCAGGTCCTTTACGATAGCGCCCCAGCCACCATCTTCGTCAATGTGCGCGTAGTTCGGCTCCAATTGGATTGCACCGTCGTGCATGCGCTCGGCGCGGAACAGCAGCACGGGCACGGTCACGTCCGCCCATCGAGTGAAGTCCAGGTGGTTGAGGATCTGGTTGTCCACAAAGGACGCGCGCTGGTGCTCAAGCACACCGGCGGCCAGGCCGTGCTCGGAAGCGTCGGTCGTAGCGAGGAACTGTGTGAGCATCTCCAGCAGCGCGTCCTCGCCCGCGGTCTCGAGGAGGTCGTAGGGCACCTCGAAGTCCAGGCCGTACGTCTCTTTGGCAAAGGCGGCGTAGCGGCCCCAGCGCGCCTTCGTCTCCTCCGGCGTGTCCGGGATCGGCTCGCTGGGCTGCGTGGTGTCGAGCAGCGCAATGAAGTCGATCTTCTCATTGCCCAGCTGGTGCGCGACCTCGTAGGCCAGCGCGCCGCCGAAGGACCAGCCGGCGAGCACGACCTTGCGCCCCTTCGCCAGCTCGGTGATGTCCTTCACGTACGCCGCGGCACGCTCCTCAAGCGAGCCCTCGAGGCGCTCCACGCCGTAGACCGGCACGTTGTCCTTCAGGCGGCGAGCCAGCGGCGCGTACACGCTCGACGAGCCACCCGCGGGGTGGAACACAAAGACGGGGTTGACCTCGTCAGAGCCGTCGCGGAAGACGCGAATGTTGCCCTCAACCTCGGTCTCGAGCCCCTCGCGCACGATGTTCGCCAGCGGCTCCAGCGTCTCCGCCTCGAGTACCTGCTGCGCGGTGACCTCGATGCCGGAGCGCTCGGTGAGGTGGGTCGCAATGTCGTGCGCTTGGGCCTCGCTTATCGACGCCAACGTGGACGTCACACCAGCCGCGGCCTTCCCTGCGTACTTCGCCCAGGCGCCAAACACCATGCGCTCGGAGGCGTCGCGCGGGGCGACGCCGACGCCCTGCGCCGGTTCCGCGGATTCCGCCTGCGCGGAACGCTTGCTGGGCTCCGCCGGCTCCGCGGCCGGAGCTTCCGCCTGTGCGGAATTTTCGCGTCCAGCGACTGCGTCTTCGACGATGCGGATGACGTCGGAGACGGAGGCGTCGCGAAGCGTCTGCACCTGCAGCGGCGGGATCTGGAAGTCGTTTTCCACCTGGTTCTTGATGCGCATGCCCATCAGCGAGTCCAGGCCGAGGTCGATCAGCGGCAGCTCGTCGGGCAGGTCCTCCGGGTCGTAGCCCATGGATTCGGAGACGATGCCGCGCAGGCGGTCCGCCACCGTCTCGCCGGAGGCGGGGTCCCAGCGCACGGCCTCGACGCCCTCAGCGCCTGCGGCACCCTCGCTCGCGCTCGGTGCGGTGGCGGCGTCACCCGTCGGGGCGATCTCCGCCACGCCCGCGAGCTGCTCATCGCCGCCGAGCGACAGCGTGGTGACAAACCCCTCCGCGAGCAGCGTGTCCTCGTTGAATACCTTCACGCTCGCGCCTCCCAGGCTCGGCTGGACCACCGTGGTGACCTCGCCGTCGGCGGGCAGGTAGCTGTGCTCCTCGCTCGCCACGACGCGGCCACCGGGGAGGACCTCGGCCGCCGCGGCCTCAATGAGCTGGTAGGGGCTAAAGACCTGGTCGGCCTGGGTAGCAAAGGCGACCTTCCCGCCGGGCAGGCGGACCTTGGCGCCCAGCAGGGACCCGCCCGCCGCCGAGGGGCGGGCGGCTGTCCAGTAGGAGTTTGTGTGGAAGGCGGTGCGGGGGGCGTCGATAAGCGAGCCCTCGCCGTAGAAGCCCGCGAACTTCACGGGCATGCCGCCGACGTAGAGCTTGGCGGCGAGATCCAGCAGCGCGCCGACCTCGTCCACCTTGCGCTTGTTGGTAAACAGCAGCTGCGCGTCCGGCTTGCCCGCGGCGAACGCGGTGTTCATCATGCCCATGAGCGCGACCGGGTTCGGGGTGACCTCCACCAGGGTGGTGTGGCCCGCGGCGAAGGCGGCCTCGGTGGCGTCCTGGAAGTAGACCGGCTGACGCGTCATGCGCAGGAAATAGTCCATGTCGTGCACGACCGCGCCCGCCGGGTAGACCTCGCCGCGGTCCACGGAGGTGAACAGCGGCACAGTCAGCGGGTGCGGCTCGATGCCGGCGATGCTGCCGGCCAGGTCGCCCAGGATCGGGTCGAGCGCGCTCGTGTGGCCCGCGCCGCGCACCTTCAGCTTGCGGGCGAACTTCTCCTCCTTGGTCAGCGCGTCCACGATGTAGTCCACGGCCTTGCCCGGGCCGCCGACGGTGGTCATGCCCGGACCGGCGTAGACGGCGGGCTCCACGCCCGCGGCCTCCGGGTGAGCCTGGATGAATTCGGCGAGCTGGTCGCGGGACAGCTCCACCACCGCCATCGCGCCCTCCTGGTCGGTGCCGGCGATCATGGCTTCGCCCTCGCCCATGAGGCGAGCGCGCTGGGTGGCAATGAGGATGGCGTCCTTGTCCGAGATGCCGCCCGCGGCGTAGGCGGCGGCGATCTCGCCCATAGACATGCCCATGGTTGCCGCCGGGGTGATGCCCATGGCGGCGAGCAGGTCGGTCTGCGCGATCTGGATCGCAGTGATGGTGACCTGGCCGGTCTCGGTGTCGTAGGTCTGGCCGTCGTCCGTGATGATGTCCAGCATGGACCAGCCGCCCTCGAACTGCACGTACTCGTCGAGCTCGCGCATGCGCTGCGCAAAGAGCGGGGAGGCGTCGAGCAGCTGCTTGGCCATCTTGCGGTGCTGCGAGCCGAAGCCCGAGTAGACGAAGACGGGGCCGACCGCGCCCGGCGCGTCGGCGGTGACGATGCCGGGGCCGATCTTGCCGTCGGCCACCTGGCGCAGGCGCTTCACGGCCTCCTCGGTGGTCGCGGCCTGCACGACGGCGGCGGAGCGGCCGTGGTTGCGCTTGGCCAGCGAGCGGGCGATGGGCGCGAGGTCCGCGTCGGCGCGGCCCTCCAGGAAGTCCGCGAGCTGGGCCGCGGCCTCTTTGCGGCGCGAAGGAAGCAGCCCGGAGACTGGCAGCGCGACCTGCTCGGCGGCGCCGGCGACGAAGGCGGCGGCGTCGGTGTTTTCGGTGTCCGCTGGCTCATAATCAGCGGAGTCGAAGTCGGTGACCACCACGTGCGCGTTGGTGCCGCCGAAGCCGAAGCCGGACAGTCCCGCGACGCGGCGGCCGGAGTACCGGGGCCACTCGCGCGGGTCCTGCACAACCTCGATGCGCTCCGCGTCAAAGTCCACGAAGTGGTTCGGCGCGGTGAAGTTCGCGCTCGCCGGGATGGTGTCGTGCTTGAGCGCCTCGACCACCTTGATCATGGCCACCACGCCCGCGGCGGACTCGGAGTGCCCCACGCTCGACTTCGCCGAGCCGAGCAGCAGCGGCTCCGTGGCCGCGCGGCCCCGGCCGAGCACCTCGCCCAGCGCGGTGGCTTCGATCGGGTCGCCCAGGATGGTGCCGGTGCCGTGGGCCTCGACGAGGTCCACCTCGTGCGGGTCCACGCCCGCGTCCGCGTAGGCGCGGCGCAGCACGTCTACCTGTGCGTCCGGGTTCGGGGCGGTCAGGCCGTTGGAGTGGCCGTCGGAGTTCGTGGCGGATCCTTTGATCACGCCGAGGATCTCGTCGCCGTCCGCCATCGCGTCTTCTACGCGCTTGAGCACGACGAAACCTGCGGCCTCGGAGCGAACGATGCCGTCGGCGTCGTCGGAGAAGGCGTGGATGCGCCCGGTGGGGCTGATCACGCCCAGCTCGGAGAACATCAGGGACGCGAACGGGTTGGCCAGGATGTTCACGCCGCCGGCAAGGGCCACGTCCGCCTCGCCGTCGCGAAGCGCGCGCACCGCGTGGTGCACGGAGACCAGCGAGGACGAGCAGGCGGTGTCCACGTTCATGGACGGGCCACGGAAATCAAAGGCGTAGGAGATACGGTTCGGAATAATAGAGCTCGCCGAGCCAGTCAGCGCGTACGGGTGCGCCTGCGCCGGGTCCGCGCCCATGAGCATGCCGTAATCATTTGCCGAGGACCCCACGAACACGCCCACGGGCTTGCCACGCAGCGAGTCGGCCGGGATGTGCGCGTCCTCCAGCGCCTCCCAGGCGACCTCGAGCATGATGCGCTGCTGCGGGTCCATGTTGGTGGCCTCGAGCGGGGACAGGCCGAAGAACTCGTTG
Organism: Corynebacterium sp. NML 150383; assembly: GCF_002285085.1. Taxonomy (NCBI): domain Bacteria; kingdom Bacillati; phylum Actinomycetota; class Actinomycetes; order Mycobacteriales; family Corynebacteriaceae; genus Corynebacterium; species Corynebacterium sp. NML 150383. Next base: position 78,716 of record NZ_NSGK01000008.1, on the reverse strand, counting down.
TCAAAGGACGCAATGTCGTCGAGGTAGCCGCCGTCCGTGGACTCCTCCGCCATCTTGGTGCGCAGGTAAGGGTCGCCCGTGTACTCGCTCCACCTGCCTTCGGGCAGCGGGCCGGTGGCCACGGTGCCGTCGACAAGTAATTGCCAAAACGCCGCCTGATCCTTCGCGCCCGGGAAGCGGCCGGCCGAACCCACAATCGCAATGTCGCGCTGCGCCGGGGCAAGTGCTTCACGACGCCCACTCGCCCCCTCACTCACGCCCCCCTTCGGCTCGAGCTGCTCGGGCGCGGTCAGCGCCTTGGCCAGGGAGAGGATGGTCGGGTGCTGGTAGGCGATAGTGGGGTCGACGCGGCGGCCGAGCGTGCGTTCGAGCTCGCCGGAGAGCACCACGGCATCGCGAGACGACAATCCGTAGGCCTCGAGCGACTTGGCCGGATCGACCGAATCGGCACCAGTAACGTCGGCGGCCTCGGCAGTCTGGGCCACCCATTCCTGCAGCCAGCGGATCAGTTCAGTCTCAGTCATTGCGCGTGAGTTCATAACACCTAAGGTTATCGTCCTACTGCGGGTTCGCGTTAGCACGCTCCTGGAATTGCTTTGCGTTCACCCGGCGCGCAATCTTGCCCGACGATGACCGCGCGATCTCGTTCGGCGCGCGGAACTCCACCACGTCCGGGGACACGCCGTGGTGCGAAGATACGGCCGCGCGGATCGCTTCCTCCGCGGCGGCGTCGCCGGACGCGTCGGCGGTGTCGCCGCGCTCGACAAGGATGACCAAGCGCTCCACGTCATCGCCCGGGACGGAGAAGGCGGCGACGGAGTCCTTGCGCACATGCTCGGACGCCTCCATCACGGTGGCCTCGATGTCCTGCGGGTAGTGGTTGCGCCCCGCCACGACGACCAGGTCCTTCACGCGGCCGGTGATGTAGAGCTCACCGTCCACGAGTACGCCGAGGTCGCCGGTGTTGAGCCAGCCGTCCTTTGGCAGGCCCTCCTGGAGGGTGGTTCCGATGGTGTTGGCAAATGTGTCGGCGGTCTCCTCCTTGCGCTCCAGGTAGCCACCAGCCACGTTCGGTCCGTTGACCCAGATCTCACCCACCGAATTTTCCGGGACCTCGTCCTTGGTTGCCGGGTCAACGATGGCAAAGCGCATCCAGTTGACCGGCTGGCCGTTGGACGCGAACTGGACGCCCTCGCCTTCCGCCACCTCGGCGGCGGTGCCGGCCGCGAGCTGCTCGCGGTCGAAGGAGGTAAAGCGCGGCAGCTCGGTCGTCTTGCCGGCCTGCGGGGTGGACACCAGGAGGGTCGCCTCGGCCAGGCCGTAGGAGGGGCGCAGGACCTCGCGGCGCAGGCCCGACTTGCCAAACGCGGTGAAGAACGCGTCGACGCCCGGCTTGGTCACCGGCTCGGAGCCGATGATGATGCACTCGAGCTGGGAGAAGTCGTAGTCCTCGGCTGCCTCGGGCCCGTTGGGCGCAGCGTAGCGGGCGGCCATGTCCAGCGCGAAGTTCGGTGCGACAGTGTAGATGCGCATATCCTCCGGGTCCGACTCACGGCGGGAGAGGCGATCCATCCAACGCTTCGGCTGCTGGACGAAGTCCTGCGGCGTAAAGATCTCCATCTCGTTGCCCAGGATGATCAGCAGCGTGGTGACCACGATGCCCATGTCGTGGTGCAGCGGCAACCAGGACACCAGGCGCATCGGCTGCTGCACGCCCACGCCGCTGTAGATCTGGATGACGTTGGACACAATGGACTCGTTGGTCAGCTTCACGCCCGCCGGGGTGCGGGTGGAGCCGGAGGTGTACTGCAGGAACGCGGTCTGGTTCGCGGTGTCCGCGCCGGCGGCACCCGCCGCCTCTGCCGCTGCGCGCAGCTCGCCCCAGCCCTGGGCCAGGGTGTCCGGCAGCGCGTCGACGGCGATGATGCGCGGGCGCTGCGCCGACGGCAGGTCGGCAAAGTAGGCGCGCACCGCGGCGGCGCCCTTCTTGTTGGTCAGGACCGTCTTCGCACCGGAGTCATACAGCACGGCGCGCAGGTGGCCCTCGTGGCCGGGCTCGTTCGGGTCATAGAGCGGGACGGGCACCTGGCCCGCGTACATCGCGCCCATGAAGCCGAGGATGTACTCGGGCGAGTTGGCCGCCAGGATGGCTACGCGGTCGCCGGGCTTGCCCACCTGGGCCAGGCGCACGGCGATCGCTTTGATGCGGGTGTTGACTTCACGGCGCGTGTACACAACGGAGTTGCCCTCGGCGCTATCGGAGTAGTCCCAGAACCTGATGCTCACGGCATCTGCCTGCCCGGCTTGCTCGGCCGCGGCGTAGAGCATCTCCGTCATGGCGGGGATGGTAAATCCCGGCGGGATCGTGATGTTTCCGGCCTCGTCGAGGAAGCGTGCGATGATTGCGTCGAGATCCATGTCTGGGCCCTCCAAAAATTAGTTAGTACCTACAAAGCATCTATAGTAGTGCGCGCCCAATCCAGCGTCCACTGTGGTGTGGTCGTTCCCGGAATCACATCCGGGTTTGTCGCATACATCGCGTGGTTTCCGCTTGCCATTACTAACTCCTGCGCACGCTCCAGCGCGTTGCCCACACGCGCAGGCGCATCGCACACGGTGTCCGCGGGTGCGCAGATCTCAAAGGCGCGGTCCGCAACCTCGCCAAACCCGCCGGGGCGAGCGCCCGTCATGGTCGCGCCCGGCGTCACGCCGTCGGCCACCAGCTGCAGCGGCTGCAGCGCGATCTCCGCGCCCACGCCGGTCACAGGCACACCCGGGTTCACACCCACGCCGTTCTCGCGGCGCCCGTCCGCAATCATCACCGCGCCAAGCAGGCGCTCCGGCGGCACAGCGTTCATGCCGGTACCAATCTCGTTGGCAATGTCACCCACGATCACCGCGCCCTGGCTGAACCCGGCGATGATGAACTTGGTGCTCGGGCATGTCGTCGCCACGTGCTTCAGCTCGCCGTTGAGCTTCGCCTTGCCCTCGGCGCGGGAGTCGTCATACGTCATCTCGCGCCGGCCGTGATCGGTCTGGATGTTCCGGAACTGCGCGGTGTACGGCACGGTGAACACGCGGACGTGGTTGATGTCGTACTCCTGCTGGAGCGGCTGCGTGATGGAGAGCATGAAGCTCTGCGGGTTGGCCTGCGGATTGAACGGGTCATCATCCGCCGAAGACTCCCAGGTGCCGGGCACGGAGACGAACTCCACGGCCGGGCACCAGTCCGGCTCGGCCGGTTGCTCCGGGTCCTGCGACCCGCCCCCGGTCTCGCCCTGGCCGGGCACCGGGGACAGCGCCGAATCACCGGATTGGTCCGACGCCTGCCACTGGTAGACCCCCAGCCCGATGACTGCGAGGACCACCAGGACGGCTGCAACCACAAAAACGTTGCGCCCTTTGCGCATGAAGTGCCTTTCTTAGCAGAGGTTCGCGCGCGCGGTGTCCGCAATCAGCGTGCCCAGGGCAGCGGGGTCCATGTCGGTGCGCCGCTGCGCCACGAGCTGGCCGGCGACCGCGTCGCGCGTGACGGTATCGTCCGAGCACACCGTACGCCCCGTGGCTGTGAGTTGGTCTTCAACTCCCTCCACGTTCAGTCCGTTCTGGCGGAGCTGCTCCAGGTAGGTCTCCTCCTGCGCGGTAAAGCCCGAGGCCTGCTGCGGCACCGAGGTCACCTCCTGCGCCGGTTGGTCCTCCGGCCGCGAGCCGGACTGGGCCGCTGGGGCCTTGGAGCTCGTCGCCTCAGAGCGGGTGGTGCCGGGGGCGGCGGTCGAGGACTCCGCCGGGGCGGAGGAGGACTGCTCAGCGCTTGCCGACGCCTTCGCGTCCTCGCCATCAACAGTGGTGGAACCGGAGCAGGCGGCGAGGGAGAGGGTGAGCGTCGCTAAGCACAGGGCTCCGAGACGCCTCATCGCTTCACCACCGTGCCATTGACCTGCTCCAGGGTGCCGTGCTGGAAGCTGATGGTGAGACCGCCGGCGCTGATGTCCTGCATGTCCGAGGTGGGCCAGCCCAGCTCGCCCTGTTCGTAGCCGCGCTTGCCCCACTCGTCGAAGATGTCGCCGTAGTAGATGACGTGCGCGCCGGACTCAGCGGACCAGTAGATGTTGCCCTTCTCAAACGGCTGGAAGAAGCCGCCCTTGATGGCAATCTCGTTGCCCGTGGGGAAGCCCAGGTCCGAGGTGGCGGAGCCCATCTCGCCGTACTTCGCGCCGATCGCGCCGTGGACGATGTGGTGGGTGCCGTCCGGGTTGCGGGTGAGGAAGCCGCCCTGGAACTGCTGGACGTAGCCCTCGCCAACCTTGTTGGCCTCCTTGACCGGGTACTTCAGGTCGCCTGTCTCATAGCCGTTCTCGCCCCATGCCTGGAACATGTCGCCCGGGATGGCGTAGGCGCCTGTCTCCGGGGTCCAGTAGATGGAACCGTTTTCAAAGTGTACGAAGCGGCCGACGCCGTCCGGGGTCGCCTGCTCGCCCGTGGTGGGGAAGCCGAGCCAGCCTTGCGCGCCGCCCAGGCCGCTGTACTTGGCCAGGATGGCGCCGTACAGGGCGTGCGCGCCGGTGTTGGGCGCCCAGAAGGCGGTGCCGCCGCGGAAGTCCTGGGCCTTGCCCTGCTTGTCCTTGCCCGCGTCGTACTCGTTGTTCACGCAGGAGCCGATCGAGCCGTCCGCGGTGACCTCGGCGATCGCGCCGACTGGGGTGCAGTCCGCGCTGCGGTCCGCCTCGGCCACGCCGAGCGAGTTGGCGATGTAGGGCCACGCCTGCGTCATCTCGAACTGCCAGTACTCCCAGGAGTGCACGCCGGACGGGCGGAACTTCACAATCGGCTTGACGTTGGTGCGGCTGGCGTAGTCCACGAAGGTCTGGGTGGACAGACGCGAGAGCACCTCGAGGCCCACGCCCGCCGGGTTGGCCGCGCCCTTGGCCACGGAGTCCGGGCTGCCAAAGTCGTCGCGGCCCGAGCCGGAGGAGACGTAGACCGTCTTGCCCTCCAGGTTCTCAATGCCAAGCTTGGGGTCGTGGTCGATCCAGTCCTGCGAGCCGAGCGGGCCCCACATGGCCTCCGCGTCGTAGCCGCCCGCGTCCAGCTGCGCCGCCTTGATCGCCGACGGCATGCCGGTGGTCGTGGTGTCCAGGTAGCCGGAGAAGGAGCCGACGAAGTCAAACAGGTGCGGGTTGCGCTCCGCCAGGTTGATTGCCGAGGTGCCGCCCATGGAGATGCCGGTCAGCGCGCGCTTGTCGTTGGAGCGGAAGCGGTTGTGCAGGACCGGGATGAGCTCCTTGATAAAGAAGGTCTCCCACTTGTAGTTCTTGCCGTTGTTCGGGCGCTGCCAGTCGGAGTAGAAGGAGGACTCGCCGCCCACCGGCAGGATCACGTTGACGTTCTTGTCGGCGTAGAACTGCTCGATGTTGGTCTCAATGGTCCAGCCGTTCTCGTCATCACGCGCGCGCAGGCCGTCGAGCGCCCAGACCTCCGGGAACTTCGCGTCCGGGTTCTGGTGCCAGTCGCGCGCCAGGAGGATCTGCACCTGCATGAGTTGGTCAGGCATCGCCGCGGACTTGATAAACACGGCGACGCGGCGGTTGGTCAGCCACTCGATGCGGTCCACGCTCACGCCGTCCGGCAGGCCCGGGATCTGCGGGTGCTCGTCGACCTCGATCGGGGTCCGCGCCGGCGGATCCTTTGGACGGATCGCGTCCGAGAGACCGCGGGAATCGCCGAACGTGCTGCTACCACTGCTCAGCTGAGCCTGCGCCTGCGGGGCGACGCCGGGAAGCGCCGATGCGACCATGAGCGCCGCAGTGGGCACTGCTGCTACCCGAGCGATACGGGCACGCAGCCTCGTGTTGGGGGAACGGTGTTCGCGCATGAAGGTGTCCTGCCTCATCAATTCGTCTGGTCATGGGGGCGTCGCGCCCCTGCAGGCCGGTCCGGGGGTTCCCCTCCCCCGGCGTAGCCAGTGCACGAGCGCTTGTGTAACCCAAAGGTTAAGTTTGACTTGAGACTTTACACGGTGACACGCCGGGAACTTTTGGGGCAAATGTTTTCCGTGTGACTGCGCCGCGAGCGGGGCGCGGACAGCGCCCGCACGGTGCCCGCACAGTGCCAGAACGCACGAAGGCCCCGCTCCCACGAATGCGGGGAACGGGGCCAGCGGCAGCCGGGGTTTACCAGGCGTTCATCACGTTGAGAATGCGCGGCTGAGTGGCCACGAGCTGGGAGCCGAACTGATCCCAGTTGTGCAAGCCAGTCGGCGTGAACACGGCGGTGTGCTGCACGCCCGTCACGGTCGCCTTCGCGCTCCACAGGTGGGTGGTGAAGTTGGCGATGGACTCCAGCGCGATGCCCGACGCGCGGTGCTCCGGCAGATACTTGTCATCGGCCGGACCTGGGACCGCGCTACCGGAGGACACGTAGACGTCCTTGCCGCGCAGGTTCCCCATGTTCAGGAACGGGTCGTTCTCGTAGCGGCGGGGATTGAAGATGGAGCCCCACATGGCGTTGAGGTTGTACAGGCCGCCGTCGAGAAGCGCGACGCGTAGCGCCGTCTGTCCACCAGGGATGGTGGTGGTGAGGTAGCCGGAGTACGAGAGGACCTGGCGGAACTGGTTCGGGTGCAGCGCGGCGAGGTTGATCGCGGCGGTGCCGCCCATGGATAGGCCGAGGATGGAGTTGTTCGTGGGCGAAACGCCGAAGTTGTCCCGCAGGTAGCTCGGCAGCTCCTGGGACAGGAAGGTGTCCCACTTGTAGGTCACCGGGTGGTTGAAGTCGTACGTCGCGGGCGCGTTCCAGTCCGTATAGAAGGAGGACTGGCCACCGACCGGCATGACGAGCGTGATGTTGTTGTCCTTGAACATCTGCGCCGCGTTGACGTCGTTGACCCAGGCGTTGGTGATCTCCGTGGCGCGCAGGCCGTCGAGCATGTACAGGCCCGCGTTGCCGCCGCGCTGCGCCGGCTGGATCTGCACAGTAATGTGGCGGCCCATCGCGGGCGACCAGACGGTGCAGCGCTGTACCCAGAAGCCGACGCGGTCCCACTCGCACGTACCCGTGGAGTCGGGGCGCAGCCAGTCGCGGTTTGCTGCCGAGGCTTGCGGGGCGCTCACCACTGCACCCAGGGCGGTCAGCAGCGCCATGAGCAGCGCAAGCAGACCACGCTTCGATTTCGTCGCGGACATTACTCTCCCAACTTCGGTGAATGTTTTTCAGCTTTTGGTTACAGCAACGTTACCAAGTTGAGACGGTAAGAGCCATTCAATTCACCGGCCAGGCGATCTGCGTCCCCGAAACCCCAGGATCCTTGCCCTTTTTGATCTCCCGCATCGTCTCGTCCGAGAGGTAGATCGTTGGATCTTGCTCAAGCTGGAGCGAGCGACCGTCACCCAGAGAATACTGCACATTTTCCCAGAAACGGTGCCAGCTCATCGGCTCGCGCGAGCTGGCCAGCAGGTCCGCGATGGGCTCCTCGCGCAGCGCCGCGCGCACCGCACGCGCCTGCTCGCGGTCCACGTCCTTGGGCATCGAGTCGATCTTCGTCGCGGAGTCCGCCACCTGCCACTCCATGGGCAGGTACTTGTCGTGCCCGACGCGCCCGTCCGGGTCGCGGGGCATGCGCGCGGCTAGGGGCGTGGCCAGGCCCACCGAGTCCAGCACGCGCATCTCCAGCGGCGCGTTCATGCTCGTCATGCCCAGGTTGGTGAGGTAGGCCGTGGTCGGCAGGTCCAGCAGGTCGCTCCCCTTGGCCTCGTCCTCGTCCATGCGGGGGCGCCAGTACCAGGAGTACTCGTCCGGGTGGGTGCTCAGCCGCGCGATGTTGAGCTGCCCGGCGTCGTGCTCCTGCCCGTTCTCCACCGCCTCGGTCCACGATTCCATCAGTTTGGAGCCGAGGAAGTCCTCCGCGTGCCGTGGCGGGTCGGCCGGGCTCTGGCCGATTGCGTAGGACCAGAACTCGCGCTCGTCGACAATGTTCAGCTCCTTCTCGCCGCGCTCGTACGCGAACCAGTCGATGGGGTGCGCGCGCACGATCGTCACGCCGGCGAACACCGTCGCGGCAAGCGTCAGCGCGATGGTCACGCGCGTCAGCGGCACCGTCATCATCGGCAAGAGCAGGGCAAACAGCGGCAGCAGCAGCATGCGCCCGTGCATGAAGTCGCCGCCCACGCGCAGCACGTACAGCACGTGCACGAGGGCGCAGCCCGCGGTGAGCAGGACAATTGCCAATCGACGCCCCCTCGCACCCCGCAGCAACCACACCGCACACCCCGCGACGACCAGCAGCGGCAGCCAGAGCCAGTAGTAGCCAACAAAGTCCCAGAAGTAGGTCCCGCCCCGGGCCCACTCCGCGTCCGAGGCGGACTTGGCCACCGCCGTGTGCGGGGTGAGCAGGCCGTAGAAGCCCATGCGGAATAGCTGGTACGCGGCGGGCACCGGCAGCGCGGCTGCGAGGATGCCCGCCCACTTGCGGGGACTGTACGCCAGCAGCACGATGCCGGTCACCCCGCCGTAGAGCGCAAGCTCCGGGCGGACCAGCCACGACAGGCCGCACCAGAACGCCAGCCAATACCCGGACACCGGGAGGGCGCGGCGCCCGATCGGGGCGGCCCACTGGACCAGCAGCGCCCACCACACGGCGAGCCACATGATGCACAGGCCCCACTCCAAACCGGAGGTGGCAAAGTCGCGCGCAGGCGGGAGCGCCAGGTAGATGAGGATGCCAAACGGCAGGACAACGCCGCGGGTGGCGGCAGCCTGGTCCCAGAACCGGCCCGAGCCCACGGTGGCCACGACAGCGCCGATGACGGTGCAGGCGAGCGCGAGCCACATCGCCACGTCCTCGAGCCGGGCACCCGTGAGCCAGCCGAACGCCGTGATGAGGTACTGCCACAGCACTGAGGTGTTGGCCTCCACGCGCTCGCCGATGTTGAACACGGGGCCGTTGCCCGCGAGCAGGTTGCGCACGGTGCGCAGCACGATGAGTCCATCGTCGGACATCCAGCGGCGGGTAAATCCTCCCCAGAACGCAAAGATGCCCGCGATTGCCGCTGCAGCGAGCAGCGAAATGCGGGCCTGTTTGTTCATTCCAGCGATACTACTAAGCCACCGCCGGAATGACGTAAACCGCCATGACGATGCAGAGGATCCACGCCAGGGCGAGCAGCTGCAGGACGCGGTCCTCCAGCGCGATCTCGTCCGGCGCGCCACCCTTGCCACCGTCCACCTCTGCCGCGTAGCGCAGGATCGCGATGACGAACGGGACCATGGAGATCTGGTACCAGATCGCGGCCGGGCCATCGGTGTCGTTGGACAGCTGGAAGCCCCACAGCGCGTAGCTCATCACGACCGCCGTTGCGGACAGCGTCCACACGAAGCGCAGGTACGTGGCCGTGTACCCCTCCAGCGCCTTGCGGATCTTCGCGCCCGTCTTCTGCGCCAGCAGCATCTCCGCGTAGCGCTTGCCCGACGCCATGAACAGGGAGCCGAACGCGGCCACCAGCAGGAACCACTGCGACAGGGCGATGCTCGCGGCCACGCCGCCGGCCATCGTGCGCAGCATGAAGCCGGACGAGACCAGCGCGATGTCAATCACCGGGATGTGCTTCCAGCCGAAGCAGTAGCCCAGCTGCAAGGCAATGTAGATGCCGATGACCAGCGCGAGCGCAGGGCCGTCCGTGGCCAGGAAGGACAGGCCCAGGGCCAGGGCGATGAGGATGGCAGCCATGCCGAAGGCCAGCTTGATCGGCAGCATGCCGGAGGCGATCGGGCGGAACCGCTTGGTCGGGTGCTCGCGGTCCGACTCAACGTCCAGGGCATCGTTGACCAGGTAGATGGAGGACGCGCCGAGGCAGAAGACGATGAATGCGAGTGCGACGTCGATAAGCGTGCGGCCCGTAAACTCACCGGCGGCGAGCGGGGCGGAAAGCACGAGCACGTTCTTGACCCACTGCTTGGGGCGCAGGCCCTTGATCATCGCGTCGGGCAAGTTCTTCGGCGGCTTGCGCTTGGTGCTGATGTCCACGCCCGTGGTGTGCGGCTCCGGCTTGAGCAGGGGCTCGTCGTATTCCTTTTCCGTCATCGGGTTGTCCTTTCCACCTCAACTGCAACCTTGGCCACCGCCGCGCCCAGCGCAGCGCCCGCCAGGGTGTCCGTAGGGTAATGCACCCCGAGCACGTTACGCGAACACATCATTACCGGCACGAGAAGCCACGGCAGTTTCGAGCCCGTAATGTCCGCGAGGTGCACCGCGGCCGCCGCCGTGTTCGTCGCGTGCGAGGAAGGAAACGACAGCTGCGACGGTGTCTTCACGCCAATCTGCACGCGCGGGTCGTGGGGGCGCGGACGCCGCACGATGCGCTTGAGCACGACGCTCGCCGCGTGCGCAACGAAGGTGCCCGCGCCCAAGGCCAGCCATTTCCGGCGGTTCGCGCTTGTCGACGCCGCGCCCACCGCAGCCACGCCCATCCAACCCAAGTCGTGCTCGCCGAAGTGGCTCAGCGTGCGCGCCACCTTCGTGGTGGCCGGGGTAAACGCGCGGTCTTGCAGGGCGATGAGCAGCTCGGCCTCACGGGCGTCGAGCGAGTGCTTGTTACTGGGCTTACTGGGTTTACTGGGCATCGAAGATCTTCCCCCACTCCTCGTGGCTGGTCAGGCGTGGCATCGCGGCGCGGTACTCGGACTGCAGGTCCGACCACCGCTCCTTGATCTGCGCCTGGAGTTCCTTGGTCTGCTTGAGCAGAGCGTCGCTCGTGGCCTTGTCGCGCTTGCGGAAGGCCACGCCCGTACCGCCGGCGGTGGATACCGTAGCGGAATCGACGCGGGCCAGCGTGTACCAACGGGCCTCCTCGGCCGTGAGGTTGAGCTGCGGCGCGTCCCAGTGCGCGCGGTCCTCGGTGGTGAACTGGTGGCGCAACGCCTTCAACGCCCACGGAATCTTCTTCACCTTGGCCAGGCGACCGCCGATGTTGCGGGTGGGCACGCCCGGCGCGCCGGTGGGCGCGGGCAGGTCCGCGGCGGAGCCGATGACCTGAGCGTCCGGGTACTGCTTGCGGATTTCCTGGATCCTTGGCAGCGAGGACTCGAGGATGCTGAACAGCTGGTCCGGCCCCTTGAGGAAGTCCTGCATGGCTTCTACCTGGATCGCCATGGTGGAGTACTCCATGCACATGATGTGCTTGTAGGTGGATTTGAGCATGTTGCGCAGGATGCCGTCGGCCTTGTCTGGGCCGTACATCGCGGCGACGATGAGGCGGTTGCGCAGGTGGAAGTAAGCCTGCCAGTCGATCGCGTCGTCCTTGTCCGCCCACGCCATGTGCCAAATGGCCACGCCCGGCCAGGTCACCGTGGGGTAGCCGGCCTCCTTGGCGCGCAGGGCGTACTCGGTGTCGTCCCACTTAATAAACAGCGGCAGCGGCAGGCCGAGCTGCTCGGCGACGGCGCGCGGGAACAGGTTCATCCACCAGCCGTTGTAGTCCACGTCGATGCGGCGGTGCAGCGCGCGCGAGGTGGTCTTGCGCGGGTCCAGCTCCTCTTCCTGGGTGCCCACGTAGCCCAGCGGGTACTTGGAAAAATCGTGGTCGTAGACGGCGTGCTCGGCAGCGCCCCACATGAAGGTGGAGCGGTCCACGGCCTCGCCGGTGGTGCGCAGCTGCGCGCGGTCCTGCAGGTTGAGCATCTGCCCGCCGACCAGGATCGGGGTGCGCGCGTAGCGGGCTGCCTGCACCGCGCGCACGATGGAGTCGGGCTCGATCGCGATGTCGTCGTCCATGTAGAGGATGAACGGCGCGTCCGTATTGTTCAGGCCCTCGTACATGATGCGGCTGTAGCCGCCGGACCCGCCCAGGTTGCCCTGCGGAAAGATGCGCAGTTTGTTGCCGAGCGCGGCCTGCGCCTCCGCGAAGTCCGGCTCGTCCGCCGGGTGCTGGTTGCCCTGGTCCGGCATGAGCACGTGGCTGATGCACGCCTCCACTACCGGGTCCTCGGCCAGCGCGTGCAGCGCGTTGACCGCGTCGCGGGGGCGGTTGAACGTGGGGATGCCCACGGCGACCTGCTTGGGCTGGGGAGGGATCGTGGTGGCGTCGTGAAGCACCTGCTCCTGCGGCGCCTGGTCGGCGCACCACGCGGCGTTGGTGACGGTGGCGTCGGACTCCGCGGTGATGTCGAACCAGAGCCAGCCGCCGTCCTCGAAGTTTTTCAGCGGGAGCGGAATCTCTACGTGCTGGTCGACGACCTCAACGTTGGTCACGCTGATGCGCACGCCGTCGTGCTTCGAGCGGTAGACGGAGATGGTGGCCGCGCCCTGAATATCCAGGCTCAGGACCACGCGGTCCAACTGCGACCAGCGACGCCAGTAGGAAGCCGGGAACGCGTTGAAGTAGGTCTCGAAGCTGACCTCCTGCCCTTCCGGGACAGTCAGGGTCGTGCGGTCCGACCAGCGCACGCGCTGCTTATTCTGCTCCGCCTCAACGAGGTACAGCGAGCGCACGTCGTGCGGTTCGCCCTTGCGCGGCATGAGCACGCGCGCCAGCGTCTCTACGGCAATCTGCGTATCCAAGAGGTCTCACTTCCACTGTATTTGTGTACTGGGTTTGTGTACTGGACGTATTTCAGACAGTTCCTCCCCAGCGTAATGGCTCGCGGCCCGTTTGCTTCGTGCGGCTCGCGCGGCAGCGGGGTTTTCGGGTTGGGATGACAGAGCGGTTGCGCAGCGCCGGAATAGTAACGAGTAAAAACGAGGTGCCTCACGCCACAGCTGCCGCGACGCCCCCGCAACCCCTACACCGCCACCATGGGCAAGACCCCTCCCGTCGTGGCGGGCCGCGACTCCTACGTCCAGGACTTCGCCGAGGCGCTTTACGACGGCCCCGGTACTCACGAGCGGATTTCCATCGTCACCGGCCCGCGTGGCATCGGAAAAACCGTCCTACTCAACGAGTTCGAAGAAGCAGCACGACAACAATCTTGGTTCGTCATTTCAGAAACCACGACCGAACATTTCAATGAGCGCATCCGCGATACGCTGATCCGGAAAATTCGGGAGGTAACCCCTGACAGCACACGCCTGAGCTTCGACTCAATTTCCGACCAAGCTCCGCCTCAGTCACTTCGCTCAGTGCTTGAGGAGTGCTGCTCCCTACTTGAGACGATTGACCAGAAAATGGGTAAACCACCAATTGGCATCCTCATTACTCTGGATGAGCTGCACTATGCGCACGTGCGCGACATCATCGAGTTCGGCACGACCATGCAGCACATGATCCGCGAAGACCGCGAAATTGCCGTCGCGATGGCGGGCATCCCCGGCGCGGTGAAACCCTGTCACTTTTCTCCGACGCGCGAATCGTATCGAGATGGGGCTCGTGCCGCTGGACAGCGTCGCCAATGCGCTCAAGGCCCCTGCCCTCGAGGTGGGAATCGAATGGACCCCGGAGGCGCTCGAACTCGGCACCGAGGCGACCGGGGGTTATCCGTTTATGATCCAACTCGTCGGACAGCATGCCTTCCGCAACACGAGTGACGGAACTATCGACGAATCCGCGGTACGTGCTGGTATTGAGACAGCCCGACGCAAACTCGGCGAGTTGGTTCATGAACCGTCGCTTGCTGATCTTTCAGATGTGGACCGCACATTCCTCACCGCCATGTCGAAAGACGATGGGCCGTCGCGGATGGCCGACATCGCCGAGCGGATGGGCGTTGATACGCAATACGCGGGCACGTATAGGAGGCGCCTCATTGAAGCCGAGATGATCCGCCCAGCCGGCCGCGGTTTCGTGGATTACGAGCTGCCCTACATCCGGGAGTACCTCCGCGCGCATCCAGCGTCCGACGCAATGGAGCAGCTATCCTTTCCATCAGAAAACTACGACGCGTGATACAGACCATTAGACTGTCCGCATGACGATTCTGCACTCCGTTGATTTTGGCCCCCGCGACGCGCACCCGGTGGTGTTTCTCGGCTCCATCGCCTCCACCACCGACATGTGGCTGCCGCAGCTTGATTCACTGGCCAAGGACTTCCGTGTTATCGCCCTCGACCACCCGGGCCACGGGCTCTCCCCCGACCCGCAGGCCATGCCAGGCGAGACCACGATCAATGATCTGGCCAACAATGTCCTCGACACCCTCGACGCTCTCGGCGTGGACGAGTTCGACGTAGTCGGCCTTTCGCTCGGCGGCGCGATCGCGCAGTACCTCGCCGCCACCAGCGGCCGCGTGACCAAGGCAGTCTTCATGTGCACCGCCGCCAACTTCGGTGGCCCCGACACGTGGGCCCCGCGCGCCGAGGAAACACGCGCGGAGGGCATCGCACCCCGGGTGCAGAGTGCCATCGAGCTGTGGGTCACGCCCGAGTTTCGCCAGGAACGCCCGGCGCTTACTTACGCTCTCACCCACATGATCGACTCCACCCGCGGTGAGGGATACGCCGTCGGCGCCGATGCGCTCGCAGGCTGGGACTACACAGAGGAACTGCGAAACATTACGGTGCCGGTCCTCACCATCTCCGGGGCCGTGGACCCCTCCACCCCTCCCGAGGTCGTCCACGCGATCGGGAAAATGGTCGGCGGCGAGTCGCAGTCCGTCACGCTCAGCGGCGGCGGGCACGTGCCCACCGTCGAGGTGCCCGACGAGGTCACCCGCGCGATCCGCACCTTTATTACTGAGTAGACCAATGTAGGTCAATCCCCCGAAACACAGCTGCCACTAGTTGGTGTGGCGGCTGGCGGCCGCGATGGCCTGGAGAACAGTATTCGTCTCGTAGGTCAGGAAACGCTTCCAGAACTTCATTGCAATTCTCCTTTCTGTTTGCCTGTGGTTAACTTCGCGTTAACTTTAGGCAGTTTAGTTGGTTCGCGTCAAGTATTGACGTGGATCAACTATCTAAGAATGCAAGAAACGCCCCGCTGTCCACGGACAATGTGGGCAGCGGGGCGCCAAGAAGCGAGGGGCGTGACTACACGGCGACCTCAAAGGGCGCCTCAGTGGCCTCGCGGACGGAATCAACGGTCTCGCCCGGGGCGACCTCGACGAGGGTCAGGCCGTTCTTCGGGTCAACCTTGAACACGGCGAGGTTGGTAATGATGAGGTCGACGCACTTCGCGCCGGTGAGCGGGAGGCGGCACTCCTCGAGCACCTTGGACGCACCCTTCTTGGTGGTGTGTTCCATGAGCAGGATGATCTCCTTCGCGCCGTGCACCAGGTCCATCGCGCCGCCCATCCCCTTGACCATCTTGCCCGGGATCATCCAGTTGGCCAGGTCGCCGTACTGGGAGACCTCCATCGCGCCAAGGACCGCCACATCAATCGCGCGGGAGCGGATCATGCCGAAGGAGTCTGAGGAGGAGAAGAAGGAGCCGCCCGGCGCGACCGTAATGGTCTCCTTACCAGCGTTGATCAGCTCCGGGTCCACCTCGCCGTCCTGCGGGTACGCGCCCACGCCCAGGATGCCGTTCTCGGAGTGCAGGACCACCTCGAGCCCCTCGGGCAGGTAGCCCGGGATCAGCGTGGGCATGCCGATCCCAAGGTTGACGTACTGGCCGTCGCGCAGCTCCTTCGCCGCGCGCGCCGCCATTTCTTCGCGGTTCCAGCTCATTTACTTGCTCACCGTCCTAAACTCGATGCCTGTTTCCTGCGGGCCGACCTCCACCACGCGGTCGACGTAGATGCCGGGCAGGTCCACATCCGCCGGCTCGATCGTGTCCACGACGTGCTCCGCCTGGACGATGGTGACCTTGCCGCAGGCGGCAACGTCGGGGTTGAAGTTGCGGGCCGTCTTGTTGAAGACGAGGTTGCCGTAGCGGTCCGCGGTGTGCGCGTGAACGAAGGCGAAGTCAGGGGTCAGCGCCTCCTCCAGCACGTACTGCTCGCCGCCAAACTCGCGGATCTCCTTCGGCGTGGAGTACTCGGCGATGGTGCCGTCCGGGTTGTAGCGCACCGGGATCTCGCCGTTGGCCAGCGGGGTACCCACCCCGGCCTTGGTGTAAAACGCGGGCACGCCCGCACCGCCGGCACGCATGCGCTCGGCGAGCGTGCCCTGCGGGGTGAACTCGACGGTGAGCTCGCCCTCCAGGTACTGGCGCGCATACTCCTTATTGGTGCCCAGGTAGGAGCCGATGGAGCGGGCGATCTTGCCGTCCTGCAGGAGGAGGCCCAGACCGAAGCCGTCGGTACCCAGGTTGTTCGAGATGATGGTCAATTCGCTCGCGCCCTGCTTGCGCAGCGCGTCAATGAGCCGGGCAGGGATGCCGACGAGGCCAAAACCGCCAACGGCGATCGAGGCGCCGTCACCGATGTCGGCAACCGCCTCGTCGATGTTTGTCACAACTTTGTTCAGCATGGCTCCACCCTAGCGGGCGTTCGACTCCTGCACAAGGGTTCACAAAGCGAACGGTTTTGCGCTATCGTGGGGCGTGGCGCACATTAGAGTACGTAATGTGGCCGACAACATGGCGTCGAAAAGCGCCCTTGACCTGTGCAAAGGAGATACGATGCAAGTCCAAACCGTACAGTCGCTGATCCGCGGCCTTGCGGTCATCCGCGCCTTCGACGCCGAGCACCCCCGCCGCAGCCTCGCACAGGTGGCCGATGCGACGGGGCTGGCGCGCGCAACCACGCGCCGGTTCCTGCACACGCTTATCGCCGAGGGCTACGCCGCCACCGACGGCGCGGAGTTCTGGCTCACACCGAAGATGCTCGAGCTGGGGTACGCGTACCTGTCCAGCCTGGGGCTGCCCACCATCGCGCAGCCACACCTCGAGGCGCTGTCGCGCACGCTCAACGAGTCCTGCTCGCTCTCCGTGCTCGACGGCACCGACGTGGTCTACGTCGCGCGCTCCGCGGCCCACCGCATCATGAGCGTGAACATCACCATTGGTACCCGCTTCCCGGCGCACGCCACCTCGATGGGCCGCGTCATGATGGCCGGGCTTGACGACGCCACCGTGGACCACTTCCTCGCCCGCCCGCTCGAGGCCATCACGCCATCCACCATCACGGACCCGGACACACTACGCGCCGCCCTGCGCAACATCCGCGACGCCGGGTGGTGCGTCGTTGACCAGGAGCTCGAGGCGGGGCTGCGCTCCATCGCCGCCCCGGTGCGCGACGCCACCGGCGCCACCGTCGCCGCCGTGAACGTCTCCACCCACGTGGCCGCCCACCCATACGAGGAGCTCGTGGACTCCCTCCTGCCCAAGCTCGTGGACACCGCGGACGCCATCACCCGCGACCTCGTGGCCACGCACGCCAACGCTTAACCCGAAAGGACCCCTCATGAACCAGCCCGAAATTGTCATCTGCCACCCCAAGCGCACCGCCGTGGGCCGCTACGGCGGCGCCTTCGTCGGCGTGCCCGTCCAGGACCTCGCCACCGCCGTGGTCACCGCCGTGATCAAGGAGTCCGGCATCGACGGCTCGCTCGTTGACGACATCATTCTCGGCCAGGCCTCCCCCAACGGCGCGGCGCCCGCCCTGGGCCGCGTGGTCGCGCTCGACGCCGAGCTGGGCGTGAACGTGCCCGGCATGCAGCTGGATCGCCGTTGCGGCTCGGGCCTGCAAGCAGTGGCCACCGCTGCCGCCCACGTCGCCTCCGGCGCGGCCGACCTGATTATCGCCGGCGGCGCCGAGTCCATGTCCAACACCGAGTACACGGTGGACGGCAAGATCCGCTGGGGCGCCAAGGGCGGCACCATGGAGCTCACCGACCGCCTGCAGGAGGGCCGCGAAAAGGCCGGCGGCAAGCACCACCCGATCCCGGGCGGCATGATCGAGACCGCCGAGAACGTCCGCGAGGAGTACTCCATCGCCCGCCAGCGCCAGGACCAGCTGGCCGTCAACTCGCACCAGCGCGCCGCCGCCGCGCAGGAGGCTGGCCACTTCGACGAGGAAATCGTCCCCGTCTCCGTGCCGCAGCGCAAGGGCGACCCGATCATCGTGGACAAGGACGAGCACATCCGCCCGAACGCCTCCATGGAGTCCCTGGCCAAGCTGCGCCCCGTCATGGGCAAGACGCTTGAGCGCGCCACCGTCACCGCCGGCAACGCCTCCGGCCAAAACGACGGCGCGGCTGCCATGATCGTGACCACCCGAGAAAAGGCCGAGGAGCTGGGGCTCACCCCGTCCGTCGTCCTGCGCGGCTGGGCCGTTGCCGGCGTGCCGCCGGAGACCATGTGCATCGGCCCCGTCGACGCCACGAAGAAGCTCTTCGACCGCCTCGATATGTCCTTCGACGACATCGACCTCATCGAGCTCAACGAGGCTTTCGCCGCGCAGGCCCTCGCCGTCCTGGATGCCTGGGGCATTTCTGAGGACGACCCGCGCATCAACCCGGTCGGCTCCGGCATCTCGCTCGGCCACCCGGTGGGCGCCACCGGCGCCCGCATGCTAGTCACCGCCGCGCACGAGCTGCAGCGCACCGACGCCTCACGTGCCCTGGTGACTATGTGCATCGGCGGCGGCCAGGGCCTCGCCGCGGTGATTGAGAAGGTGTAGGGCCCGACGCCAGTTGCCACACCGGGGATCCCCCGGGATACTCGGTGGCATGAAGAAGTCCCACATGGATCTCCTGATCGGCATCGCGCTCATCGTCGTCGCCGGCCTCGCGGTCGCGTTCCTGTCCGGATCGACCGGCGCATTCACCGCGATCATCGGCGCTGTCGCCGGCGCCGTCTTCATTATCAAGGCCATGCAGGCTAACGACGACGCACCGCACCCACCCGCCGGACAGCCCGACCCGCTCGAGTTGAACAACTCCAGCCCGGCGCAAGAGACCAGCGGCTCGGGACTCGGCGCGGGTCTGGCCGGGGAATACGACTGGGACGCGCACTACCAGCGCGAATTCGGCCAGCAGGACGGCAAGCCGGACGATACACAGGGCGGCAGCAGCCAGTACCGCTAGGCGCTACTTCTTCGCCTCGCGGTAGACGTCGCGCGGGCTCATCAGCGCGTTGCGACGCCCCGCCACGATGAGCCGGTCCAGGTCCGCGCGCACCGCGTCCACGTCCGCCGGGTTGTACTTGCGCTCGCGGCGAGCGCGCTGCAGCTCCTGGCTCGCTGCGGCGAGCGCGATCTGCTGCATGTCCGCAGCAGCCAGGCGGACCTGCTGGAACTTCTGCTTGCGGTCCTCCGCCGTCTCCGGGTCCTCCTCCTCGTGGCTCTGCGAGAGTTTGTCCAGCCACTGCTGCACGATCTCGAAGGACTCCGGGGCGAGCTCCGGGCCGTGCTTCTGCACCGACCGTCGCGCCGCCGCGTAGGCGCGCTTGTTCAGCTCCGCCTTCGCGCGGTCGCCGGCCGGGTCCGGGCCGGACTCCATGTCCAGCTTGCTCACCAGCCACGGCAGTGACAGGCCCGGAAGCACCATTGTGCACATCAGGACGGTCAGGGCGATGACGTCGAACTCGTGGTGGTACTGCGTGACCCCCAGCGGCACTGACAGCACCAGGGCCAGCGTGACCAGGCCTCGCATGCCCGACCACGCCATAAGCAGAACCTCCTGCATGCGCAGCGGGGCGACATTGGTGCGCTTCTGTTTCTGGTTGATCCCGCACAGCACCCACATCCACATCAGGCGGACCAGGAACGCGACGACGGAGAGCGCCACGCCGATGCCCACGGCGTGCCAGAGGACGGTGCCGGCGGCGTCGATAGCATCGCGCACGCTCATGCCGATCAGGCCGAAGGCGACGCCGGTGAACAGCATCTCCACAGTGGACCAGAACGAGGAGCCGGACAGGCGGTCCTCCGCGGTCAGGGGCGCGCGCGAGGACATCTCCACCGCCGCGATGACGATGGCGATCACACCGGAGGCCTCGACCTCCTCGGCGATGATGTAGATGAAGAACGGGAGCACCCAGGTGAACGCGGTGCGGATCACGGAGTCCGGCACGGAGTTCACAAACAGGGCCGCGAGCCTACCGACGATCAGCCCGATGACGACCGCGACCGCCGCCGCGTAGAGAAACTTCAGCAGGCCGTGACCGAAGTCGATCTGGTTATCCGCCACGAGCGCTGCGACGGCGAGGTTGAAAGTGACGATCGACGCGGCGTCGTTAAACAGCCCCTCCGTTTGCAGCGTGCCGGTGATGCGTTTCGGGATGCCGGCGGGCCCGGCCACCGCCTCCACCGCGACCGGGTCGGGCGGGGCGATTGCCGCGGCGAGCACCACCGCGGCCGCGAGACTGATGCCGGGCAGGAGCCACATGGCGGTGGCGGTAAGCGCCGCGGTGGTGAGGAAGACGAGGATCACCGACATGGTGACCACCACGTTGAGCTGCGAGCGGATCATGCCCCAGCTGGTGTGGCGCGCGAGCGACCAGAGCAGCGGCGGCAGGAAGATGGGGAGGATGATTTCCGCCGGGATTGTCACCACCGGCACGCCGGGGATGAAGATGGCGGCCGCCACGACGATGGTGAGCAGCGCCGGCCAGGGCAGGCCGGTGCGCTCGCCTACGGCGGCGACGAGCACGGTTGCGAACAGCAGGGCGATAACGGCAATCAGGACTTCCACAGTCCTGATAGTAGTGGGCGCTCGCCGGAGGTGTTCGCGGAACTAGATGGGCTCTAGTGCCCGCGCGCCTGGTTCAGCGCCTCGCCGTCCTCGGTGTAGACCCGAACAGCAATAATTCATACAGCCGGGCTGCTACAGTCGGGTCGGCACCGGTGACGGTGGCGGTACCAAACTCGGAACGGGGCAGTACCGAGTCTTCACCGAGTCTTCGGAACACCGGTACCAAAACCCACAGCCGGCACGCCCGTACGCGCTGCTCGCGCACAACAGCTCGACGGAGTTCGGTACTGACGTGGCTGCTGCCCTCGACCGACCGGTCTCGTCAATTGCGACGAAGTCCGTCATCACGGTGAGCGTCAACGACGACCTCGGCCGCATCTCGGCTGTTCTTGCAGACAAGCACCTGAGAAAGGCCCCCTTCGTTGGCATCATCAATCGCTCCGACATCAACCGCTACCTCGTCTCGACGTTTGTCGCTCCCGTCCCGAGTGCATAGACAGGGATTGCCCGTGAGGTAAGGCATGCCTTAAAATGCATCCTTTAGGTTAGGCAGGCCTAACTGGACATTCTTCATTTACCTACGGAAGGTGCAACCTTGGCACTCTTTACCTCTCGCCCCTTCAAGGCAATCGCCGCCACTGTCACCGCGGCATTCATGCTTGCCAGCTGCTCGAGCGAAGCAAGCAGCCCAACAGCCGCTCCCGAAGCTTCCGATGCCAACGGGTCAGACGAGCGCATCGTGGCACTGGGTCTTGGCGACGTCGATACGCTCCTTGCCCTGGGCGAGCAACCAGTTGGTTACGCCACCTGGGAGCAAGAGGGCTCGGGCGATCCCTCCGGACTTGGACCGTGGGCCAAGGACAAGCTCACGGTCAACCCGAACCCAATCCGTGATACCACCACCGAATTCAGCACCGACACTGCGGAAAAGGTGGCGTCGCTCAACCCGACACAAATCATTGCAGTAAACAGCGGTCTCGAGGACGACAAGAAGGCACTGCTCGAGCAGATCGCGCCAACCACCTTCCACTCGGACGAGTACCAGGATTGGCAGGTCCCTTGGGATGCACAGGTCAAGGAGATCTCCAAGGCCGTAGACAAGGAAGACGAAGGCCAAAAGCTTATCGACGACGCCGAGCAGGCATTCGAAGACTTCCGCGAAGCACACCCAGAGCTGCAGGGGAAGACAGCGGTCATCGGCATGCCTTACGACGGGAAGTTCGGCGTGTACACCGCTGGCGACGGCCGCGGCTCCTTCATCGAAAAACTGGGCTTCAAGATCCCGGAGAAGTTCAACGGTGATGGCTCCAGCTTCTTCCTCGACTGGTCGCCCGAGAACTACGCAGATTTCAACGACGTGGACTACCTCTTCGTGTTGGACCACTACGGCGCGATCGATGCGCTGAAGAACGACGAGAACTTCATAGACCTTGACGTCAACAAGCGTGGCGGGCTCTACTGGCTCGACACCGACACGGCCAACGCAATGAGCATGCCCAACCCCCTCACTATCCCGTACGCAATCGAGCAAATCGACGAGCGAGCTCCCCACGCAGTTCCTGCAGCTGACCAATAGTCAGGCCACGGTACTCGGTGAGGAAGATGGAGCTAGAGTCCTTAAACTTGTTCTTCAAGGCAGCAAGCTCAGCAACATTCTTCGGGTTTACCATGGCACACGCCTCCTGCCCATTACTTCATGTCTTGTCCGCCCGGGACAATAAAAAATTGCCCCGCGCGGAAGCACGAGGCAGTGCGCATATTGCGCGAAGGGTGCCACGTTTCTCCTGCGTGGGCCGATCCCTGGGTGGGATCCTTCGACCTAACCGGATTATCTCCAGTCAAGTGACCGACGGTCTTCGGTGAAACTTGAGCTCGGCCCCCCCCTTGTGCGGGCCGTTCAAACTTCGATGATGAGCTTTAGTGCAGGGTATCGTGCGGCACCAAATCGCGGCCTCACTTCTTCTTAGCAGGGTCCTCCAGCTCGAGAAGTTCGAACGCGAACGATTCAATGTCCGTATACGAGTCAGCTACGACAAACGACGCTCGCTGTTTGTCCGTGTCGAGCAACAGCATGGACGAGAACCCGAACGTTCCGCCGTTATGCCAGTACAGCCCGGTACCTGCGATGTTGTTCCAAGTGAAACGGAAGTTATCCCGCTCGAGCGCGTGTGCGGCGTATCGAGCCATGTCGGTAGTTGTGGATCGCACTCCACCGGAAGGAGCCGTGCCGTCCATCTCCCATGCCTGGACGCGCCAGCCAAGCCAGGACACCCCTCGTGGCTTATCCGGCGCCACAGTGCCGGGCAGTGCCACGTAGGTCTCCCCCATTCCTAGTGGGTTGAGGACGCGCTGCTTGATCAGCCCGGGGTAATTAGTTCCCGCACTTTCAGCCAGCAGAAGCCCAAGCAGGTCATGGCCGAGGTTTGAATAATTTTCGGTGCCACGTCCTTCCACCTGTGCTGCCACCGCTTGGTCGACAACATCGTCAACCGTGATGCCCACGTCTGGATTAAGGCCCAGAACTGCCCTGACCTTGTTGCTCAGTTTTTGCTTTCCCGTTCGCGGCAAGCCCGAAGTGTGGTTGGCTAGTTCTTCCAGCGTCACCGGCGACACTGGGGTACCGCTTACCCGCTCCCCAAACACTTCCTCCACCGTCGTGCCGGGCGTAGCCTCACCCAGTTCGATCGCTTGCTCCAAAAGATCGGCGTTGAATGTCTTCGTAACTGACCCGATCTCGAATTCGGTGTGCTCGTCCGCGCCGAGTCCAGCGAAAAGAGCCTTCCCGTCTTCGAAGACAAAAGTCGCAATATTGTGAAGCGGGTAGGCGTTGTCACCCGCTTCCGCGACCAACGCCGCGAGCACACCCGCCAAACGCCGATCGCCTGTTTGGACCTGGGAGAGAGCGACACGCTTCAGCATGCCAACCAGTTATACCGGCGCTGCTCGCGTTTTACAGCAGACAATCTTTCTCTGTCTTAGGCTTCCCGTCAGCCGTCGACTTTCTACTGTCGGCCGTGCCTCGGTGCCTCTTACTCGCCGCGCAGTCACGCTTTTCCACTTAACCGAAAAATGTCTCGTACAGCTGCAAGAGACATCGAGAAGTCACGAAACCTTGTTTCTTCTTATGAGGTCTGCCGCTGGGCCCGGCGGTGGTCGAGGATCTCCTGCAGGGCGGAACCGTCCCTCGCCCATCGTGCGTATTCCTCTGACGTGAAACCAAGGAAGGCATCGAGTGAAAGGTTCTCGCTCCTTGAAACATCGTCGTGCCATGCATCGACCCAGTCGTCGACATCGTCCGGGCGCGCATCCTCATCGAGA
Organism: Corynebacterium sp. NML 150383; assembly: GCF_002285085.1. NCBI lineage: Bacteria > Bacillati > Actinomycetota > Actinomycetes > Mycobacteriales > Corynebacteriaceae > Corynebacterium > Corynebacterium sp. NML 150383. The sequence goes on along the minus strand of NZ_NSGK01000008.1, from coordinate 54,898 downwards.
CACGTGTCCACATACGTCTTGATCATCGATCCTCCTCCCTTTCACAGCCGGTCCAATGAGTTACCCTGAAACCACGTCGAACACTCCAACGTGCTTTCCTTGCAGGTGATAGCTCTCAATATGACCATGCAAGGGGTCATACTCGAAATTACGCTTGGCTTTCCGATCCCTTCAACGAGGTGCGCCACGCCCGCGGGTTTTTCCAAACTGTCGACAAGGCTCTTCCTCGGTCGATGAATATAACTAGCGGCCACAACGCTCCCCTTTCCATTTGCATGATTAGAGGGTTAAGTAGCAAAAAGTGTGTCTGAATCTCAGCATTATTGCTGATCATGCTGGGTAAATCGGGCAAATACAGCTCTAAGCTGCAAAGATTGTCTTGGCGTCTACCAAGGGACGACCAGTGGGCCACCGCTCACTGGGTCTGACGCCACGACCGCGGGGAGATCAAAAACGCGGCTCAGCAAAGACTCCGTGACCACCTCGGCAGGCGCACCGACCGCACGAACCTCGCCGCGCTGCATCACGATCAGCTGATCTGAGTAGCGTGCGGCGAGGTTCAAATCATGCAACACCATGAGCACAGTTCGCCCCTCCTGATCAGCGAGGCGACGTACAAGCGACAAGACCTCGACGGAGTGAGACAAATCGAGGTACGTCGTCGGCTCGTCCAAAAATACAAGCGGAGTGTCCTGCGCTAAGACCATCGCGATCCAGGCGCGCTGGCGCTGTCCGCCAGAAAGCCGTTCGAGTGGACGTTCTGCAAACTCCGCAATATTGGTCAGCTCCATCACTGCATCGACCGCATGCGCATCCTCCGCAGAGGCCTGCCGTAGCCACGACTGATGCGGGTGACGCCCGCGACTGACTAAGTCACGGACCGTGAGTCCTTCGGGTGCGACAGGTGCCTGTGGCAATACTGCAAGCTGTCGCGCAATCTCGCGGCGCTTCAGTTTCGCCGTGTCCACGCCGTTGATCGTTACCGTGCCACCATCGCGCGCAATAAGCCCAGCGGTAGCTCGCAACAGCGTTGACTTGCCGCAACCGTTCGGGCCGATGATCGTGGTGACGCCGCCCTGAGGCACGTCGAGATCAATGCCATCAACGATGACGGTAGCGCCATAACTCACCTTGAGATTTCGAACTTGAAGCATCATACGGACACCTTTCGTGTTGCACGTAGCAGCGTGTAGAGCAGCGCTGTGCCACCAATCGCAGTTGTAGCTATACCTACCGGCAGGTTCCCGGGCACCAGGGTGCGCACTGCTAAGTCAGCGCCGGACACGATCGCCGCACCGACGAGCATCGCGGTGCCTAAAGTTGGCGTTGCTGCGTGTGTGATCTTGCGTCCGATCTGTGGCGCGACAAACGCCACGAAGGCTATCGGCCCGGACGCCGCGACGGCCGTCGATGCCAGCACGACAGCCATGAGCATGAGGATGAGTTGCATTTTCCGGAGCTCCACCCCGAGGCCAGCAGCCGTATCCTCCCCGAGCGAGAGCGCCTGAAGATTGAAGGCTGCCCACCGCAAGAACGGAACGACGACTGCCAGCGCAATAAGTACGGCGAGTGCATCGCGCCAGTTCGAAGACCCCACCGAACCGGTGATCCACGCCTGCGCTTTGCCCACATCGCGATAGTCGGCGCGAACGAGCAGGAACGAGGTATATGCCATCGTCAGCGCATTGATGATGATCCCGGCGAAGACAAGTTGGAAAGACCCGAGACCCGCGCCACGGCTCAGCCACCAGATTGCCGCAGACACTGCCAATCCACCGAGGAACGCACTGAGCGGGACCCCCAGAAGATGCAGCAGCATTCCGGAGCTTCCACCAGCAAGTAACGCAGTCAACGCGAAAGCGGAGGCACCCGAGGTGACGCCCAGAATGTCTGGGCTCGCCAATGGATTCCTCGTGATGGTCTGGAAGATCGCCCCCGCAAAACCCAGCGCAGCTCCTACTCCCAAAGCTGTCACTACCCGCGGCAGACGCCACTCAATAATCACCGTACGAGCCAATTCCGTGGTTTGGCCCATGAGCGCAGAAACAATATCCCGGACCGTAAGCTCGAAGTCTCCGACCATGACACCCCCGAGGGCCGCGGCGAGAGCCAACACCGCAAGGACACCATTCGTCACGAAAACCCGCATCACAGTTTCGCCCCTTTACGCAAGAGGTACAGGGCGAACGGGGCGCCAACAAAGGCGAGCGTGATACCCACCTGCAATTCGCCGGGCCGTGCGATGACGCGGCCAATGACGTCGGCAAGCAAGAGTAGCGAGGCCCCAGCCAGCGCGGAGCAGGGCAGCACCCAGCGGTAATCGGGCCCGGTGAAGGCGCGCACAAGGTGCGGAACAACCAGGCCAACGAACCCGATTGGGCCCGCCCCAGCCACCGCGGCGCCAGTAAGCAATGCAACCAGGACGATGCCCACGGCACGCGCGATGGGGACGCTCACCCCAAGTCCACTTGCCACGTCGTCTCCCAAGTTCAAGAGGTTCACCCGATTGGCTGTGGCAAAGGCCCCCACAAGCCCGAGGAGAATCACCGGGGCGAGCACCGCAACCACCTGCATGTCGCGCCCAGCGATAGCACCCGCTGTCCAAAACCGCATCTCGTTGAGGCTTTGCGTATTCGTCAGCACGATGCCACTGGTAAGCGCACTACAGACCGCGCCCAGCGCAGAACCACCGAGCACGACCATGATTGGGGTAGATCCCAGGCTCCTCATGCTAAGCGCGAACACGAGCGCCACCGCGAGTATTGCGCCGAGGAAGCCCACCCCAACAGTGCCCAACACCGTCATGGAGCCGTGAAAGGAAATAGCTGCCGCCACTGCGAGCGCCGCACCTGGCCCTACGCCCAGCAGGTTTGTGTCTGCGAGCGGGTTTCGGGTGTGGCCCTGCAGCAGCGCCCCCGCTGTACCTAGCGCTGCCCCTACCAACAGGCCGAGCAGGGTGCGCGGAACTCGAAGTTGTGCAATGATCTTCGCCTCGTCGCTGGCCGCCTCGAGTTGTTCGGCGCCTCCCGAGAACGCCAGCGTGATTCCGTCGCGAACCGCGCTCACCGTTGCCGCGAACCCCATTTCGCGCGCCCCGAACAGAAGCGACACTAATGCTGCGCACACGGTGAAAGCCGCAAGGAAAGCGACAAGCCCTACACGTTTATCCACGTTGTAACCCCGTTATCGCCAGTACCCCATAAACGACACGTGGTGGCGAGGCACACCTGCCTCTTTCACCAGGAGCCGCCGCATCGCCGTCACAGCCGTGTTCTTCCCTGCGATCCAGTAGTAGGTATGCCCTGCAGTACCCGAAGCGGGGGCGATAGATTCACCGCCGCTGGAGTACGTGGGTGTCTCCCAGACCATGTCGAGGAGGGCCTCATCAACTGGCTCTAGTTTTCCAGCTCCCGAAGATACTGAGGCACAGCGGGATGCGACATCGTCTTGCAGTTGTGCACGAAGTAAATCCCCGTGGTCGACGTCGTGGTGTTCGCGGCAGTGCCAGCGGACGTCGACCTGCGCAGGGGCATCGATGGGCAAGTGGTTGCCGGCCGGTACCTCAATGTCAGCAGACCCGGCGAGACCCCCGGGCCAATCCTCCAAGATGCGGGCTATTGCTGGAAGCGCGGTTTCGTCACCATAGAGGCATGCCATTGCTGCAGACCCCGGATTGAATTCGATGCCAACACCGGAATCATCGTCGCGGGTCGGCCCAATTATCAGGAGCTGCTGGCCAGGTTGCGCGTCCTCCGCCCATGCCGAGGCGGGGCCGGGGTTGTCACTGTGCAGAACAAAATCCACATCTATTTCATCAGGGCCGTCGGCGCATCGTCGGAGCTCTCGAATCGAGTAGGTACGGAGGTGCCCGCGCGTGCGCTCCGGCATCGCACGCCACGCGTCCCACCATCCTTCCTCTGGGAGGCTGAGCATTCCGCTGGCAGACGGGATCAGCAGCTTGATGCGCAAATCCCTGATGGGTACGGCAGGCCCCATTGCATCGACCCCGGTGAACGTCACTCGTTGGAAATTCGGCGCGACACGTTCACTACGGAGGACGGTTGCAAGGAAAGGCCTAAAACTCACCCTGCAGACTATATAGGATTGCCTTACCTAAAGGAAGACTGCGGGGCGGTAGGTCTGGTACCCGCAAAAACAGTTCGAGTTGCAGGAAAGATCACGCGATATGTCAATGAACGACAGAGTCATTAATGCTGCGCCCGGCCCGAATACCACCCGTAAGAATCTCGTTGTCGTCCGACAGATCGAAGCTATCCGCGTGGCGTTACGATTATTCGACAGGCAGTTAGAAGCTACTGCCAAGGAGGCGCTCGATTCAACGTCTAGAACAGTCTCCTTGGACGTGCCGAGAAAACGATTCCTCGAAGAACTCACGAGCATCCGCAAAGGGCACCGGTACGAAAAGATCCGCCAGGAGGCAATGCGGTTTAAACCCCGCAATGAACGTGAATCTTTAGCCAAGGGCGCTACTACCGGGGATTCTACGTCCCGGTCAATGACAGACAAGCACCTGAAGAAGGCACCCATCGTTAGCGACGATGGCGCCGTCGTCGGCATCATCAGCCGCTCCGACATCAATCGGTACCTCGTCTCGACGTTTGTGCCGGTCGCTGGGTAGCGCAACGGGCCGGAGTCGGAGAGTTGTTTAAAACAACTCCAAACAACTCTGAAACAACTTCGCCTCACAATATCCCCAAAATTACGCCATCTCCCCAGTTCAAAACAGCTATCAAGAATTGTTCTGAGTTGTTCTGAGTTGTTCAGAGTTGTGCATTACTCACCGCATTACCCTGACAACTCACGCCGCGCGAGACTCCTGGGCCCCGCGCCACGTGATCGCGCCGGCCGCAGCAATCAACGCGATGCCCACCGCCATGGACCACGTGATCTGGTCACCGGAGAAGGCCCAGCCCAGGATCGCCCCGATGACTGGATCCAGCGCGAAAAGCGTGCCGACAACCGCCGCCGAAACAATGCCGGCGGCGACCGTGTCCAGCACGTAGGGAACCACCGCGCCGATAAAGCCTGCGGGACCTAGCCCGCACCAACTCGAAGCAGATTCGGGGTCCAAAGTGGCTTTGGACCCCGATCATCGGCGCGGTGAACACGCTGGGTTGGGTCGGCTACTTCCTCATCGGGAAAAATCGTTAGTTGCTGAACCTGTGCACCGGGGCGGGCTCGTGGCACGCCTACGTCGAGTCCAAGTAGGCGGTTGACCAGCGCCTTTACGCCTCCGAGCTGCCGGTCACCATTCTCGGTCTCACCCGCCTCACCGATGAGCCTTCCAAGGGCATTTCACTTCTCGACGCCCCCCGCAACCCCGAATCCACCACCTCCCGCGAGCTTGTTGCCGAGGTGATCGTGGAGGTCGTGAACCGCGAGGACCTGCTCCAGCCAAACCGATTTGAGTTCGATGACGGCGACGACGTCCCCAAGATTTAACTGAACGCTCCGAAAGATTTGGCAAGCCGGGTAAACGCTGTCGCGTCTTTGGGCACCGTCGCACCGCGGCGGACGACTGCGGAGATGCTGCGCTCGAACGCGACTTCTGTGGCTACGATCGCCGCCGCCCCCAAAGCAACCTGATCCAGCACGGCGCTCCGGGGAATGATCGCGGGTGCTCCGAGGGCGATCATCCCCGCGCGTTGCGCAGACAAAGAGCCGAACTCGCCGGCTGGGTCGGCGAGTTCTCCCAACTCCTCTTCGATCACCCGGCGCGTTCCTGACCCCGGTTCTCGAACTATGAGTGGGGTTGCGCGCAATTCTTCTCTGCTCACCGACTCTCTGTTGGCCCACAGGTGATGCGCGGGGACCGCAAGCACTAGTTCGTCTGAGCACAGCACCGTCTCGATGAGATCATGTCGGGGCGTACCACCCTCTACGATCCCAAGCCCAGCGATACCGGTAGCAACGAGTTCGCGAACGTCTTGGGAATTCCCATGGGCCATAGTGAGTTTGACCTTGGGATGCGCATCACGAAACGCGGCTGCCCATACCGGGTAGTGGATCTCCGCCACTGTGTTGGACACGGCCACAGTCAGGTGTCGTGCGAGGTTGTCAGCGCGTGCCTGCTCAACATTGTGAGCAAAATCAGCGCACGCTGTCAGCAGTGCAGGTACCGCCTCGAGTACCACCTCGCCACTCTCGGTGGCCTTGATCCCATATGGGGAGCGCTCGAAAACGGTGACTCCAAGCACCTGCTCAGCGCGAGAGACCCTAGTTGACAGTGTCTGCTGGTTCATTCCCATGTCCCTAGCGGCGCGGGAGATGGATCCCGCGCGCGATACAGCGAGGAGCGCCTCAAGATCTGTTATCGCAGGTAGTTTTGGGTACATGTGAGCATGGTAACCCGCACATGCACTCTCGTCATCTTGGTTTCACATCCTGCAGCGTTAGCGTGAGGTGCATGACAAGTACGCGTCCCCAGACACAGCCAAGTTCGAATCTGCCTTCACCGGGTCCTGCGTGGGCTGGGTCACTGATGGGCACCTCAATTCTTGCCACGTTAAGCAATATGCATGGAGTGCCGATCGTTTCGCCGCTGCTCTTGGTACTCGGTGTCGGGATACTGTGCACTCTGGTGGCGGGGTGGTGGCACTATCGTGAACCTGGGTTTAGCTCGCAGTCGATGTCGCAGTGGGGAATGACGTCCATGGGAATTCTGGCGCTGGGTTCTGCCGCAACCGGGATCAGCGGAGCAGTGCATTGGCAACTCGCTTCGTGGTGGATCGGGGCGCCGCTTAGCTGGGTGGTGTGCATAAAACAACTACAGAAGTTTTCAGGCGCCCCCACCTTCCAGTGGGGCCTGGCCCTTGTGTCGCCTATGGTGGCGGCCACAAGCGCAGCTCAGCTCGCCAGCTACGTTGAGGCTCACAGCACGTTCGCCGCGGGTCTGTTCCACGCAGCTGGAACTGCCTCGTTCATTCTCGCGCTTGTCACCGCTCTGCCCATCTTTGCGCGGTGTTATGTAGCCGCTGCGCGAAGACATCTCTCCATCCCGCCGACGATGGGTGGAACGGCATGGATTCCGCTGGGTATTGTCGGGCAATCAACGGCAGCAGCACAGCTGCTGTTCAGCGAACAAGTCGGTGCCGCATATGGGGCTACGATGTTCATTCTTGGAATCGGCCCGATGATGTATGCGGCCCGGCACTTCTCACGCACCGTGAGCCGGTGGGCGGCCTACACGCCAGGTTGGTGGGGGTCAACATTTCCCGTTGGCACGCTGAGCCTCGGAACGCACTTCTTGTCCCAAACTACTGGTGCTGTCTGGCTAAACGGCGTCAGTCAGATGCTGCTTGTTGTTTTGGCACTGCACTGGATGGTGTGCGCGGTTCGCTTCATTGTTTGGCTGATTCACGAGCGCAGTACGCAACAAACGCCCGCACCAGGCCATTAGCGTAAGCCACATCATGATTGGGTAAATCCGCCACGATGCGGGCGTACTCCTCGAGCGGGAAATAGCCGTAGTCGTAGTAAAAGGCTATGCGCGTACGCATTAACCCCAGCTCATACCACTACAACCGCACACCCGGAGATCACAATCGTGCCCCACATCGAGCCATGCACGTGTGGCGCTGCGGATACGGAGAAGGGCGCGAGCACGAGCGCCGCGACGACCACCGACAGCGCGAGGTCCGGCATTCCGCCACCCTCAGTACTGCCCATACGGGCAGCGAAGAGGGTGTAGGCACCAATGAACACCGCACCGACTGCGGCGTAACCAATACCAATAACGTCGAGGTCGTTGGAGGGCTGCGCGATGAGGGCAACACCCACGAACGCAGCGATGGCCCACAGTCGGGAGCGCCACATCTTCAGGCCAAGAAAGGACACGACGCAGGGGCCGAGGAAGTCGATGGTCACGGCCACGCCCTGCGGAAGCCTCGCGATGGCTTGGTAGATCATCATGCTCATCATGCCCATGGCTACGCCGTAGACCACGATGTTGATCGCCCGAACGCGGGTCATGCCGGTCAAGCGGGGTCTAAACAGTGCCACCATGATCACGGCAGCTGCGGTCATGCGCAGGCCCGAGACCCCGGCGCGCCAACCGTCGACAGCATGTCTGTCACCAGCACCGCCGCAGCCTGGATGCCGATCGAGCCGATGAGCACCAGCACAACTGGTGCTACCGGAAGGCCGAGGAAGGCCTCTAGGCCCCGCCGGGGAGCCACTCGCTGTCTCTGCTTATAGGACACCCACGCGAGATTAGTGCCCGCGCGCCTGGTTCAGCGCCTCGCCGTCCTCGAAGTGCGGGCGCAGGTGGTTATCAAACAGGGACAGCGCCGCGCCGATGGCCATGTGCATGTCCAAGTACTGGTAGGTGCCCAGGCGCCCGCCGAAGAGCACCTTGTTCTCGCGGGACTCCTCGGCAGCAAGCTCGCGGTACTTCTTCAGCTTGTCGCGGTCCTCGGGCGTGTTGATCGGGTAGTACACCTCGTCGCCGTCCTCGGCGAAGCGGGAGAACTCCTTCACAATCACCGTCTTGTCGTCGGGGTAAGCCTCCTGCCGCTCCGGGTGGAAGTGGCGGAACTCGTGGATGCGGGTGTACGGCACGTCCGCGTCGTTGTAGTTCATCACCGGTGTGCCCTGGAAGTCACCGGTCTCCAGCACCTCGCGCTCGAAGTCCAGGGTGCGCCAGCCCAGGTGGCCCTCGGCGTAGTCGAAGTACTGGTCCACGGGCCCGGTGTAGACCACGGGGGCGTCGGGGGATTCGGCGCGAAGCTTTTCGCGGACGTCGAAGTAGTCGGTGGACAGGTGGACGTCGATACGCTCATGCTCCGCCATCTTCTCCAACCAGGCGGCGTAGCCGTCGACCGGTAGGCCCTCGTAGGTGTCGTTGAAGTAGCGGTTGTTAAAGGTGTAGCGGACCGGGAGGCGGGAGATGATCTCCGGCGGCAGGTCGGTGGGGTCGGTCTGCCACTGCTTGGCGGTGTAGTGCTTGACAAAGGCCTCGTAGAGCGGCTTGCCAATCAGCGCGATGCCGCGCTCCTCCAGGTTGGTCGCGGCGGCCGGGTCGAGGCCCTCGCGCTGCTCCTCGATGAGCTTGTGCGCCTCATCCGGCGAGTAGTACTTGCCAAAGAACTGGTTGATCAGGCCCAGGCCCATGGGGAACTGATACGCGGTGCCGTCGTGCATGGCAAACACGCGGTGCTGGTAGTCGGTGAAATCCGTAAAGCGGTTCACGTACTCCCACACGCGCTTGTTGGAGGTGTGGAAGAGGTGCGCGCCGTATTTGTGCACCTCAATGCCGGTGTCCGGGTCCTTTTCGGAGTAGGCGTTGCCGCCGAGGTGGTCGCGCTTTTCCACGATCAGCACGCGCTTGCCCAGCTCGCTCGCGGCCTGCTCCGCCACGGTCAGCCCAAAGAATCCGGATCCAACAACGATGAGGTCATAAGTCATGGTCTCAATCTTTGCATATTTGCTTATCGACGTAGCCCCGCCCAACACGACGACACACCGGAAGTCTCAAGACTTACTTTAAACTTTAGATTCCTCTACACTGCTCAACAGATAACTGTTTTCACATCCGCCACAGGAGTTTCCAGGAGTCCTACCGTGCAACAACGCAAACGCCTTAATCCGGCGCCCACCCGGACCTCGCCGCTGCTGACCACCACCGTGGCCGCAATCCTCACCGTGGCCGTCGTCGCCGCGGGCGCCTTCGGCGGCAACCACATCCTCAACGTCCAGTCGGTCGGCGGCGCGGACGCCGAAATCTACTCCGACACCGCCTCCTTTGACACGGGCAACAACACCACGGTGGACGACGCCGCCGTGAAGACCCAGGGCGGCGACTCCCAGGCACGCCGCGTGGTCAAGGAGTTCAGCCGCGACCGCGAGTTCAACCTCTTCGGCCTGACCTGGAAGGGCGACCGCGACATCGTCGCCTACGTGCGCTCGCAAAAGGCCGACGGCTCCTGGACCGAATGGTTCGAGATGGACCACGCCGACAACGCGCAGGGCGAGACCAACGGCACCGAACCGATCTTCGTCGAATCCACCAAGCGCATCCAGGTCTCCACCGGCAACGTCGACCTGCTGGATGAGGGCCGCACGGACTCCGCCGCCCCCACCACCGCGAAGGACCTGCAAGCCGTGTTCCTGGACGGCGGCAGCGGCAACGCGAACCCCATCGCCCCGGCGGCCGACTCCTACACCCGCGGCATGCCCAAGGTGATCACCCGCTCCCAGTGGGGCGCGGGTGCCTCCTCCAACCCCACCTACACCGAGCCGGTGACGGCGGCGACGGTGCACCACACCGCGGGCTCCAACAGCTACTCCGAGGCCGAGGCACCGGGCATTGTCCGCGGCATCTGGCAGTACCACGCCCGCAACCTGGGCTGGGGCGACATCGGCTACAACGCGCTGGTGGATAAGTACGGCAACATCTACGAGGGCCGCGCCGGCGGCCTGGACCGCGCCGTCGAGGGCGCGCACGTGGGTGGCTTCAACCAGAACACCTGGGGCGTGTCCATGCTGGGCGACTACGAGACCGCCTCCCCCACCGAGGCCGCCATCAACGCGATGGGCGAGATCATCGGCTGGAAGGCCGCCGTCGCCGGCTTCGACCCGATGGGCTCCGACTACCACTACGCCGACTTTTCCTTCCCGGGATCCCGCTACCCCGCGGGCCAGGGCGCGATGTTCCCCAACATCAACGCCCACCGCGACTTCCACTACAACGCCTGCCCGGGCCAAAACCTGTACAACCGGATGGGCGACATCCGCCGGATTGCCAACCGCAAGTACGACAGCCTCAAGGGCTCCACGGGCCTCGACTCCATCCTCAACCCGTCCAAGCCGAGCAACAACGGCGGGATTGATAACGGCCTGCCCGACAACGCCAACCCCGACGTCGAGGCCACCGACACCACCGTCGGCGACCTCTCCTCCGCCCTCGGCTCCAGCGACGCCGACACGGAGACCGTGACCAACCCTGACGGCACCACCACGACCGTGGTCCGCCCGAACGGCAACGCACAGAAGGCGAAGAGCAACGTCTCCCTCGAGGGCCTGGCCGCCGGCGACGCCGTCGCCATCGCCGCCGCTGCCGGCACGCTCGCCGGCCTGGTCATCCTGTACGCCAACTCCCGCGGCCTGTTGCCCGGCGCCACCAAGTCCGTCGCCGGGATGGAGATCATCCCCGGCCTGACCGTGCAGCAGCTCACCCCGTACATCGGCCCCGCGCTGCAGGCGGTGGGCAAGCAGGACCTCGCTGACGTGTGGTACCAGTTCGAGCCGACCCTCGGCGCGATCACCGCCGGCGTGGGCGGCCCGCAGGTGGGCGGCCGCGAGTACGCCTTCTTCCAGAAGGGCATCGGTGTCAAGGACCGCCAGGGCCAGATCTACACGCTGGCCGGCAAGGTGGCGGACGCCTGGCTCCAGCAGGGCATGGACGCCGGCCCGCTCGGCATGCCGCTCTCGCAGGAGCGCACGCTTGGCGACGGCACCGTCCAGGTCACCTTCCAAGGCGGCGCCATCAGCTACAACCCCGCCACCAACGCGGTAAACATCACGACCAACTAGGCCGTCAGGCCCGCAGCTAGGCCTGGTCGTAGGAGCGGCGCACCGCGTCCTCCCACCGCGCCACCAGCCGGTCCCGTTCGGGGCCGGCCCACGTGTTTTCCCAGGCGGTGGTGGGACCGAGGGACAAGGGGGCGCAAATAAGTTTGGCCCCAATGCCCGCAGCCGACGCCGCGCCCATCACCGTGGTTTCCGTGTTCGCGGGACGCTCGACGCGAAGGCCCAGGATGTCGGCCTGCATCTGCATGAGCAGGTCATTGGTGGTCATGCCACCGTCGACGCGCAGCTCCGTTGGCTCGCCACCCATCGCGCGCACCACCTCGAGCGCCTGCAGACAGGTGGCCTCGAGCGCGGCGCGGGCGATGTGGCGGCGATCCACAAACCTGGTCAGGCCCGTGATCACGCCGCGCGCGTCGGGGCGCCACCGCGGCGCGAACAGCCCGGAGAACGCCGGTACGATCACCACCCCGCCGCTGTTGTCCACCTGCGCCGCGAGCCGCTCCGACTCCTCCGCGGTACGCAGGATGCCCAGCTGGTCGCGCAGCCACTGGATCAGGGAGCCACCGACGGCCACGGACCCCTCCTGCGCGTACACCGGCGGCTCGCCGTCGATCTGGTACGCCACGGTGGTAAGCAGGCCGTCGCTGCTCATGCGCGGCTGCGCACCCGTGTTGAGCAGCATGAACAGCCCAGTCCCGTAGGTCATCTTCGCCTCGTTCTCGCGCAGGCAGTGCTGCCCGAACAGCGCGGCCTGCTGGTCGCCCAGCACGCCCGCGATGGGCACCCCCGCGAGCGGGCCGCGGCGGCGCACGGTGCCGAACGTGCCTATCGACGCCCGTATCTCCGGCAGCAACCGCCGCGGAACCCCAATCTCCGCGCACAGGTCCTCGTCCCACGCGAGCGTGCGCAGGTCCATGAGCAGGGTGCGCGAGGCGTTCGTGACGTCGGTGACGTGCAGCGCACGCTCGGGTTCCCGCGCGCCGCCGGTGAGGTTCCAGATCAGCCAGGTATCAATGGTTCCGGCGAGCAGCTCGCCACGCTCGGCGCGCTCGCGCGCGCCTTCGACGTTGTCCAGGATCCAGGCCCACTTCGGTCCGGCCGGGTAGGAGTTGTGCAGCAGGCCGGTCCGCTCGAGGTAGCGGCCCGGGTCGGCGTCGTTTTCCGGGTTGGTGCGGGTGTCCTGCCACACGATCGCGTTGTAGATCGGCGCGCCCGTCGCCTTGTCCCAGATGACGGCGGTTTCGCGCTGGTTGGTCAGGCCGAGCGCGCCGATGTCGTCCTCGGCGATGTCGGCCTCCGCCATCGCCTCGCTCAGCGCGCGACGGGTGTTGCGCCAGATCTCCATGGGGTCGTGCTCGACCCAGCCTTCGCGTGGCATGTGCTGGGTGTGCTCGAACTGCGCCTGGGCGACGACGCGTCCTTCGGTATCGGTGATGACCGCGCGGGTCGAGGTCGTGCCCTGGTCAATGGCGGCGATGAGAGGCATGCCGACAATTGTATGGTGTGGGCTAGATGTACTGACCGGGTACGTTGGTCAAGCGTGAGAAGGGCGGCTGGTTCCCGCAAGCGGTGTGGGGCCGGTGGTGGTTGTAGTAGTGCAGCCAGCCGTCGAGTTCTCCGCGGCGTTCGGTCTCGCTGGTGTAGCAGCGGGCGTAGGCCCAGCCGTCGGCCAGGGTGCGGTGGAAGCGTTCGATCTTCCCGTTGGTCTGCGGCCGATAGGGCCTGGTGCGCTTGTGCCGGATGCCGAGCTCGTGGCAGGTGTCTCGCCACAGGTGTGAGCGGTACGCGCCGCCGTTGTCGGACAGGACCCGCTCAACGGTCACCCCGCGTGCGTTGAACCACTCGACGGCCCGGACGAGGACCGCGGTGGCGGTGAGGGCGGTTTCATCGTCGTGGATCTCGGCGTAGGCGACGCGGGAATGGTCGTCGATGACGGTGTGGACGTAGGCCTTGCCCATCAACGGATCGCTGTACTTGTTCTTGGGCTTGCCCGGGGTGGCGGCGCGGTTCTTCTCGCCCTGCTGGCGGCCGACGTAGCGCCAGCCGCCGCCGTCGGGGATGTTGCCGAGCTTCTTCACGTCGACGTGCAGCATCGCCCCGGGGTGGTCGTGCTCGTAGCGGCGGACCGGCTCCCCGGTTGCCCGGTCGACATGCGAAAGCCGGTTCAGGTGCGCGTCGACGAGGATCCGGTGAACCGTCGACGGAGCGATCCCCAGCCGGCAAGCGAGCTGCACGGGTCCTTCTCGAAGACGGAGACGGAGCTGGATGCAGCGCTTCGTCGTCTTCGCGTTGGTCTTGTTCGGCGAGTGATGCGGCCGTGACGAGCGGTCCTGCATCGACTGGCCGGCGCGATAGCGGTCGGCCCAGCGCTTCACAGTGGGCCAGGAAACCTGGAACCGGGCGGCGACCTCGCTGATCGGCCAGCCCTGGTCGACCACGAGCTGGCCGACGATCAAGCGGTGGCGCGGGGTCAGTGCTGCGTTGGCGTGGAGCAAGAGCGTCCCCTTGGAATAGACGGAGGGGGCCGATAGCTCGACCCCCTCACGGTTGTTAGCGTGGATTCCTCTGTGGACCGCTGGCCCTAGGCCAGACCCTTTGCCAGCTCGATGGCGGTGAAGTGATGTACGGCGCTGGGCTGCTCGAGCTCGTCGAGCACCGCTAGGGCCAGGTCCGCAGGAGTGATCCGCGACGTGCCATCGTGGTTGATGAGGAGCGTGTCACCGCTACGGCGATAGGCGCCGGTTCCCTGTCCGGGCTCGAAGACTGCCGACGGACTCAGGTAGATCCAGTTCTGGTTCGGATGTTCGGTACACGCGTTGAACTGGTCGAGGCTGGCCGACGCGATGTCACGCCACTGGGTCGGCACGAAGGCGGGGTCGTCCAGGACGAGCAACTCTCGATCGTGAGGTGAGCGCAAGGGCGCTGCTCCTCCCACGACCAAGACCCGGACCCCCGCGACGGCGGCGTGGTCGAGGACACGGCTGGTCAGCGGAGCCACACGGCTTTCGTCGCCGGGGGCCATGCGCACGGCGAGCACGACGGCGTCTGCGTCGTTCAGGACGGGCTGCAAGGGTGCCTCGAGGTCTGTCAGATCGAGACGAGTGACGGTGGTATGCGGGTCGTTGGTCTCCTGTGGGTTCCGCGATACGGCAGTGACGTGGTGGCCGCGGCGTGTGGCCTCCTGCGCGATCGCTGCGCCGGCCATGCCGGTGGCTCCGAGAACCGTGATGTTCATGAATTGTCCTTTCGATGATGAGTGGGTGCGGGTAGCTGGCCACAGACCATGGCGGCCAGGGCGATCGCGAAGCCGAGGTACTGCTCGGCTCCGAGGTGTTCGTGCGCGATCAGGACGCCGAGCAGGGCGGCGACCAACGGCGAGAGAAGTCCCAGGAGGGCTGTGGACGTGACGGGCAGGCGTCGGATGCCGGTGAACCAGAGGCTGTAAGAGACCAGTGCCCCGACCAGGCCGAGCCAGGCGTACCCAAGCCAGCCACGACCGGAAATCACTGCCGGTGGCCCCTCCACCAGCAGCGCCGGGATCGCCAGCAGAAGGCCGGCGGCCGTCAGCTGCCAACCGGCCAATGCGATGGGCGAGACACCTTGGGGGAGCTTCCACTTCTTGGTCAGGACCACGCCCGTGGCCATGGCCCCTGTGCCACCGAGTCCTGCAGCCACACCCACCGGGTCCAGGGCGGCGCTCGGCCCAAGGACCACGAGAGCCACCCCCACGACACCCACGACACCCCATCCCAGGCGCCAGCCGGAGAGTTGCTCGTGGAGGACAGCCACGGCCAGCAGGGCAACGATGATGGGCTGCACCGCACCCAGCGTGGCCGCGACCCCGCCCGGAAGACGCTGCGCCGACAAGAACAGCAGGGGGAAGAACGCGGCCATGTTCAGACCGCCCAACACGAAGCTCTTCCACCACCACGAGCCGCGCGGCAGCTGCATCGACAGGCCCACCGCGATGATCCCTGCCGGCAGCGTCCTCATGAACGCGGCGAACAAGGGGTGTCCGGCTGGGAGGAGGTGGGTGGTCACGATGTACGTTGTCCCCCACGTAGCGGGGGCCAGCGCCGTCAGACAGGTCCACAGCAACGAACTGCGGGCACCATGGGAAGAAGTGTTCATAGATCCATTGTCAGTCGCCCACCAGCGGTGAGTCCAACACATTGTTCTCATCCAAACAATGACCTACAATCATGGTTTAGTGGAACTCCAACAGCTCAGGTACGTCGTGGCGATCGCCGAGGAGCGCAACTTCACGCGAGCAGCAGAACGCTGCTTCGTCGTGCAATCAGCACTGAGCCACCAGATCAAGGCCCTCGAACAGGAACTCGGCACGGCACTGTTCGTGCGCTCATCCCGTCGGGTGGAGCTGACCGCCGCCGGCGAAGCCTTCCTCATGGAAGCACGCGCCAGCCTCGCAGCCGCCGACCGTGCCGTGGCGGTCGCTGCCGAGGCCGTGGGCCAGGTCCGCGGAAGCCTATCGGTAGGTGTCATCCCGACGGTCACAGCCGTCAGCGTGCCCGACATCATCGCGGCCTTCCACGCCAGCCATCCCCACGTGGACCTCACCGTGCGGGGCGGGGGAAGCAATGAGTTCATGCGCGACCTCGGCAGCGGGAGACTCGACGTGGCCTTTCTCGGCGTGGACGCCGACGTCGCCCCAGCGTCCGGACTCACCGCGCACGAGATCGCCCGAGGGCGTCTCGTCGCCGTCATGGCGTCACAACACCGGCTAGCGCACACGGGCACCCTGGCCCTGGCTGACTTGGTCGACGAGACGTTCATCGACTTCCCGGCCGGTTCACCAGGCAGACTCCAAGGCGATCGGGCATTCGCTGCCGCAGGCCTTCAGCGCCGCGTGGGCTTCGAGGCGATGTCGACCGAGTTCATGCTCGCCCTCGTCGAACGTGGGTTGGGCGTCTGCCTGCTGCCCGTCGAATGTGTGCCGGCTAACCCAGCGCTGCGAGCAGTTCCCGTGGCCGATGGCCCCTGCCGGGCCGAGTACGTCGCGTGGGGCTCTTTCAATCCGAGCCCCGCGTCTCGGGCGTTCATCGAACAGGTCAAGGAATCAATCGCCCTGCACATGGTCGGCTGATGCCGGTCCCATCGATCAACGTCTCCGGTCCGTACAGCTAGAACCAGTGTTCCAGCACCTGCGCCACCCCATCTTCGGAGTTGGTGGCGGTGGTGTAGTCGGCGGCGTCGAGAAGCACGGGCGCGGCGTTGCCCATCGCCACGCCCATCCCGGCCCAGGCGAGCAGCTCGAGGTCGTTGGGCATGTCGCCGAACGCGATGACCTGGGAGGCGTCGATGCCGTAGCTGGCGGCGAGCACGGACGCGCCGGTCGCCTTGTTCACGCCCGGGTGGGACAGCTCGATGAGGCCCTCGTCCATGGCATAGGTCAGGTGCGCGTCCTCCGGCTCGATGGTGGGCGCGACCAGGTCGAACAGTTCCGCGGAGCGCAGCTGCGGGCAGCGCACGAGCAGCTTGGCGGCGGGCTCGGCGACGATTTCCGCGGCGGTGCCGATGCCAAAGTTGCTGTCCCAGGCGTCCCGGTTGTACTCGGGGGTGATGAGGAAGCAGTCCTCCTCCGGGTCGAGCGCGCTCTGGCCGACGCGCTCCACGCCGAAGCCGTGCTGCAGGCCGTGTGGGCCGAGCGCCTTGCCGACGGCGTCGACGACGCGCTGCATCGTCTCCGGCGCGAGCTCGAAGGAGCGCACCACGGTGTCTTTCACCGGGTCGTAGACCACAGCGCCGTTCGCGCACACGCAGGTCGGCGCGATGGGCAGCTGATCCAGCACCGGCATGAGCCAGCGGTGAGGGCGCCCCGTGGCCAGGGCGAACTTGGCCCCCGAACGCACCGCGCGGACCACCGTGTCGCGCAGCCTCGGGGTCACCCGGCCGGTGGGGGTGATGAAGGTGCCGTCGATGTCGCTGATGATGAGCTTGGGGGCGTGCATGAGTTTAGGTGCCTTTCTTGGCTTGCTTCGCGGCCTTTTTCGCCTTGCGTTCCGCGCGTTCGCGCTCGTACATCTCCGCCGCCTGCTCCAGCGTGGGCGCGCCGCCGCCGAGGGAGGCGGGCACCCACTTGTCGCCGGGCGCGAACGGGCCGAACTCCGCGTCGTACTCAGCGCGGGACTGCTCGAGCATGCGCTGCATCGCCTGTTTGAGCCGCGCCGTGTCGGCCTCGGCGTCGTCGGTGACCTCGACCGGTGCGCCGTAGCGCACGATCACGCCGACGCCGCGGAACTTTTTGGGCAAATCTTTGGTCCAGATGCGGTGCGAGCCCCAGATCACGCACGGGATCAGCGGCGCGTCCGCCTGCGCGGCGATGCGTGCCGCGCCCGTCTTGAAGTCCGCGAGCTCAAAGGAGCGCGAGATCGTGCCCTCCGGGAAGATGCCGACCAGGTCGCCGTCGCGGAGGCCGCGCACGGCGGCGTCGACAGCCGAGCCCCCGTTGTCCCGGTCCACCGGCACGTGCTTCATGGTGCGCAGCAGCGTCCCCAGCACGGGGATGTCAAACACGCCCTGCTTCGCCATGTACCGCAGCAGGCGCCCGCCCTGCAGGAGCGGGCCGGTGCCGGTGAGCATGAAGTCGTAGTAGCCGGTGTGGTTGGCAGCGATGATCGCGCCACCGCGCTCCGGGACGTGCTCCGCCCCCACCACGCGCACGCGCATGCGCTGCAGGCGCATCAGGCGATTGAACATGCGCACGGTGAACGGGTAGAGCCGCTCCTTCGACTCCACCGGGTGCTTCGCCGGGGCCCGGTAGTCCGCCGGGACGGTGAACCCGCGCAGCGTCTTCCACTGCGGTGCGGTGCCCATTAGGCCTCGAGCACTTCCTTGCCCACCCACGGCTGCAGCGCGGCGGGCACGCGGACGGAGCCGTCGGCCTGCTGGTTGTTCTCCAAGATGGCCACCAGCCAGCGGGTCGTGGCCAGGGTGCCGTTCAGCGTCGCGGCGATCTGGGTCTTGCCGTTCTCGTCGCGGTAGCGGATGTTCAAGCGGCGGGCCTGGAAGGTGGTGCAGTTGGAGGTGGAGGTCAGCTCACGGTAGGTGTGCTGCGACGGCACCCACGCCTCGGTGTCAAACTTGCGGGCCGCGGAGGAACCGAGGTCGCCCGCGGCGACGTCGATGACGCGGTAAGGCACCTCCACGTCGGCGAGCATCTCGCGCTCCAGACCGAGCAGCTTCTGGTGCATGTCCTCTGCCTCTTCCGGCTTGCAGTAGACAAACATTTCGAGTTTGTCGAACTGGTGGACGCGCAGGATGCCCTTCGTGTCCTTGCCGTAGGAGCCGGCCTCGCGGCGGAAGCATGAGGACCAGCCGGCGTAGAGCAGCGGGCCGTCGGAAAGATCGATGATCTCGTCCTGGTGCAGGCCGACCAGCGCCACCTCGGAGGTGCCCACCAGGTAGAGGTCATCGCGCTCGAGGTAGTAGATCTCCTCGTCGTGCTCGTCCAGGAAGCCGGTACCCGCCATGATCTCGGGGCGCACCAGCACCGGCGGGACAACGACCTTGAAGCCGGCCTCGCGCGCCTTCTTCGCGGCGTGCATGAGCATGCCCAGCTGCATCCAGGCGCCGTCGCCGACCAGGTAGTAGAAGCGGGCGCCGCCGATCTTGGTGCCGCGCTTCATGTCAATCGCGCCGAGCGCCTCGCCCAGGTCCAGGTGGTCCTTGACCTCAAAGTCGAACTCCGGGACCTCACCGACGTGCTCGAGCACGACGAAGTCTTCCTCACCGCCGGCGGGCGCGCCCTGGATGGGGTTCGGGATCTTGAACTGCAGCGCCTTGACCTTGGCCTCTGCCTCCTCCTGCTCGGCCTCGGCGGCCTTCACGCGCGCCTTGAGCTCGTTCGAACCCTCCAGCAGTGCGGGGCGGTCCTCCGGCGCCGCCTGCCCAATCTTCTTGCCAAACGCCTTCTGCTCACCGCGCAGCTCGTCCGCCGCCTGGATCGCGGCGCGGCGCTGCTCGTCGGCGGCAATCAGCTGGTCAACCAGCGCCGGGTCCTCACCGCGGGCGGTCTGGGATTGGCGTACAACGTCCGGATTTTCGCGCAGGAATTTCAGATCAATCACAAGCACTCACTCTACCTTGTCGCCGCCCCACCGCAGCCGGGAATGGGGCGTGGCGTTGCGCACCGAGCTTAGCGACGCACACCACATCCCATTTCACCCCAGCTGGTCATAACCAGCGCGGTATGGTGGAGGTATGATCACCAACGGCCCGGTCCCCAAACACGCCCAGCTGCGGGCGCTGTTGGAGCGGCGCTGCGCCGAGGAACTCGCTCCCGGGGACCTGCTGCCCGGCGAGCGGGCGCTGGAGGAGGAGTACGGCGTTTCGCGCATCACGGTACGGCGCGCGATCGGGGACCTCGTCGCGGACGGGAAGCTGCGGCGGGTGCGCGGCAAGGGCACGTTCGTGGCGCCGTCGCCGCTGGTAAGCCGCATGCACCTGGCGAGCTTTTCGGAGGAGATGCGTGAGCAGCGGGTGGACGCGGCGTCGATAATCTTGCACTCTGGCCTCGCCACTCCCCCGCTCGACGCGGCCGAGTTCTTTGGCACCGCGCCGGAGACCCCGCACATCCAGCTGCGCCGGCTGCGGCTTGGCGACGGCCAGCCCTACGCCGTGGACGACGCCTGGTACAACGCGGCGCTCGTCCCGGATCTACTCGAGCACGACGTGGAGCAATCCGTCTACTCGCTACTCCGTACCCGCTACGGGCTGCCCATCACCGAGGCGGAGCAGACCGTCACCGCAGCGAGCGCCACGGCCGCCAACGCGAAGGCGCTGGAGGTGCAAACCGGGACCGCACTGCTGCGCATCGTGCGGCGGGCCGGAAGCGGCGCGCGACCGGTGGAATACTGCACCTCGTGCTACCGCTCGGACCGCTACTGGCTGACCACCCGCGTCGGCCAGGACGCCGACTGCGGCGAGCAGTTGCCTAGTATGTAAGGCATGGTTTCGACTTCCAACGCCACCCGCGCGTTCCTCATCGCCGCGCTCGCCGGCTCGGTGGGCATGGGTTCCTACGCCATGACCACCGACGCGAACGCCCCAGGCGGGGGCGCGAACGGCGAGCAGGGACAACCCCAGGCGCAGACCAGCGAGCACGGCGCGCCGCCAACGCCGTTTACCACCGCTGACCAGGGCGCTTGCCTGACCTGGAACGTGGCCGAGGACGGCAGCGTCACCGGCTTTGAACAGACCGACTGCGCCGTCGAGCACCGCTTCGAGGTGGCCTCGCGCCAAGACCTGGCCATCTACCCCACCTCCGAGTTTGGGCAGGACGCACCCATGCCCAACCCGACGCGCCAGGCGCAGCTGCGCGAGGAGCTGTGCGGCGCGTCCACCCTGCGCTACCTGGAGGGCAAATACGACCCGAACGGCCGCTACTCCATCGCGCCGATCCTCCCGCCGGCCGCGGCCTGGGAGGCGGGCGACCGCACCATGCTGTGCGGCCTGCAGGAGACCAACCGCGCCGGCGAGCAGCTGCTCACCACGGGTCGCGTCGCCGAAGAGGACCAGGCGCGCACCTTCGCGCCCGGCGAGTGCGTGGCCATCGACGGCGCGAACAACGCCACAGTGGTCGACTGCGGCCAGCCGCACCAGATGGAGATCACCAGCAAGGTCGACCTCGCCCCGATCTTCCCCGACGGCACGCCGACCGTGGAGGACCAGGACAAGTACCTCGGCGACGCCTGCACCGAGGCCGCCCACACCTACCTGGGCAGCGAGGAGAACCTGTACCAGATCTCGCTGCAGCCGTTTTGGACCACGCAGCAGCCCGCCTCGTGGGAGGGCGGCTCGCACAGCGTAAACTGCGCGCTCGTCTTCTCCTCGCCCAACGGCGGGTTCTCCGAGCTCACGGGCTCGGCAACCGGAGGCCGGGAGGCATTGCTTATCGACGGCACCCCGCCGCCGGAGCGACCCCAGCGCCGCCCGCTGCGCGAGAACCAGACGCCGGCCGCCTCCTCCGCCCCGGCCTCGCCTGCCCCAGAAGCCGCCCCGGAGGCTGCCCCGGAGACTGTGCAGTAATGGTCGAGGTCAGCGACGAGGAGTTCGAGGCGATGATCGACGACGCCCTGGACACCATCCCCGACGAGTTTGCCCGCCGGATGACCAACGTGGTCATCCTTGCGCGCGAGTTCAACGAGGACCAGCCCGAGATCCTGGGCCTGTTCGAAGGCGTGCCGCTGCCGGAGCAGCACGCCAACCACACCGGCTACCTGCCCGACGCGGTGTTCATTTACAAGCAGCCGCTCCAGGCGATGTGCCACTCCGTGGAGGAGCTGCGCCACGAGGTGGACGTGACCGTCAAGCACGAGGTGGGCCACTACTTCGGCATGGAGGAGCACGAGCTCCACGCCCTCGGCTGGGGCTAGCGGGCGCGCTCCTGCTGCCCGAGTGTCCCAGCGCGGGCCGCGTCGACCCACTCCGCAGCCGCCGCGATGCGCGCGTCGCGCACCGGGTGCGGCCCGCCGGCGCAGCGCGGCCACGACCCGAGGAACCGGATCCGCGAGGAGCGCAGGTACACCCCGCGCAGCGCCTCCGCCACCGGCGCGTCATCGATGTGGCCGACGAGGTCGGCGAAGAAGTTGTACGTGTTCGGTTCCTCGCGGGTCGGGCGGGACTCGATGCGCGAGAGGTCCACGCCGCGGTAGGCGAACTCCTGCAGGATGCCCACCAAGCTGCCGGGCTCGTTGGGCGTTTGGAAGACGATGGAGGTGCGGTCGTTGCCTGTGCGCGCGGGCGGGGCCGCCACCGGGCCCGCGAGGACGAAGCGGGTGCGCGCCGCCTCCAGGTCCGCCACGTTGCGGGCGTGAACCTCAAGCCCGAAGAGCTCGGCGGCGCGCTCCGGGGCGGCGGCGACGTCGGCCGCTCCCTCGGCGACCTGCTGCGCGGCGGCCGCGTTCGAGGTCGCGGCCTGGAAGGTGGCGCCCGGCGCGTGCTCGCCCATCCACCGTTTCACCTGCTGGTAGGCGACGGGGTGGGTGGCGAAGCGGGTGGCGCTCGCAAGCGATTGCCCCTTGCGAGTCATGATGGCAAACGCGATCTCCAGCTCGGTTTCGGCGAAGATCTGCACGCCCGGGGTGGCCAGGAGCGCGTCCGAGGTGGTGGTCACGGCTCCGTCGACCGAGTTCTCGATGGCCACCACCGCGCGGTCGGCCCGCCCCTCGGCCACCGCGGCGAGCGCCTCCGCCGACGAGTCCACGGCCACGAGCTCCGGTGCGGGCAGCGCGAAGGCGTGCACAGCCTGCTCAGTAAACGTGCCGGCAGGTCCCAGGTACGCGATACGGGTCATGGGCTTAAAGTTATCGCATGCGCCGCCGCCTCATCACCGAAATTATTCTCGTGCTCGCAGTCACCTTCGGCATGAGCGGGCTTCGCTCCGGGCTCAAGCTTATCGACGCCTACCTCACCGCCCCCTTAAACGAGCAGTCCACCACGCTGGTGCAGCAGGCTTCGAGTATTGGCTGGTTGGACCTGGCCATGCAGGTCGCCTCCGCGGGCACGCTGTTCGCGTGGGGAGGGCTGGCCTGGTACCTTCTTGGCGCCCAGTGGCGCTGGCCGAAATGGCGCGACTGGGCGCACGCGGCCGGGTTGGCCGCGCTCATCGGGCTGCCGGGCCTGGCGTTCTACGTCGGCGCGGTGCACCTCGGCCTGTCCAAGGTGGTGGTGCCCGCCACGGAGGCGGTGCAGATCCCCACCTCGCTGCTGTGGGCGCTGGCCAACGGCTTTGGCGAGGAGGTCGTGGTGGTGGCCTACCTGGTGACCCGGCTGCGGGCCCTGGGGTGGGCACCCTGGCAGGC
The DNA here is from genome assembly GCF_002285085.1 of Corynebacterium sp. NML 150383. Classification (NCBI taxonomy): domain Bacteria; kingdom Bacillati; phylum Actinomycetota; class Actinomycetes; order Mycobacteriales; family Corynebacteriaceae; genus Corynebacterium; species Corynebacterium sp. NML 150383. The sequence continues at coordinate 31,526 of NZ_NSGK01000008.1, read as the reverse complement.
GGTCGCGGCGTCTGCGCTGCTGCGCGGCTCCTACCACCTCTACCAGGGCGTTTCGGCGGGCGCGGGCAATATTGTGATGGGCGTGGTCTTCGCGGGCTACTTCCTGTGGCGGAGCAGGCGGAGCCACTCTGCGGCCGCAGAGTGGCGCACACCCGAGATCGGCGCCGTGTGGCCGCTGGTGCTCGCGCACTTCCTCATCGACGCCGTCGCCTTTGTGGCCTACCCGCTGATAGACCTCTCTTGGCTGGGCATCTAGATGTACTGACCGGACACGTTGATCGACTACATGCCGTGAGGTCACTTCCCGGTTGGTGCCACTTGTTATACTTGTTATACTTGTGACACCAACCAGGAGGTCAACATGGACATGGATCAAACGCCCCCACCGGGCAAGTACGCCGCGACGGTCAAGGTCGGCCCCAAGGGACAGGTCGTCATCCCCAAGGGCGCGCGGGAGCTCTTCGATATTCACCCGGGCGACACCCTGCTCCTTCTCGCTGACGCGAACCAAGGGATCGCTTTGATGCGCCAGGAGGCGCTCGATCAGATCGTCATGCAGGCGATGCCTGGCCATCAGGCCCCCGTGGACTCCGAGGGTGATGAGGGATGAAGAATGTCGTGAGCTGTGCGGCTGTCAGCCGCAACTTCGGCAGCTTCACTGCCCTCGAAGACGTCTCCTTCGAGGTCCGTGAAGGAGAGATCTTCGGGGTCGTGGGCCCGAATGGTGCTGGTAAGACGACCCTGTTGAACTGCCTGGAAGGACTGGACCGCCCCTCGTCTGGGCACGTCGAGGTGCTCGGCTGCGACCCCATCAAGGACCAGCACTCGTTGGCTCAGCAAATTGGGGTCCAGCTGCAAAGCGCGGCCCTGCCACCTCGCCTCACTGTGCAGGACGCCCTCGAGCTCTACTCCGCCCTCTACGAGCGTCCGCGGCCTTGGCGCGAACTGCTGAAGGATCTGGGGATCAAGGACAAGGCCAACGCCCGCGTTGACAGGCTCTCGGGTGGGGAGCGTCAACGAGTGTTCGTCGCCCTCGCCTTGATCAACCGTCCCCAGCTCGCTTTCTTGGACGAGCTCACCACCGCTCTCGATCCTCAGTCACGTCGAAACATGTGGGACACCGTCGAGCACGTCCGCGATAGCGGTGCAACGGTCGTTCTCACAACCCACTACATGGAGGAGGCCGAACGGCTATGCGACCGTGTAGCCATCATCGACCACGGCCGGTTGGTTGCTTTGGACACAGTGGCTTCCCTCATCCAGCAACACGCCGGCAAAACCACGGCGAAGCTCATCCTGTCGGCGTCGCCTAGCGCAGAGTTCGACCTCAACGGAGTTCCTGGCGTGACCAGCGCTCGAATAGAGGGACGGGAACTGACCATCCGCGGCGCTGCGGACGGGCTGCAAGGCGTCCTTGCTGCACTGGCGACACACCGCATCACCGTAACGAGCATGAGCACGACGACTCCCGGCCTTGAAGACGTCTTCCTGGCCCTCACCGGTCGACACATCACCACCGAGGAGCAGGCGGCATGAACGCATATCGAGCCCTTCTCAAAGCCCTATGGCGCTCCCAGCGCCGCGACCCTGTAGGCCTGTTCTTCTCTTTCGGTTTCGCGCCGGTTTTGGTGTTGGCCTTGGGTGTGATCTTCGGTAACGATCCGCGACCGGAGTTCGGTGGACGGGGATTCCTCGATGCGACCCTGCCCGCCTTCGCCTCTCTTGTTCTCGCCATGACCGGGGTCCTCCAGGTGCCCGTGGCGATGCTGACCCTTCGTGACACGGGCGCACTCCGACGCCTGAGTCTTACGCCGCTGCGTCGTTCCACCTTCATCGCAGCGAGCCTCACCGTGCACTTCGTCGTTGGTATTGCGGGCATGCTCACCGCTTTGGCGATTGGGATCGGGGTTTTCGGGGTGCCCATGCCTAGCCACGTCCCAGGTGTCCTGGCCGTGTGCCTCATCGGGCTCAGCACCTTCCTGGCAGTGGGTTGCGCGCTTGCGGCGCTCTATCCGTCCGCCAATGCCGCTACGGGCATAGGGAACGTGCTCATGATCCTGCTCATGTTCACATCCGGAGCCTTTACGCCATTGGCGGAGATGCCGTCGGCGATTCAGCAGATCGTTAAGTATTCACCCGTCCGTTGGTTCGTCGAAGCCGCTCAACACGCGTGGGACGGCGACCCACTAGCCGCCATGATCATGCCGGTGTTTCTTCTGTGCGTTGTACTCGCTGTCGCTGCTCTCGTTGGCCGGTGGCGCTTCCAGTGGGAGCCGGTCCGATGACGACGCACGCGAACGCCGCTCTCACACCTCGCCACCGACTCAAGGTCGCCCGCCTCGTCGTCGACGAAGGATGGCCGATCAGCGAGATCGCAGCCCGGTTCCAGGTGTCGTGGCCCACCGTGAAGCGTTGGGTCGACCGCTATCTGTCCGGCGAGTCCATGCAGGACAGGTCCTCGCGCCCGAAGAACTCACCGACCAAGACATCGCTCGCGGTCACGAAGCGCTGTATCAGCCTGCGAATGAGGCTGCGAGAAGGACCGGTTCAGCTCGCCGTGCGCGTCGGTGTCGCTCCATCGACCGTGCACCGCATCCTGCGCTCGGCTCGATTGAACCGACTTGCTTACCTCGACCGCGCCACTGGCGAGCTAGTTCGCCGGTACGAACACCGCTACCCTGGCTCCCTCATCCATGTAGACGTGAAGAAGTTCGGGAACATTCCCGATGGCGGTGGCTGGCGCTACGTGGGCCGCCGCCAAGGAGAGAAGAACCGTTCCGCCACCCCCGACAAGCCGAAGAACAAGTGGCGCGATCCCAAGCTCGGGTACGCCTTCATCCACACCGTGATCGACGATCACTCACGAGTGGCGTACTCCGAGGCCCACGACGACGAGACCGCCACCACTGCGGTCGCTGTGCTGCACCGTGCGGTCGAGTGGTTCACCGATCGTGGCGTCACTGTCGAACGAGTCTTATCAGACAATGGCGGTGCCTACCGCTCGCACCTGTGGCGCGGCACCTGCGAGGAGCTGTCCATCACCCCGAAGCGGACCCGCCCCTACCGGCCGCAAACCAACGGCAAGGTCGAACGCTTCCATCGCACAATGGCCGACGGATGGGCTTACGCTCGCTGCTACACCAGCGAGCAGGAGCGTCGCGACGCACTCGCTGACTGGCTCCACCACTACAACCACCACCGGCCGCACACGGCCTGCGACTACCAGCCGCCCATCTCCCGATTGACCAACGTCCCCGGTCAGTACATCTAGATATACTCGCCGTGCCGTAGTTCAACCATGAAAAGAATGGTGGTTTTTCCGGTGACTGATCATGGGCGGTGGCGTGTTCGGCAGTGAATTCCGCCTTTGGGCTCACCGTGCTAGTCGGCTCCGCTGGTTTTGCCACAGTCACACGTCCTCGCAATCCGCCAGGATGCAGGCCCTGGGCGTTAAAGCGCACGTGTCTACTCCTTGGAATTCATGCGCTGCCTAAAAAGCTGGCAAAGCAGTGCCATCCCGGCCACGGCAGCTGCAGAGCTACAGAGAACGGTAGGCGCCGCCTGTGCCGCTACGAGCAGTGAGCCAGCAGTCGCGCCCAGTGCCGATCCCAAGTAGTTAGCAGAGGCATTCGCGGCTACGGCAGTGGCGCCGTCAGCCGGGTTTGCCTGGAGAAGGATGTGCTGCTGGGGCGCAAGTGAGGCCCACCCGCACATTCCCCAAACAAATAGGCTCGCAACCAGAAGCCAGACGGTCTGCCCCTGCGTCATACCGAGCAACGCGCAGATGAGCCCCACGAGGATGGTCACACTGAGACGCAGCGGATTGCACCGATCCATGAGTCTGCCTATACCTAGCGCACCCACCGCGCCTCCAACGCCCCAAACCCAAATCGCAAGAGTCTGGTGTGTGGCGAGACTTCCCACGGACAGAATCACGGTCATATATGTATAGAGCCCCAGAGAAGCTACGCCAGTCAGCAATGTCACTGTCACCGTGAGCAAGTTCTTGGGGCGCGCGATCGATCGCAGCCGGTCGCCCGCACCCGACGCAGGTATTGCTGGCAGTTCTCCTCCCCGCACAGCGACTCCCACTAGTGATGCGCCACCGATAGCCACGATCAACAAAATGGCGGCTCGCCACCCCCAGCGATGTGCCAGCTCCAAGCCTATCGGGACACCGAACACGGTACCAACTGCCAAACCCGCAAGGACCAGGGCTAACGCGCGTCCCCGGCGTTCTTCTCCCACGAGTTCGGCGGCAACCGCGGACGATAAGGGCGAGTACACCCCCGCTGCCGCGCCAGCCACTATTCGGGTAACCAAGAACACCACGACGGTCGACGAGAGCGCTGTGGCTAAGTTCGCCACTGTAAAAACCAGAAGGGAAAGGATCAGGCTCCGTCGTGATCTCCGACCCGCACGCCCAGCCAGCAGGGGTCCTGCTACTGCATATGCGCCGGTGAAGGCCGCCACCCCCAGGCCCACGGTGGATTCGCGTGCATTCATGGACGAGGCAATAGCAGGAAGAAGACCGGCAACAACGTAGGCGTCTAGCCCGAGAGCAACACTGCCCACCACGAAGGGCCAAAGCCGCCCCATCAAGCTCGTCCCGCCTTCGTGCCGGCGTTGGCGATCACAGCCGCAAGCACGCCCGGGAACAACTGATCTAGATCCTCACTTCTCAGCCGAATGAGACACGCACGACCTTCACTCCGCGTCCATGTCACACCCGCATCGCGCAGCATGCGGGTGTGATAAGTCAGGGTCGACCGAGGAAGATCGTCTGCGAGCTCGAGACTATCGTGCTCACCCCCGTCCGCTAGGCGACGAATCATCTCCAGACGCGTGGGATCGCTCAGGGCTGCCAACACTCTAGCCAGTGTGATCTCATCGGTTTCTGGATGGTGGTATGTGCGAGGGGACATGAAACCTCCTTCTTTCGTGCAGTGATACCTGCATGATAATCGTGCAGCAATTGTTGCACAACTCTTCTTCGGTAGCTTCCGACCGCCCCGTCCAGGGCATCTAGTGGCGGATTTCCCGGCGAACTCCCAGCGCGCGGCGCTACGAAGCAGTAGGTCCCACGCGCCACAACCGTTACACTAAGTGCATGTCTTCGACGCCCCACTCCAACGACCCACGCGATCACCTGGGGGAGTTCGTGCTGGGCAAGGATGGAAAGCCCCTGGTAGACCGGTACGGTCGGCCAATCCGCAAGCGCAGCGCGCGCCAGGAGCCTCCCCGGCAGCCGGCGCCGCGCCAGGAATACGAGCCACGACGCGTCCCCGAATTCACCCGCGTGGAGCGCCCCCGACAGCAAGCACCGCGCCAGGAATACCAGCCCCGTCGCACCCCGCAGTACTCGCGCCCGGCGCCCGAGCCCGCCCGCGAGCCGGTGCCGTCGCAGGTGTCGCGGGGGCGTCGAAGGGGAACGAAGCGGCGTCGAAAAGCGAAGGCCCCAGGCTGCGGCGTCCTCTTCCTCGCGCTGATCGTGCTCGTGGTGGTGGGCACGCTGTTTACCGACGCCCGCCTCACCCGCATCCAGGCGCTCCCGCCCGAGCAGATTGCGAACACTTCGGGCACGAACTGGCTGCTCGTCGGCTCCGACTCCCGCCAGGGCCTGAGCGAGAAGGACGTGGAGCGCCTCGGCACGGGCGGCGACCTGGGCACAACCCGCACCGACACGATCATGCTGCTACACCTCCCGCTGCACGGGAAGCCGACGCTGGTGTCCATCCCGCGCGATTCCTACGTGGCCGTGCCGGGCTACGGCTACGACAAGATCAACGCCGCGTTCGCGTACGGCGGCGCCCCGCTGCTGGCGCAGACCGTCGAGGAGAGCACAGGCCTGCACATCGACCGCTACGCCGAAATCGGCATGGGCGGGCTGGCCAACGTGGTCGACGCCGTCGGCGGCGTGGAGATCTGCGTGCAGGAGCCGATCGACGACCCCCTGGCCAACATCTCCGTCCAGCCCGGTTGCCAGAAGATGGACGGCGCGACCAGCCTGGGCTACGTGCGCACCCGCGCCACCGCACAGGGCGACCTGGACCGCGTCATGCGGCAGCGCGACTTCCTCGGCGCGATGCTGGACAAGGTGACCTCGCCCGCCGTGTTCCTCAACCCCTTCCGCCTGGTCCCGCTGCTGTGGACGGTGCCGACGATGTTCTCGGTCGGCGAGGGCGACCACATCTGGAACCTGGCCCGCATCCCGCTGGCGATGCGCGGCGGCATCAACGCAGAGACGATCCCGCTCGGTGGTTTCCAGGACACCGACGTGGGCAACGTGTTGCTCTGGGACGAGGCCGCGGCGGAGGAGCTCTTCGCGTCCCTGCGGTAATCACATCAGCCCCGACCACGCCGAGGACGTGTTTTGGGGCGACGCCGCAAACTCCTACCGGCTCTACAGGTAGTCGTAGTTGATCTCGGTGTCCGGGGCGAAGAAGACGCAGCCGCCCTCCATCGGGCGCAGGTAGATCGTGTCGCCCTGATCCACGTTGATGCCGCGCGGCACCTTCACCGTGATGCGGTCGCCCCGCACGGCGATCACGTCGTCGGCTTTCTCCTCGCGGCTGCCGTAGACGTACAGCTCGGAGCCGAGGTGCTCCACGATGTCCACGCGCACCGGCAGGCCGTACTGCTCGCCCGGCTGGTTCACGCCGAGGATCTCCCAGTTCTCGGGGCGGATGCCCACGATCACGCGGTCGGACTGCACCTTGGCCATCTGCTCCGCCGGCATGTGGTAGTCCAGCGCGTGGTCCTTGCCGCCCGCGACGCGGTTGCCAACCACCGGCACGTTCTCAATCAGCGTCATCGCCGGGGAGCCGATGAAGGTGGCGACGAAGGTGTTGCCCGGGTTCTCGTACAGCGTGTTCGGGGCGTCGACCTGCTGGATGATGCCCTTCTTCAGCACGCAGACGCGGTCACCCATGGTCATCGCCTCGGTCTGGTCGTGCGTGACGTAGACCGTGGTGGTGTTCAGCTCCCGCTGCAGCTGCAGGATCTGGGCGCGAGTGGACACGCGCAGCTTCGCGTCCAGGTTGGACAGGGGCTCGTCCATGAGGAAGACCTTCGGCTGGCGCACGATCGCGCGGCCCATGGCCACGCGCTGGCGCTGGCCGCCGGACATGGCGGACGGCTTGCGGTCGATGAGGTCCTCGAGCTCGAGCATCTTCGCCGCGAAGTTCACGCGCTCCTCAATGGTCGCCTTGTCCACCTTGGCGTTCTGCAGGGCGAACGCCATGTTCTGGCGCGCAGTCATGTTGGGGTACAGCGCGTAGGACTGGAAGACCATGGCCACGTCTCGGTCGCGGGAGCGGGTCTCGGTGACGTCGGTGCCGTCGATAAGAATCTGCCCCTCGTCAACCGGCTCCAACCCGGCGAGCATGCGCAGCGTGGTGGACTTGCCGCAGCCCGACGGGCCTACAAGCACCAGGAACTCGCCGTCGGCGATCTCCAGGTTGAGGCGGCTGACCGCCGGCGGCTTCTGCGGATCGTAGATCCTGGAGGCCTGGCGGAATTCAACTGTGGCCATGATGTCCTTTCAGGTGGTGCGAAATGTGCAGGGTGCGGGCTTAGAGCTTCGGTGTGATGTCGCGGTCGATGACGCCCTGGGTCTCCTTCTGCAGGTCGGCGAAGGTCTGCTCCACGTCCTGGCCGCCGACGGTGATGCGGTCGAGCGCGCCGCCGATGCGCTGGCCGCCGCCCGAGACGAACACGCGGGCGTAGTCCTGCGGCTTGGTGTTCTCGTTCAGCTGCTTGATCGCGGTCTCCGCGTTCGGGTTCTCCTCCAGGAACTTCTTCTCCTCCGGATCCTCCAGGGCGTCCTTACGCACCGGCATGTAGCCAGTCTTCTGGGAGAACTTGATGGTGTTCTTGGTGTTGGTCATGAAGTCGATGAACTTCACCGCGTTGGCCTTGCGCTCATCGGAGATGCCGTTAGGCACGGCCAGGCCGGCACCGCCGGTTGCGGCGGACGGGCCAGGGCCCGGCAGGTAGGTGGTGATGAACGGGACGGTCGCGGTCTCCTTCAGGCCGCCGAGGGAGCCGGTGGATTCCAGCAGGCCGGAAGCCTTGCCCGAGCCGAACGCGACGGTCGGGTCGGTCGCGATCTCGATGTGGCCCTCCTTCACCTGATCCTGCAGGAACTTGCCCGCCTCGATGGACTCAGGGGAGGTGAAGTTCGGCTCCCACTCGTTGGAGTAGGACCCGCCGAATGCCCAGATCATGCCCTGGAAGTACCAGTCCAGGTAGTTGGAGCCGTCCGGCACGGTCACGGCCGGCTTGTTCAGCTTCTCCTTGATGGCGGTCGCCCACTCGTCGAACTCCTGCCAGGACTCCGGGCCGCGATCGGTCGGCAGGCCCGCAGCCTTGAGGTCGTCGGTGTTCCAGTACATCAGGTTGGTGGAGCGGGAGTACGGGACGCCGTAGTGCTTGTCGTTGTACTTGTAGTCCTCGCGCAGGGTGTCGACGTAGCTGTCGGCGTCGATGTCGTTCATCTCCCACAGCTCATCCAGCGGGGTGGTTGCCTCGTTGAGCGCGAAGTTGAACCAGGTGACGTCGGAGGCCACGAGGACGTCCGGCTGGTCGCCGCCGGCCAGCGACGCGTTGAAGCGCTGCGCCACCTCCTCATAGTTGGAGCCCGCGGTCACCAGCTCGACGTGCAGGTCCGGATTCTCCTGCTCAAACTCCTTGATCATTTCCTCTTCCAGGTCGCGGGAGGAACCCGGGTGGTTGGACCAGAAGGTGATGGTGTTGGCGTCGCCGGAGTCCTTGGAGCCGTTGGAGGCGGTGGTGGAGCCGCCCGCGCAGGCGGTCAGCGAGACGGTGGTGAGCAGTGCTGCGCCCAGGGCGGCGATGCGTTTGGTGTGACGGGACATGGTGTTTCTCCTTGATGTGTTGTTGGAAGTGTTGCGGTTGGTGGGGGTGACGGTGGCGTCGAGAAGCGCCTAGCCCTTCACCGCACCAGCGGTGAGGCCCTTGATCATCGGCTTCTGCAGGATGAGGAAGATGATGATCATGGGCAGGGTGGTCAGCACGGTGCCGGCCATCACCGGGGCCCAGTTGGTCACGCCCTCGGCGTCCTGCAGGCGGGTCAGGCCGACGGGCAGCGTGGCCGCCGCCGGGGTGTCCGTGATCAGGAACGGCCACAGGTACTGGTTCCACTCGTTGACCACGGTGATCAGGACGAACGCGGAAAGCGTCGGCCACGACATGGGCAGCACCACACGGAAGAGGGTGGTAAAGAAGCCCGCGCCGTCCATGCGTGCGGCCTCCAGGATCTCCGGCGGCAGCGACTGGAAGTGGTTGCGCATGAGGAACGCGCCGAAGGCGACGCCGGCCAGCGGGATGATCACACCGGCGTAGGTGTCGCGCCAGCCCAGCGAGGCCACCAGCGAGTAGTTGGAGATGATGGTGATCTGGTTGGGCACCATCAGCGAGGCGATGATGAGCAGGAACAGCAGGTTGCGGCCCGGGAAGCGCAGGAACGCGAAGGCGTAGGCCGACAACACGCCGAGGACCACCTCAATGATGGTGAGCACGAGCGTGATAATGACAGAGTTCTTCAGGTAGCTGGCAAAGCCGGAGGTCTGCCACACGTACGAATAGTTCTCCGCCTTGAACGGGTTGGGCCAAAACGAGATCGGGTCCGAGTAGACATCCTGGAACGACTTAAAGCTGGTGATGAAGATGAAGTACAGCGGCACCATGATCACCAGCACCGTCAGCACGAGCGCGATGTAGCCCAGCACCTTCACCGCCGGGTGCGAGTGGTCCATCGGCGCGCCCTTGCGCTTGCGCTGCGTTTCCGTGATCACCGGCTCCGCGTCGGACTGGGAGCCCGGCACCGGGGGCAGGTCGCCCCGGGGAGCGGAGTGCGTGACCGCCGGGATGGTCTGCTTCGTAGACATCTACTTCTCCATCCTTTCCTGCATCTTCACCTGGATGACCGTGATGATGAGGACCACGAGGAACATGATCGTGGCCACCGCGGCGCCGTAGCCGGCGCGGTTGTTCACAAACGTCTCCTGGTAGACCTGGAACACCATCGTGGAGGTGCCGTAGCCGAACGGACCGCCGCCGGTCATGGCGTTGATGATGTCGAAGACCTGGAAGGAGTTCAGCAGCACCGTGATGAGCAGGAAGAAGGTCGTGCCGCGCAACTGCGGCAGAACCACGCGGAAGAAGTGGCGCGCCGGCGAGGTGCCGTCGATCTCGGAGGCCTCGTCCAGGTCGCGGCGGCGCCCCTGCAGCGCGGCGAGATAGATGACAAAGACGTAGCCCACGTTCTTCCACACGTAAGTGACGGTGACCATGAACAGCGCCCAGTTCTGCTGTTGGTAGAAGTTGGGCACATCCACCCCGATCTTGGCCAGGAAGAACTGGATGAGGCCGTAGGAGGGATCGAAGACGAACTGGAAGGCCACGCCGATCGCCGCGCCGGCGATGACGTAAGGAGCGAAGACCATGGAGCGCACCGCGGCGCGGCCGAACAGCTTCTGGTCCAGCAGCAGCGCCAGCGCCAGCCCGATCACCATGGAGCCGGCGACGGCGAAGAAGGTGAACACGACGGTGTTAAACACCACGCGCCCGGTGTCCGGGGCCTGGAACCAGTCGAGGTAGTTCTGCAGGCCGACAAAGTGCATCGTCGGCGAGGAGATGTTCCAGTCGTAGAAGGAGATGCGGATGTTATCTACCAGTGGCCGGTAGGTAAACAGAATGAGGAGCAGCAGGTTCGGGCCGATGAGCAGCGCAGCCAGGCCGATCTGCCGCCAATCAATCTTCCGTTTGCGCGGGTTGCGCGCGTACTCCTCGGAAACCTCCGGGACTTCGGAGACCGCGGGAATCCGCGCGCGCGTCTGCGATGTGGGTTGCATGCGCAAGAACTTAGAGACCCCAGGTGAACATCCGGTTGACAGAAAGTTCTCCCTGAGAAAACTACTTGCAAACTTCAAGAGATCTGCAAGAGATGTACAAAAGCTCTGCGCGACAACTGTCTTTCAGCTGGGTTTAGATGGTCACCTGGCGCGACTTGATGTTGTCCAGCTGCTTGCGCTCGGCGGCGGTGAGCTGCGCGTCGTTGCCCAGCTCCGCCTCCAGCTTCGCGTTCAGATCCTTGAGCGCCTCCGCGTAGGACTCCGGAGCGACCTCCGGGTCCAGGTCCCACACCGGCACGACCACGCCGTGGGTGCGGAACGCGCCCGCGAACTTCGTGCCCTCGCCCAGCACCAGCTCACCCTTCGCGGCGATGCGCGCGAGCGCGTTGAGCACCTGCGACTCGTTGTCCTCCGTGCGGATCCAGCGGATGTGCGCCTTCCCGCCGCCCGGGTTGACCCACCACACGGCGCCCGGCACGCCCGCGTTGACCTCGGCGGACGGCCACACAGCGCCGTTCGCCTGGTTCATCGCCTGCCGCAGCTGCGCGGGGACGTCCTCGCCCTCGGCGAACCACCAGTTGAAGTCGTTGTGGACGGTGATCTCGGGGGTGAAGGTGGCGTCAATAAGCGCCTTGAGCTCCGGCTGGCTCCCGTCGGCGGCGGTGGACTGGAGCGTCTCGCCCGGCTTCGCCTCGAGCACCCAGCTCAGCGCGTACGCGAGGTCGCGGCCGGGGTTCTGCGAGTGCGCGCCGACCTGCAGGGCCACGAGCCGCTCGCCGCTCTCGCGCACCATTGCCGCGGCCGCGCCCGGCAGCACGGTGGCCACGGTGACGTCCTCGCCCTTGACCTGGAACTTCGCGCTTGCCGACGGCACGAACTCCTGCAGCGCGATCAGCTCGGCCTCAGCGGCGAGCCCGCCGAACGGGCGGGGATCCTTCTGCAGCGCCTCGCGCTCCTTCGCGCGCGCGGCCATCTTGGCCTGGCGGCGGCTCATGCCCTCGGGCAGGTCCTCTTGCTTCTTACGCTTCTTCTTAGCCATGCGGTCAAATCTACCGGAAGCGCGCTACTCGCCCGCGAACGTTTCCAGCGCGAGCTGCGGCAGGTCCGTGGCCATGAGGTCCACCCCGCGGGCGCGGCACCACTGCATCTCGCGCGGCAGGTTGACGGTCCACACGTAGGACGGCTGGTCGGCCGCGCCGAGCGCCTCCGGCTCCGCCTGCGCCTGGCGCACGGACGGACCTGGGCCCGTGGCCTGGCCGAAGTCCACCGGCAGCGGCTCGGTCGGGCTCATCAGGGCAAAGGAGCGCAGCTCAGGCAGCAGCTCGCGGAAGCGCTCGATGGCCTCCGGGTTGAAGGAGATGAGGTGCACCTGCTCGCCGGTGTCCATGCCGTGCGCGCGCACGACCCGCGCGACCTCCTCGTCCAGCTCGGCGCCGAACGGGGACGGGTGCTTCGTTTCAATGAGCAGGTGCTTTCCCGGGTACTGGGCGAGGAGGTCGAGCAGCTCGCTGAGCAGCATGATCTGCTGCGGGTCCTCCGGAGTGCCGAAGTTGAGCTGGCGGATCTCCTCCAGCGTCAGCTCCGCGACCTCGCCGGTGGCGCGCTCGCCGTCGGCGGTCATGGCGGTGCGGTCCACGGAGAGGTCGTGGATCACCACGGCCTGGCCGTCCTTCGTCATGTTCACGTCGCACTCGATGCCGTAGATGTCCAGCTTGAGCGCCTCCTCGAAGGCGCGGCGCGTGTTCTCCGGGTAGCAGCCGTTGAATCCGCGGTGCGCGACGATGCCGGGAATGTTGGAATCCATGGAGTCTCCTTAACTCGCAGGTGCCGGGGCGGGCACGCTCGTGGCGTCCGCGCGCGCGAACGTCTCCAGCGCCAGGTTGGGCAGGTCGGTGGCCAGGACGTCCACGTTGTGGTCACGGCACCACATCATCTGCCGCGGCGTGTTCACGGTCCACGTGTACGTCTTCAGCCCGCGCAGCCCGACCAGCTGCTGCCGCGCCTGCAGGTGCTGGATGGACGGGCCGACGCCGTACGGGCGCGACAGCATGGTGCCGCGCGGGTTCCACCGCTTCTCGCGCACGCGGAACAGGTAGTAGGTCTCCAGCTGCGGCGCCATGTGCGTGAAGTAGCGCACCGCCTTGTGGGAGAAGGAGATGATGTGGATGCGCTCGCTGTGCAGCAGCCCCGCGTAGGTGAGCACGCGCAGCGTCTGCTCGTCCACCTCGGGCCCGTAGAGGGTGGGGTGCTTCGTCTCGATGTAGAGGTGCTTGTCCGGGTAGTCCTGCATGAGCTCCAGCAGCTCCTCCAGCAGCATGATCTGCTGCGGGTCCTCGTCGGTGCCGCAGTTCAGCTCGCGCAGCTGCGCGTAGTCCATGCAGTCGACGCGCCCGCGCCCGTTCGTGGTGCGCGAAACGTTCGCGTCGTGGAAGACGACGAGCTTGCCGTCGCGCGAGAGGCGCACGTCGCACTCGATGCCGTGGATGGGGAGCTTCAGCGCTTCCTCAAACGCTCGCCTGGTCAGCTCGGGGTACATGCCGGAAAATCCGCGGTGCGCAACAATGTTCGTCTGCCTCACAGTGCCCAAACCTACAACGGGTTGCGCCCCCGCGCGACCGGAGAAACTTTGTCATAATGCTGGGCATGGGCACACCCAAGCTTATCGACGCCACCGCGCCCCTTTCCCGCCTCACCGCCGGTATCGACTCGGCGCGTCGGGCCGTGCGGCGCGCCCGCGGCCGGTACAGCTTCGACCGCCACGGCGTGCTGGCCGCCCCGCTCGCCGCCGTGGAAATCCTCGCGGACCTCTCCCCCATCGTCCGCCTGCAGGGCCTGCGCCGCCTGCCCAACAACTTCCGCTCCGGGGTGATCGGCGCGGAGATCGCCTCGTGGGGCGCGGTCGCGCCCTCGCTGCTGCCCCGCCGCTGGTGGACCACCGCCGCGAACGTGGCGATCTGCCAGGCCGTCGGGCACATGATCGGCTCGGGCGTGGGCAGCGTCGCGCGCGCCTGCGGGACGAGCGGGCCGCGGGGGCGTCACGCCAACCCGGCGCGCATTGTGATGAGCTCGATGACGATGGCGGCCTACGGGGCGTCGTTAAGCGTGCATGCCCGGCAGGAGCGGCTGGTGGAGAACCCGCGCCCGGTGCGGGCGGCCGACACGGTGGCCGGCCTGGCGGTGGGCACGCTGGGGTACGGCGCGACGCTGCTGCTTGGCGAGGCCCTGCAGACCTCCGTCGACCGCATCAACGCCGTCTTCGGCCGCCGTCTCCCGCCCGTGACCTCGTGGCCGCTGGCAATTCTCGCGGTGGGCGCGGGCGCCTACCTGTTCACGGATCGCCTGGTGGTGCGCAACTTCCTCTCCAACGTGTACAAGGAGGCGGAAGAGCTTAACCGGCAGTTCCTCCCGGGCGCCGCGCAGCCGCGCGAGCCGGAGCGCACGGGCTCGCCCGCGTCCGGCGAGGCGTGGCGCAGGATGGGCCGCCAGGGCCGCGCGGTGGTCGCGGGCGGGCCGCGCAAGCGCGACATCGGTCTGGTCCTGGGCGAATCCCCCGACAAGGTCAAGGAGCCGATCCGCATCTTCATCGCGCTTCGCGACGGCAACCGCAGCCGCTCCTACGAAGAGATGGCCGCCGCCGCCCTGCGCGAGATGGACCGCACCGACGCCTGGTCGCGCCGCCACATCGCGGTCCTCTCCGCCGCCGGCACCGGCTGGATCAATGACTTCCACACCTCCGGCTTCGAGTTCGTCGCGCGCGGCGACTGCGCCATCGTGGCCATGCAGTACTCCTACGTCCCGTCGCTCTACTCCTACATGGCGGACCGCGAATCCGCCGTCCAGTCCTCCCGCATCCTCATCAATGCGATCTCCGAGCGCATTTCGCTTCTCGACGCCCACCGCCAGCCCAAGCTCTACGTCGGCGGAGAGTCCCTCGGCGCTTACGGCGTCGCCGACGCCTTCCACGCACCCGAGGAGCTGCTCGCCCGCACCTCCGGCGGCGTGTTCACGGGGGCGCCGGCGTTCTGCGCCGCCCACGCGGCGCTGACGCGACGGCGCGAAGAGGGCAGCCCACAGCGCCTCCCCGTCGTGGACGGCGGCCGCCACTTCCGCTTCATCTCCCACCCCGACCACCTGGACCACGACTATGCGGGCAACGAGTACGACGCCCCGTGGGAGTTCCCCCGCGCCGTCTTCGCCCAACACGCCTCGGACCCCATCGTGTGGTGGGACTGGAGCCTGCTGTGGCGGGCCCCCGACTGGCTCAAGGAGCCCGGATCGCGCGGGGTCCCCGCCCCCGCCGCCCAGCACTTAGACGTGCTGGACACGCTGCGCTGGTGGCCGTTTGTCACCTTCTGGCAGGTGGGTATCGACCAGATCAACTCCAAGGACTTCGCCGCCCCGCACGGGCACAACTACCACGCCGAGACCGTCGCGGCGTGGAACAAGGTGCTCGACGGCGGGCTCACCAACGCCGAGCTGGAGCGCATCAACCGGTGGATTGCGGCGGACGCGACGAAGCTGCGCGCTTAGATCCCGCAGGCGACGCCCGTGGAGTGGTGCGGGCAGTAGCCGTTGGGCACCTTGTGCAGGTACTGCTGGTGCTGTTCCTCCGCCAGGTAGTAGTCCACGTCCGCGCGGACCTCGGTGGTCATGTCCCCGTAGCCGGCCTCCTTGAGCTGGCGGCCGTACTCGTCGCACCACTGCCGGATCTGTTCCGCTTCCTCTTCCGTGTCCGGGTAGAAGGCGGAGCGGTACTGGGTGCCGTGGTCGTTGCCCTGGCGGTAGCCCTGCGTGGGGTCGTGCGCCTCGAGCGCGGTGCGCACCAGGTCCTTCAGGCTGATCGTTTCCGGGTCGTAGACCACCTCGACGGTCTCCGCGTGGTTGGTCCTGCCGCCGCACACCTCGGCGTAGGTGGGGTTGGGGGTCTGCCCGCCGGCGTAGCCCGCGGAGGTGGACTCCACCCCGTCGAGCTCCCAGAACATCTTCTCCACGCCCCAGAAGCAGCCAATGGCGATGCGCAAGCGGCGCTGCTCCGGCTTCCACGGCCCGGTAATCGGGGTGCCCAGCACGGCGTGCGGCTGGGGGTTTGGCAGCAGCGGCTCCGCGCGGCCGGGCAGCGTCTGGTCGTCCGGAACGAGCTCAGGTGTCAGTGCAAAAAGGAATCCCATGTGTCTAATAACTAACAATTGGGCCCCGGAAATTCCACGGATATTTTCATTGCACGAAATGAGTTTTTGTCTACTATGGGGCACGTCATCACAAGTTGACGAAAGGATTTAGCACAATGGCTGTTTACGAGCTTCCGGAACTCCCGTACGCATACGACGCGCTTGAGCCCCACATCTCCAAGGAGATTATGGAGCTGCACCACGACAAGCACCACGCAACTTACGTCGCTGGCGCGAACGCTGCGCTCGAGGCCCTCGAGGCTGAGCGCAACGGCGAGGCAAACCCGGACAAGCTGCGCGCGCTGTCCAAGAACCTCGCGTTCAACCTGGGTGGCCACACCAACCACTCCATCTTCTGGAAGAACATGGCATCGAACGCTGGCGGCAACCCGACCGGCGCAATCGCCGAGACCATCGACCGCGACTTCGGTTCTTTCGAGGCATTCCAGAAGCAGTTCGCTGGCGTCGCCACCGGCCTGCAGGGCTCCGGCTGGGCCGTCCTGGGCTACGACCACATCGCTGGCCGCCTGATCATCCAGCAACTGACCGACCAGCAGGGCAACATCTCCGTTGACTTCACCCCGGTCCTCATGCTGGACATGTGGGAGCACGCGTTCTACCTGCAGTACAAGAACGTCAAGGCTGATTACGTCAAGGCTTGGTGGAACGTCGTCAACTGGGACGACGTCAACGAGCGCCTCGCAGCTGCGTCCAAGTAAGGTCCTAGTAAGGCCCGAGTAAGACGCCGCACCCCGCGCCGACCACGCACCCGCGTGGCCGGCGCGGTTTTTTATGGGCACGCCACAGGAAATCCGGCGAAACCGTTGCGGGAGCGCGCAAAAAGGTGGACCATAAGTCCTTATGAGGAAGGGCACGATTGAGTATCGCAGAGCGTCGATAGGCATGCTCCTCGTCGGCCTGGCGATCTTCTCCTCGCTCTACGCCACGCAGGCGCTGCTGCCCACGCTCACGCGCGAGATGGGGATCGACCCGTCCACCGCCGCGCTCACCGTGTCCGCCGCGACGGGCGCGCTCGCGGTGTGCGTGGTGCCGGCGTCGATCCTGTCGGAGAAGTTCGGGCGCGGCCGCGTACTGGTCATCTCCGCGCTCGCCGCCACCGCGCTCGGGCTGACGTTGCCGCTGGCGCAGAGCATCGAGCAGCTCGTGGTGCTGCGCTCGCTCCAGGGAGCGCTGCTCGCGGGCACGCCCGCGGTGGCGATGGCGTGGCTGTCGGAGGAGCTGGACGAGCGCGACCTCGCCGGCGCGATGGGGCTCTACATCGCGGGCACCTCGGTCGGCGGGCTGACCGGCCGCCTCATCCCGGCGTTCATGCTCGAGGTCACCGACTGGCGCTGGGCGCTGGCCACGAGCGCCGCGGTGAGCCTCGCCCTGGCCGTCGCCACCGCCATCCTGCTGCCGGAGCAGCGCAACTTCCGCCCGAAGGCGTCGATCCGCCCGGGCGCCGAGGTCCGCGCCGTGGCCGGCCACCTGCGCAACCCGCGCCTGGTCGGGCTGGTCGCCACCGCGTTCATCGCCATGGGCGTGTTCGTGTCCATGTACAACTTTTTCGGGTTCCGCGCCATCAATGATTTCGGGCTCGCGCCGTCGCTGGCGGGCCTGACCTACGTGATGTACCTGTCCGGCACGTGGTCGAGCGCGCGGGCGGGCAGCTTCGTCTCCCGCTTCGGTCGCGGCCGGGTCGTGCTCGCCGCCGCGGTGCTCATGCTCACCGGCGCGCTCATCGGGTCGAGCGGCAACCTCATCGTCACGCTGGTGGGGCTGCTCCTCTTCACCGCCAGTTTCTTCGCCCTGCACTCCACGGCGTCCGGCTGGGTAGGGCTGATTGCGGAGAAGGACCGCGCGGAGGCGTCGAGCCTCTACGTGTTCTGCTACTACATGGGATCGTCGCTGTTGGGGGCGGCGACGGGCCAAGCGTTTGAGGCGCTGCCGTGGGCGGGGTTCGTGGCCGTGCTCGCGGCGATGCTGGGCGCGCTCATCGCCATCGCGGTCGCGCTCGCCGTGGCGGAGAAGCGCTCAGAGTAGCGGCAGGCCCGGCGCGCCCGCGTCGAGGAACTCGCGCACGGCGCGCGTGGCCCGGCAGTCGTCCTCGTTGTAGCGCAGCAGCGTCTCCCGCGCCGCCGCGCCGTCGACGCCGCCCTCCCGCGCTGCGCGGCGCAGCGCCACGGAGACCTCGCCGTCCACGTCGTCGTCCTCCCAGGTGAACCCCACCACCGGCCCGAGGACTTTGAGGCCCAGCCCGTCGGTGCCCACCAGGTGCGTGCGCACGTGCGCGAACACGTCCACCCACTCGTCGGAAGCGATGAAGGCCTGCACCTCGGCCAGCTCCACGGAGTCGAAGCGCTTGGCGGATGACTTCATCCAGTGGTTCTCGCCGCCCGCCGCGTAGCAGTAGGCCGCAAACGTCTTGCCCGCCGCGTGCGCCGCGTCGCGCACGCCCATCAGCCAGCGCCAGAACTGCGTGAAGTTGCGTTCCTCGGCCTCGCCGCCCACGTCGTCCCAGGTGACGAACGCGCGGTACACCGCGCCGTCGTACGCGCCCCACAGGTAGGCGCCTTGGTCCAGGTACGCCTCCATGTCCACGTCGATCTCCACGTCGGCGCGCGGCACGCGGATCGGCCCTTGGCGTCGCAGCACCGGGATACCCTCGCGCCAGGAGCGGGCGATTACCGACGCCTCGCCGCAGGAGGCGTCGATAAGCCCCTGCACCGTGACGATCCCCTTGTCGCGCCACGCGTCGCCCCGGCCGCCGGAGAAGACGAGCGAGATGTCATCGAGCTCGCGCAGGCGCGGCTCGCAGAGCTGCCAGAACCGGCAGCCCGCGCACTGTTTGAGGCGCAGCGGCTCGTCCGGGATCGGTGCGCCGAGCGCGCGCAGCATCGGCGGCACGAACCGGGTGACCTCGCCGAGGTAGGCGCGCTCGCGGTCCTGGCCGATGCTCGCGCCGAGGCCGGTGGCGGACTCACCGAGCAGGAGTTCCGCCATGGCGAGGCGGTAGCCGTCGATGGTGTGGTGGCGCGGCTTGGCGCGCACCGCGAGCGGTTTGCCCAGCCCGAGCCGGCCGGTGGGCACCATCCGCGTGCTGGACTCCGGGTCCTTGCGCGCGACGCGGTGGTTGGACACGATGACGGGGAGGTAGCCGTCGTCGGTGCGCACGAGCACGTCGATCTCGTCCACCACGCGGATCCCCTCGAGCGTGCCGCACAGGACCGCGCGCGTGATCAGGTGGGCGCCGCGGCGCATCGCCGCCCGCGTCTCCGCGTCGCGGCTGAGCAGCTCGGTAGGGGTCGTGGCCGGCGGGAGGTCGACGCGGACGAAGGCTTTCCGGCGGCCGTCGCCAACCGCACGCTTCGTGGGCAGCGCGGCGAAGACGAGTTCGCGGGCGGCCTCGAGCTGCGCCTGCCGGGACTCGCCGCTCGGGGTTGGACCGATCTCCGGGTGCGCCCAACGCTGGCGCAACCGGAACCTGCATCCCACGAGGTCCGCGGGACGGACCTGAAACGGCTCATTCACAATATGGACCACATTACCTGGACGGCGGGTAAGATCGGGACAGCGAAAAACGACACGACCAAGGAGCACCACCCCAATGGGAGTTTTTGAAGCGATCCGCAAGGCCCGCGCGAGGACGAAGGCGGAGATCAAGGCCGCCGAGGCGCGCGCCCGCAAGATGGCCAAGGAACAGGCGAAGGCCGATCAGAAGACGGCGAAGCTGCTGGACAAGGCAGAAAAGCGCCTGATCAAGGAAGAGAAGAAGGGCCTGAAGCGCAAGCGCAAGCACGAGAAGCAGCTGGCCGAGGCGCACCTGAAGCGCATCGAGCAGACCGGCTTTACGCAGAAGAAGGCGAAGCAGTGGGTCGGCGCGTCGCGCATCCTCGTGCCCATCCTGCTGCCGCTGGCGTACAAGGCGTACACCTCCTACCAGCAGAGCCGCATGAACTCCCGCGCCGCCGGCCTGGGCGTCAACCCGCAGGACCTCGCGCGCCACTCCGGCCGCGGCGCCGAGCTCAAGGCGCGTATTGATGCCCTGCGAACCTCCGTCGAGTCCGCTGACGCTCTGCCCTCCGGCTTCTCCGGCGACGCGAAGGTGCGCCTCAACGAGCTGGCACGCAACGTGCGCGACGCGGAGCACCTCAACCCGGAGCAGCGCCGCCTGGCGTACGGCACCGTGGAGGAGGAGCTGGACACACTCGGCGCGGAGATCGCCAAGAAGTCCCGCTAAGCCTCGGGGCTCTCGGAGCTCTTGGGGGTTACAGCACCCCCTGCTCGCGTGCCGACGCCACCGCCGACGTCCGCGAGCGCACCCCCAGCTTGTCGTAGATGTGCACCAGGTGCGACTTCACCGTTGCCTCCGACAGCATGAGCTGCTGGCCGATCTCCCGGTTCGAGGAGCCTTCGGCCACCAGCTGCAGCACCTCCAGCTCGCGCGGCGTAAGCGAGGACCGCGGCGCCCTGTCGCGCGTCTCCAGCTTGTCGCGCACGACCGGCGACAGTGAGGCGTCGCCGCGCGCGGTGGAGCGCACCGCGGCGAGCAGCTCCTCCGGCGGCGCGTCCTTGAGCAAGTACCCCACCGCGCCGGCCTCGATCGCTCCCAGGATGTCCGCGTCCGTGTCGTAGTTGGTCACCACCAGCACCTTCGGCGGCGTCGCCATGCTGGAGCGGATCTCCGCCGTCGCCTGCGCGCCCGTGGTCACCCGCGCGCCCTCGGACCCGGCGCCGAAGCGCAGGTCCATCAGGATCACGTCGATGCCGCCCGCCTGCGCGGTCGCGATTGCGGCCTCGGCGGTCGCCACCTCACCCACGACGCGGATGTCCTCCGCCGCCTCGAGCACGGAGCGCAGCCCGAGCCGCACAATTTCGTGGTCATCGGCCAGCAGCACCCGGATCATCGTTCACCTCGTTCTTATCTTCGTCGATGCGGTTGGCCGCATCATTCTTTTGATTGACATTACTCGGTACCGCGACCGAAAGCGCCGTAGGTCCACCCGGCGCGGACTCCACCACCAGCTCCCCGCCCAGCTCCGCGGCGCGCGAGCGCATCGCGTCCAGCCCCAGGTGCCCCAGCCCCGCGGGCTGCTCCGCCTGCGCCTCCGTGTCGAACCCGTGGCCGTTATCCACCACGTCCAGGCGCACCTCCCCGGCTCCGTACGTCAGCGTCACCCGCATCCGCGTCCCGCCCGAATGCTTCACCGCGTTCGCCATCGCCCCCTGCGCGATCCGCAGCAGCCCGGCCTCGGTGCGCATCGGCAGCTGCTGCGCCTCCCCGTCCGTGTCGATCTCAATACGCATGTCGCTCGCCGTCTCCAGGTCGCCCGCGATGCGGGTGAGGGCATCGCTTAACGACGTCTCACTCAACGGGGCCGGCGCCAACGCCGCGATCATCGCCCGCGTCTCCGCCAAGTTGTTAGACGCCGCCCGGCGCGCCGTCTCCATCCGCTTCAGCGGCGCCTCCAGCTGCTCGGCCGGGACGTCCAGGCCCGTGAGGTCCCGCTCGGCGGCGTGGAGCAGCATCTGGATCGAGGACAGGTTCTGCGCCACCGTGTCGTGGATCTCGTGCGCGAGGCGCTCGCGCTCCTGCGCCACGCCGGCGGCGCGCTCGGTGGCGACCAGTTTGTCGCGGGTGGAAAGCAGCTCGTCGATAAGCGCCTCCCGCTCCTTGCTCACCCGTCCGATGGTGGTGAACGCGTAGTTGATGGCCACCACGACCGCGGCGGAAAGGACCGGGCCGAGGACGCCGCCGAGGGTGAGCCCGCCCGGGATCTGGATGAGGACGGAGATGATGAGGCCGGCGGCGACGAGGAGGAGGCCGCGCCAGTTGTTGAAGACGCGGAGGAAGACGAAGAAGAGGATGAAGACCCAGTAAACCGCGACCGGCGAAATAGTCATATCCGCGACCCACACCGCAGTGAGCGCGAGGCACCACAGGCCGCGCATCCAGCGGCCCCACCGGTGCATCTCCACCATGCCGTAGAACAGAACGAAGGAGAAGGAGGAGACCAGGAGGATCTGTAGCAGCGCCAGGTTCAGCGGCATCCGGGCCAGCGCACCGAGGGAGACGAGCACGAGGCACACGGCGAGCACCGTGATGCCGGTGTCGAGCGCCTTATTGTCCGGCACGTCTGCGGTCGGTTGCGCCGCGCTGGCTAGTCTAGAGCTCATGCGTTTGACACTACCCACTGTGTGGATGACCCCCGTGCTCGTGGCAACCGGTCTCGCGCTCGCCGCGTGCGGCAGCGGTAGCGAGGACAGCCCGGACAGCGCGGGTGGGGAGCCAACGGAAGCGGCCGCCCCCGACTCCGGGCTGCCCGTGGAGGCGCTGCCGGCGACGGACCGCAACGGGTGGGTCGACTGCCCCTACCTGGATACGGAGTGGGTGGCGCAGACCAACGGGCAGCGCGTCACGGGCGTGGGCATCGACGAACGCTTCGACACGCCCGCCTGCCAGTTCTGGTCCTACCCGGAGGAGCCGCAGCTGACGGTGGTGGTGCGCCACATGGACAGCCCGGAGGCGGCGATGCAGGTGGTGGACTGGGCCACGCCGATCGCGTACACCTCACCCGCGGACCAGCCGGTCGGGTGGAACGGCGGGCGCCACGGCGGCGGCGAGGTCCCCGACCGGATCGGTGCCGCATACTCGGTGGCCAAGGGCTCTCACGCCGTCACCGTGTTTACCAACCAGGACGAGTCGGTGAAGGCACAACACGTGGCGGAGCAAGTCATCGCTACCCTGGGCCTGTGACCGAACACGTAACGCCCCCAGACCAGCCACTCGCAGAGATCATCGTCGCCGCAATCGTCTTCCGCGACGCGGAAGGGCGGGTGCTGTGCGTGCGCAAGCACTCCAGCCCTCGCTACCAGCTGCCGGGCGGCAAACTCGAGCCCGGCGAAAGCACCCTGGACGCCGCGCTGCGCGAGACGCGCGAGGAGATCGGCGTGGAGGTCGACCGCTCCCGCCTGAGCTACCTGGGCCGCTTCAGCGCGGAGGCGTCGAACGAGCCGGGGCACACCGTCACCTCGACCGTGTACGTCCACCCCGCCCCGCCCGCCGCGCCGGCACCCGCGGCGGAGATCGCCGAGGCTGCCTGGATCGACCCGGAGGCGCCCGGCGACCGGCAGATCGCGCCCCTGCTCGCCTCGCGGATCTTCCCGGCGCTGCGCCCGCGCCGGCTGCGCGCCGTCACCGTCTTCGCCGGGGCCAACCCCGGCAAGCGCCCGGAATACCTCGAGCAGGGCCGCCTGCTCGGCGAGGCACTCGCCCGGCGCGGCGCTACCCTGGTCTACGGCGGGAGCAAGGTGGGCGTGATGGGAGCGGTGGCCGCGGGGGCGTCGGCAAGCGGCGGCTCCTCGCTCGGCGTGCTCACCACGCAGCTGGCCAACTACGAGCTCAAGTTCGACGGGCTGGACCGGCTCGAGCTGGTCGGGTCGATGGCGGAGCGCAAAGCGATGATGAGCCAGCAGGGCGACGCGATCGTGGCGCTGCCCGGCGGGACGGGCACGCTGGACGAGCTGTTCCAGGAATGGACGAGCCAGCAGCTCGGGCTGCACTCCAAGCCAATCGGGCTGCTTGGCAGCGAGTTCTGGCAGCCGCTGCTGGACATGGTGGATCACATGGTGCACAACGGGTTCGTGCGGCAGACGGACCGCGACCACCTCGTCGTCGCGAACGACCCGGACGAGCTGCTGGACAGGCTTGAGCGCTGGGTGCCGCCGGTGCCGCGCTGGACGGACTAGACAGCGCTCAACGGCGCTCAACGGCGCTCAACGGCGCTAGACGGCAACGTCGTTGTACGGCATCATCGCCGAGATCCACGGGAACACGACCTCCATCAGCAGGAAGAACACCGCGACCAGGACGACGGCGGTGATGAGGGCCTTGACCCACCTGTTGCCGGGCAACTTGCGCCAGAGGAATGCGTACATGCGCTACTTCACCTCCGACATCGCGCTCGGGAGGGAGTTGCCCTCCGGGTTCTTCGGCAGGACCTCGGTGCGCATCGCGTGGACCACCATGCGCTCCGCGTTGGAAAACTGAGGGTGGCAGGTGGTCAGCGTCATGATGCCCTCCATGCCGTCCACCACCTCCATGGACTTCGTCTCCGGCATCGGGTTGACCACGTCGATGTCGCCGGGCAGCGTGATGTGGCGCCCCTGCACCTTGCCGTAGTCGCCGGTGGCCACCCGCTCGTTCATCTCGCCCGGCAGGCAGTCCGCGGTTTCGGCGCGGCGCTCGTCCGGCTGCTGCGACATGGGGAGCACGCGGTAGGTCACCCACTGGGTCTGGGTTTCCACCACGATGGCGTCGCAAGCCTTGAGCCCGCCCAGGTCGTTGAAGGGCGCGCCCTTGCCCACGCGGTGGCCGGCGACGGCGAAGTTGCCGTTCTCACCGGGCATCTGGGTGTCCGGGTAGCGGCCCGGCCCGACGAGCAGCTCCTTTTCCTGCACGCCCTCGATGATGGCGAACTCGTAGTCGGGGCCGAAGGCGGGGATGTACATGCGCGCGAAGGCGTCGCCAAGCGCCGGCGCTTTCGCCTCGCGCGGGTTGACCCAGCCTTCGCCCCACTGCAGCTCGAGCTTCTGCTGCGCCTCATGCTGCTTCTCGCCGGAGGCGATGTTGGTCCAGAACGACTCATAGAACGCGAACAGGAGGAGGAGGGCGCCTGCGGTGAGCAGGAGTTCTCCGATGACCTGTGAGGCACTGATGCGGTGAGGGGCTGCGGGCATGGCATAACATTAACTCACGACCGCTCGCGCGCGGCACTGCGAACGACGCTACGAAAGGGGCGCTTGCTCAGCATGCTGGAAATGTTGGTCTACCCGGTCTCTGCGGTGATTAAGCTGTGGCACTGGCTGCTTGCAGACGTCCTGGGCATGGGCCCCTCCGCCGCGTGGGTCGCCTCCGTGATCCTCCTCGTGGTCACGGTCCGCGCGCTCATCATGCCGTTTGCGCTGCAGCAATACCGCATCAGCCGCGTCGGCTTCCTGGTCAGGCCGCACCTCGCGCGCATCAAGGCGCAGTACGCCGACGCCACCTCGCCGGAGGCCATCGCCGCGGAGAAACAGGCCATGAAGAAGGTCCAGGACGAGCACAACTACAACCCGCTCGCCGGCTGCATCCCGGCGCTCATCCAGTTCCCGGTGTTCATCGGCCTCTACCGCCTGCTGCGCTGGATGGCCGTGCCCACGGACGGCGACAACCACACCATCGGCATCCTCACCCCGCAAGACCTCGAGACGTTCCGGGCAGCTTCGCTTTTCGACGCCCCCCTCCCCGCCTACATGGCCATGCCCCCAGAACACCTCGCCGCTCTCGGCACCACGGAGGCGCAGGTGCGGGCCGTGGCCCTGCCCATGGTGATCGCCGCCGTCATCTTCACCTGCTCCAACCTTGCGATCTCGCAGATGCGCAACCGCTCCACGCTGGACTGGGAGAACGCGATGACGCGGAAGTCCTACGGCCTGCTGTGGTGGGCCATTCCGCTCGTCGCCCTGAGCCTCATCTCCGCCGGGCTTTCCGGTATCGTCCCGATCGCGGTGCTGCTGTACTGGGTCACGGGCAACCTGTGGACGATGACGCAGACGATCCTTTTCTGGGCCTGGACGGTCCGCCGCTACCCGGCGGAGGCGCTGCACCGCGAGTTCTGGGCGGAGACGAAGCAGAAGGCCGAGGAGCTGCGCGCCGCACGCAAGGAGCGCACACGGTCGCGCCGCGCGAAGCGCCTGCGCGCGCTGCGCCGCCCGGGTGAGGCGGGCGCAATCGCCCGCGAGCTGCGCGCCGAGAAGCGCGAGCGCAAGCAGGAAAAAGCGCGCGAGAAGCAGGAGCGGAAGGCACTCCAGAAGGCGCGCAACGAGGCGAGCCGCCAGCTCGCGCGGGACAAGAAGCGCCAGAAGCAGGATCAGATGGAGTAGTCCGCGGGCGGCGCGCCGAGCTGGCTTTCCGCCAGGTCGCGCGCCTTGCGCAGCGGTGCGACGTCGCGCAGCAGGCGCGCGCCCGACATCCCGCCGTCGAGGAAGATGAGCAGCTCGTCCGCCTGGTTCGAGGAGTCGTAGCCGTTTTTGTTGCTCAGCAGCTCCGTGATGGTGTCGTGCATCCAGGTGCGGTGGTTCAGGCAGGTCTGCACGATCCGCTGCTCCGACTCGGTGTCGGGGCGCGGGTACTCCGTCGCCGCGTTGAGGAACGGGGAGCCGCGGAACTCGCGCTGCGGTTCCGCCTCGATGGCCATGTCAAAGAAGGCGAGGACCTTCTCGTCCGCGCTCGACGCTTTGACCGCGCGCTCCTCCCACCGCTGCCGGTACTGCTCGTCCAAGCGCTCCAGGTAGGCGATGACCAGGTTGTCCTTGGAGCCGAGCAGGCTGTACAGGGACGCCTTCGCCACGTCGGCCTCGCGCAGGATCCGGTCGATGCCGATGACGCGGATGCCTTCCTCGGTAAAGAGTTTCGTGGCCGCGTCGAGGAGGCGCTGCCGCGGGCTCGGGCGGTTGCGGCGACGAGTCGTCGTCTTCTTTTTCGCCGTGCCACTGCTCACGTTGCGTCCTCACTTCCTCCGGTCATTGCGTCCGGTCTCAATATAGACAAACCGGTACGTACATTCCAGTCGGCCGGGCATATCTTTCACCCCGCGCATGCGAAAGCCCCCGGTGGTGCTGCGGTAAGCCGCAGGCCGATCCGGGGGCGAATCGTGATCTCGCGCTACTTGCGCTTGTTGGTCACCGCGTTGATGATGCCAAGGAGGATCGCCGCGCCCAGCAGGCAGGTGAGGAAGCTGAAGAACAACCCGGCGCCGGCGACGTCAACGCCGAACAGGCCGAGGACCCAACCACCGATGAGGCCGCCGACGATACCGACGACGATGTTCAGGCCGATGCCCATCTGCGCGTCGCGGCCCTGCATCTTGGAGGCGATCCAGCCCGCGATGCCGCCGATGATGATCCAGGCGATGAAGCCCATAGACAGAGTCATAGTGAGAAAATTCCCTTCGTATTCGTGCGTACCTTCGTTCGCCTTCCCATTATGCCTGTCTTATATGAGGACCGCTAGACCTTACTCCTCCGGGCGGACCACCATCATCGGGCACGGAGCAGATTGCAACAGCGCGCGCGAGGTGGAACCGAGCAGCATGCCCTTGAAGCCACCGCGGCCGTGCGAGCCCGTGACCAGGAGCTGAGCGCCTTCCGCCGCCTCCGTCAGCGCTCGGACCGGACGGTCGCGGGTGATGAGGGTGCGCACCTCGACGTTGGGGAACTGCTCGCGCAGCGTGCCCAGGTACTCCTCGAGTTTGTCGGCCTTTTCCTTTTGCACGGCCGCCCAGCGGTCGTCGTCCACGGCGAAACCGGCGCCCGGCGCCTGCACCTGCGTATCGATCCAGGTGTGCACCGCCACGAGCTCCGCCTTGCGAGCGTTCGCTTCCTCAAAGGCGTACTCAACGGCGCGACGGGACACCTCAGAACCGTCGACGCCGACAACAACCGGGCCGTACTTGTTGGCGTCGGTGACGTTGTTGTCCTCGCGCACCACCACGACCGGGCAGGACGCGTGGGAGACGACGGCGCCGGAGACGGAGCCCAGGACCATGCCGGACAGGCCGCCCAGGCCGCGGGAACCCATGACCACCATCGTGGAGCTACGCGACATCTCCAGCAGCATGTCAATCGGGGAGCCCTCGGCGACGGCGTGGCCGATCTTGATGTCCGGCGCCACCTCGAGGGCGATGTCGCGGGCCTCGTCGATCTTCTTCAGGGTTTCGCGCTGGAGATCGTCGAAAAGCTCTTGCGGCGGAACCATACCCTCCGCGTAGAGGAACTGGGGCATGGTGTAGCTGGAGGCCAGACGCAGCGGGATGCCTCGCTTCATGGCGGTGTTCGCCGCCCAGCGCACCGCAGTCTGCGATGCGGGGCTGCCATCCACGGCGACAACGACGATGTCTTCGCGGTCTTCCAGGTTTTCTCGTTCTTCGCGGCTCATAGCCTCCGCCCTTTCGATTGGGGAACTGGTTATATCCTCAGTGTAGCGCGGTGGCGGGGGTGCAGTCGCCGTTACTGCGGAATCTCAACCTTCTCGGCGGCGTCCGCGTTGGCGGGGAAGAAGACCTCGTACAGGAACCTGAACAGGTCAGCGATGCCCTTACCGATCCCCTCGGAAAAGAACTGCAAAATTGGGTCTAGCATTGCTCCAATGTCCATGCCGGATACGCTACTACATACTATGGCCCGCAAAAAGAGCACGCTCGCACCGCCGTTGCCCCCGCGCGACGGCCTCGGCGCTTCCCGCGTCCGCGTGCCGGAGACCGACGCGCCGCTCACCGCCTTCGAGTTCCTCGCGGAAGTCATCGCGAGCCAGCGCCACCGCCACCCCGAGGACACCCCCGACGCCGTAGCCCGCCGTTTCGCCGACGGCGAGGTCGTGCTGCGCAGCGGCCAGCCCATCGCCGCCGACCGGGTTCTCGCCCCCGGCACCGACGTCTTCTTCTACCGCCGCCCCGCCCCGGAGCGCGAGGTCCCGTACCGGATCACGACAGTGTTCGAGGACGACGACATCCTCGTCATCAACAAGCCGCCCTTCCTCGCCACGATGCCGCGCGCCGCCCACATCACCGAAACGGCCACGGTCCGCCTCCGCCGCGCGACCGGCAACGAGGAGCTCACCCCGGCGCACCGGCTCGACCTCATGACGTCCGGCCTCCTCCTCTTCACCAAACGCCGCGAGCTCCGCGGCCCCTACCAGGAGCTTTTCGCCCGCCGCGAGGTGCGCAAACAGTACACCGCCATCGCGCCGCACCGCCCAATCTCGCCCACCACGTGGCGCCACCGCATCCACAAAGTCACCGGCGACGTCGCCGCCAGGCTCGTCCCCGGCACGCCCAATGCCACCACGCACGTCACGCAGATTTCGCTTATCGACGCCCCCTTGTCCCCCTCCCTCGCCACCACCTATTCCACCCCAGAGCCGCTGGCCAGCTACCTCCTCGAGCCCGTCACCGGCAAGACCCACCAGCTGCGCATCCAGATGTGCGCCGCCGGTGCCCCAATCCTTGGCGACCCCATCTACCCCACCATTCGCCCCTTCGGCACCGAAGACTTCTCCCGACCGATGCTGCTCACGTCCGTCTACCTCGGCTTCACCGACCCGCTCTCCGGCCGGGAACGGGAGTTCCGAGCTGAGGCGTGGCTGCCGGGGGCAGGGTGGCGCCTATAAGCAAACCGCTCCCACGCCGCGCGCTGCTGCTTGCCTTGCGCGACGAGCTGCGCGAACAGCTCGTCCTCGGGCGCCTCGTCCGCGATCTGCGCGAGCCGCTGCACCATGCGGCGGAACTGGCGCCGGTACGACAGCGAGAGGACCTGGCGCGCGTACTCGGCGGCGAGCAGGTCGTTCGCCTGGAGGCCGAGGAGCGTGGCCATAAGCTCGGTGGTGTCGCGAGTAGTCATCCCGTCTTTCGCGCCCTTGGCGCTCAGCGTCGCGATGACCGTCGCCGAGTCCGTCGGGCGGTCCTCCGCGGCACGCTCCTGGATCGCCCTGAAGATCTTGGCGTAGTTAGGGCGGTAGAAATCTCCCGCCTCGACGATGTTGAGGGCTTCTTTGACAGTCAGGAGATCACCGCGCTGACCTGCCCACAAAAGCGCGGAGAGGAGGAGCGCCTCGCTGTCGTGCCGAGGGTTGTAGGGAGGAAAGTCCGGGTCGAGATCGGGGTGCCCCTCCGTCTCGACCTCGGTGTAGCGGCGCTGTTGATCTGCCATGCCACTCCTTTCAGCTAGTTGACTATTCGCACATACTAGCGGATGGAACGGAGTGGTGCGCGGCTACGGAATAAGCGCGGTAACTTTCGCCGGAAGCATCGGCGCGATCTGCGGCCACGCGGCACCGACTACCCCGCCGACGACGAGAAGCGCGAGAAGCGTGGGCCAGAGGATCATCGCCGGCATTGGGGAGCCGTCAGGGTAGAACAGTCCTGATTGCCACTCAGACTCGTCGTAAGAGAGGTTGCGCCCCTTGATGCACGCACGCAGGCCCGGCGCCAGGTAGGACCCCGCTCCGTTTACCTCGAGGTAGTCATCAATCCCCTCCGAGGAACCGGTGGTAGGGCGTTTTCCGCCCTTGTCCAGGTAGGCCTTCTCCTTAGCGATGATCCGGTCGAGCTCCTTCTGCGCCTGAGCCTTCGTCATAGTACGGGTGCGCACCTTCGTATAGCCAGTACCCAGGTCACCGGAGTAGTTGAAGGTGCACTTGTCCCCCTTGACGATGACTTCGGAAGCCGACGACTCGAGAGGTGCTGCAACCACTCCGGCAGCGGCGAGCGAGGCGGCGAGGGCGATGGACGTTGCGCGGATCTTCGGGGCACTCATCGTGGTCTCCTTGTGTTGTACTGCACTGCTGCTGCCAGACTGGGGGCGAACTGGGGGTTTGAGCACAGCATAATCAAGAACCGTTAACGCGGGGTGGTTTTCGAGGCTGTTGTGTTGATAGGGACCGAAAGTTGCCGGCGCACCCCTGGCAGGTGAGATCATATTCTGCGGTGGCGGGGTGGAGTGAGTGGTTGCCGACTCAGGGCGGCCTGCAGCTGGCTCGGCTGTCCGGCGTGATGTGGTTCCGTGTGTTTGACGAGAAGACCATGTGTTTGATGGCAGCTGTGTGTTGGACGAGAAGGGGGTGACGAATTCACGGACCTCGTCTCGCATCTTCGTCAAGGAGATCTCGTCGGATAGACGCCTCACTGGGCCAAGCGGTCCGCCAGCACGTGTGAATCGGGGGGGGCAGCAGCAACGCCGGGCGATCGCGCGGCAGAGAGTGTCCGCCTAGCCTTTGCCCGGGTGTTCAACCGGGTGGCACTCTGCGGCGACAGCGTAGGCACCACGGCGGTCCACGCTCCCCATTTACTCTGCGGTGGCAGAGTAAAGCCCCCGGCACGGCCACAGCTTGCTCTGCGATGGTTGTGAGACTTCGGCGCGGGCTGCGTTATATGGAGCTAGCTCCATTTGGACGGTGGCGCCGGTAAATACCCTGGTCGCATCCGTCTGGTGGCCGCAGATGGAGCTAGCGCCATCTACGCCAGGCTCACCGGTAAAAGCCCTGGTCGTATGTGTCCGGTAGCCGTAGATGGAGCTAGCGCCAAGTACGCACGCCTCGTGGGTCGGCCGAGCCGCCGCCATTGATGCCCGTCACAGACGGCAGCTGACAACGGCTACTCCCCGGTGGCAGGTTACGCGTCTCGGCGGGCCAGGCTCCCCCCACCCTGCTACGCGCACAGAGAAGCGCCCCGGCCACAAAGGGCGGTGCGGATCAACACATGATCCCACCACCCCCGGGGCCGGGGCGCACACACAATTATTCAATTATTTATAGTTATTGGGTCGGCGGTAACCTACTCTCCCACACCCTCCCGAGTGCAGTACCATCAGCGCGGGCGGGCTTAGCTTCCGGGTTCGGAATGGGACCGGGCGTTTCCCCGCCGCCATCAACCACCGACACACCCAA
>NZ_NSGK01000007.1:0-137130 GCF_002285085.1 Corynebacterium sp. NML 150383 | reverse complement strand
AAGACTGCACCGTACCAGCCACACGCTGCCAGGCGCACCACATGAGCGAACACCGCCACGGCGGCGAGACCACGCCTGCGAACCTTGGTTGGTTGTGCCAGTACCACAACTCGCAGGCCGCGACCGGTGCCCGGGGACACACCGAACGGCGGGACGGACAGATCTATTACGTCTCGCCATACGGAAACGCCACCCCCACCGGCACCGACCACACCGCCCGCGCGCCCAGCCGCAAACCGCCCGACTAACTCCCCCCAACGCAAAAGCCCGCGCGCCAGCAACCCCGGCGCGCGGGCAAGCATGCCCGAAAGGCGTTAGAGCAGGTCGCGGAGCACCGGATCCGCGATCTTCAGCACGTTCTCGCGCGCTTCCTTCGCGGTCGGGGCGTCGACGGCGTAGTTGGCCATCTGGCGGCAGGTGTCCATGTCGTGCAGGCGCAGCGCGGCGCGCACCGCGTTCACCTTCGTCGGGGCCATGGACAGCGAGGTGATGCCCAGGCCGACAAGCACGAGCGCCATGAGCGGGTCGCCGCCGGCCTCGCCGCACACGCCGACCGTCTTGCCAGTGGCGTAGCCGCCCATGCCGGTCGCCTTGATCATGTTCAGCACCGGCGGCTGCCACGGGCTGAGCAGCTCCGCCAGCTCACCTTGCATGCGGTCGGCGGCCATCGTGTACTGGGACAGGTCGTTGGTGCCAATCGAGGCGAAGTCAGCAATGCTCAGCACGTGCCCGGCGCGGATCGCCGCCGCCGGGGTCTCCACCATGATGCCCACCTTGGGCAGCCCGTAACCGCGGGCCTTGTCGCAGAACCACTGGGTCTCCTCCACCGTGGCGACCATCGGCGCCATGACCCACAGCTCGGCCTCCGGCACATTGGCGTGGGCATTGGCCAGCGCCTGCAGCTGGTCGTTGAGCAGGTCCTCGCGGACCATGGACAGGCGCAGCCCGCGGCGGCCCAGCGCCGGGTTCTCCTCCTCGCCGAGGTCGGCAAAGCTCAGCGGCTTGTCCGCGCCCGCGTCCAGGGTGCGCACGACCACGCGGCGCTTGCCAAAGGCACGCAGCACGCGGGTGTAGGTCTCGGTCTGCTCGTCCACGGTCGGCGCTGAGTCACGGTCCAGGAACAGGAACTCGGTGCGGAACAGGCCGGAGCCTTCCAGGTCGAACTTGGAGGCCTTCTCCGCGTCCTCCGCGGTACCGATGTTGGCCAGCAGCTTCACCTTGTAGCCGTCGCGGGTCGCGCCCTCGCCGGACGAGCCGGCCAGCGCCTCTGCACGGCGGCGGGAGCGCTCCTCCAGCTCGTTCACGTCGGAGTCGGACGGGGCGACGATGACTTCGCCGACGCCGCCGTCGATGGCGAGCGGGGTGGCGTCGTCAATCGCCCCAAGAATGCCCTTCACCTGCACCGCCGCCGGGATGCCCAGCTGCGCGGCCAGGATCGCGGTGTGCGAGGTCGCGCCGCCACCCTCGGTGACGATGCCCAGCACGCGCTCCGGGTCGAGCGTCGCAGTCTCGGCGGGCGCGAGGTCGTGGGCGACGAGGATCGACGGCTCGGCAAAGTCCGGCACGCCCGGCTCCGGCAGGCCGCGCACGCGCGCGGTGGCGCGGTCGCGGATGTCGTACAGGTCGGTCACGCGCTCCGCCATGTAGCCGCCGAGCTTGCGCAGCTTCCCGGCGTAGACCTCGACGGCGTCGTGGATCGCGTGCGTGACGCCGGTGCCCTTCTTCAGCTCCTTCTCGATACCGCGAATCAGCCCACGGTCCGTCGCCAGCGTCGCGGTCGCCTCCAGCACCTGCTTCGACGTCGCGGAGTTCGCATGCTCGGCGCGCTGCTTCAGGGACTCCGCCACCTCCTGCAGCGCCGCCTTGACACGCTCGCTGTCGCCCTCGACGGCGGCCGGCTCGCTGTCGTCCACGCCGACGGCGGGCCTCACAACTGCAAGCGGGCCGGATGCGGTGCCGGCGGAAACTCCGATTCCGTAGAGAACAGTGCGGTTGGTCATGGTCATTCCTTTCGCTAGTCCGCCCCCGACACTACTCGTCCGCCTGCGCCTCCTGCAGCCTGGCGACGTGAAGCCCCAGGTACGCGACTTCGTCGTCAGTCAGCTCGCGCCCGAACCGCAGCTCAACCACCTGCGCGACCTTCCGCGCTACCTCCATCTCGGCGGGGTACGCGCGCAGCAGCTCGCGCGTCAGCGGCGAATTCCCGTGGTCCAGCTGCGCCCCGCGCTCCAGCCGCACGAAGAGGTACCTCGCATGCGTGATGAAGCGGGCAGTGCTTATCGACGCCACGTCCACCCCCTCACCCCATTCAGCCCCAATCACGTCCAGCATCTGCTGGATCACGCCCGTCATGCGGTACGTCTGCGCCAAGTTGCCAGTGTTGAACCCCGCGTTGACCAGGTGGAGGGTCAGCGCCGTCGCCTCCTCGGGCGGGAGCGGCGCGTCGAGCCGCCGGTTGATCGCGGCGAGCAGCCGCTCCCCCTGCGCCGCCTCCTCCGGGTAGAGGTGCGTGACCTCGGCGCGAAGCGGGTACTCCACGGTGGTGCCCGCCTTCGCCCGCTCGGCGGCGCCGCCGATGTGGTCCGCGATGGCGGTTACCAGGGTCAGCCGTGGATTCACACCGATCTCTTCGAGGGCGGCCGCGGCATCGTCGACCGCCCGGGCCGGTAGCCCTGCGATCATTTCGCCTGCGTGGTCGGGGTCGCGGCCGTCGATAGGCACGAAGATGCGCTGTACCTTGGACTCGTCGAGCGCGTCGCCCTGCTTGATCTTGAAGCCGACGCCGCGGCCGGTGACCACGACCGGTTCGTCGCCGCGGCGGGCGAGCACGACGTTGTTGTTAAACACGCGCAGGACTTGCATGCCCTAAGCGTAACGCGCCCGCCGCGGGATCTTCCGCTGCGGGCGCGCTGTGGCTGAGTGGGCCTTACTTGGTCACGCCGAGGACGGGCTGCCCCTCGGCGACGGTGTTGGTGGCCAGGTCATCAACACCGGTAAGCGTCTTGGAGTTGACCACCGTGGTGATCACGGTCGGGTCGACGCCGGCGGCCTTGATGGACGCGAAGTCCACCTCCGCCAGCGGCTCGCCGGCCTTGATCTGCTGCTTCTTCGCGGCGACCGGCGTGAAGCCCTCGCCGCCGAGCTTGACGGTGTCAATACCAATGTGCACCAGGATCTCCACGCCATCGGCGGTCTTGATGCCGTAGGCGTGGCCCGTCTTGGCCACAGAAATGACCTTGCCGGACACCGGGGCGGCGACGGTGACCTTGTCGGCCTGCGGCTCGATGCCGACTGCGTGGCCGAGCGCGCCGGAGGCGAAGGCGGCGTCGCCGAGCTTGTCCATCGGGACGACCGCGCCGGCGATCGGCGCGAGCACCTCCTTGGTCGCCACGGCGGGCTCAGCGGACTCAGCGGCAGCAGCGGGTGCTGCGGCGGTTGCGGGAGCCGGATCAGCGGCCTCGGTCTCCACGCCGTCACGTGCAGCGGCGGCGCGGGCGAGCGCCTCCGCCTTCTCCTCCGGGGTGCGGTAGTCGGTGATGAGGATGACGAAGAAAGCCGTGAAGAACGCGACGGCAATCGCGACGAGGTAGACCCACATCGGGTCGAACACGAACACGGTCGGGATGGAGGTGAACACGAACGCGTTGGTCTTCACGCCGCCGAACGGGGTGCCCAGGATCGCGATGGTCAGGCCACCGGCGAAGCAGCCGACGAGCATGCGCGGGTAGATCTTCTTGAAGCGCAGGTGGATGCCGTAGAGCGACGGCTCGGAGATGCCGCCGAGCAGGCCAGCGGCCAGGGCGGAGCCAGCGGTCTGGCGCATGAGGGGGTCGCGGTCGCGAAGCGAGATAGCCAGCACCGCAGCGGTGGCGCCGAAACAGGCGAAGTTCCACGCGCCCATCGGGCCCTGGATGAAGTCGTAGCCGAGGGTGTCAATGTTCACCAGCATCAGGGCGTTGAGCGGCCAGTGCAGGCCAAGCGGCACGAGGAACGGGTACAGCATCGGGATGAGCAGCGCGAAGACGAACGGGGCGTTGCCGTTCATCCAGGCCAGGCCGGTGCCGATCCAGGCGCCGAGCAGGTAGCCGAAGGGGCCGATGAGGAAGGCGGTGACCGGGATCATCACCAGCAGGGTGAGGAACGGCACGAAGACCATGTGCACCGCGGACGGGATGATCTTCTGGAACCCCTTGTACAGCGCCGCGGCGACCGCGGCCATGATCAGCGGCACGAAGACGTTGCCGTCGTAGCCGTTGTGGATCATCGGCAGGCCGAAGACATCGATCACGTCGGTCGGCTCGCCGAAGAGCTCGACCGTGCGCACCTCTGGGTGCTCGGCAAGCGTCATGAAGTTCGGCGTGAACAACGCCAGCATGATCGCAGCGGGCACCCACGGGTCAATGTTGAGCTTCTTGCCGGCGTTGTAGGCCACCGCCACGGGCAGGAAGTAGAACACGGAGTTCCACATCGCGTCGACGAACTGCCAGCCCGGCGTCTTCACCTCCGCGCGGAAGTCCACGAGGTGGAACGCGTCGAGCACCGCCGCAAACGCGATGATCAGCGACGCACCAAGCAGCACGCCCAGAATCGGACGGAACGAGTCCGACAGGTACTCAAAGAACGTATCCAGCCACGGCAGCCGGCCCTTGCCCTTGTCGCGCTGCTGCTTCTTCAAGTCGTCGTTGGACACGGCACCGCGCCCCGCCATCTCCGGCAGGTTATTGATGTCGTTGTACACATTCGCCACGTCACCGCCGATGATGACCTGGTAGCGGCTCCCGCCCTGCGGCACAGCACCCATCACCTTGGGGTTGGCTTCGAGGCGTTCCTTGTCGGCCTTGGTGGCGTCGACAAGCTCGAGGCGCAAACGCGTCGCGCAGTGCGTCATGCTCACAATATTGTCCGGCCCGCCGATACCGGCGAGGATGTCGGCAGCCTGCTCCTGGCGGCCGACCTTCGTGGATGCCATCGGTATGCTCCTTTTCGCTTCAGGCAAACAAAAAAGACCTGGGACGCCAAAACGCCCCAGGTCTTGCCCCGCGAACTCACGCGGGTAACAACCCTGTTGTTGGCCTCAATCTTAGGCCCGCCGCCACCGCAATAGCAAAGGGCAGGGCACTCCAGCCGAGGGTAGAGAGCAAACTGGGCACCCCGGGCAGCGCGATCACCCCCATCGTGCACACCAGCGCCACGCCGGCCGCCCAGCTGCGCACCGGCGAGCGCAGGTCCACCGCCGTCATGGCCAGCGGGATCAGCCACACCGCGTAGTAGCCCTGCAGCAGGCCGCCGACCAGGAACACGCCGCAGAACAGCACGCCGATCGTGCAAAACGCCCACACCACGCCAAGCTCGCGCCGCTGCGGGAACAGCACCGCCACCGCGCCGAACACGCCGATGAGCACGACGATGCTCACCGCGACCGTGCCCGCGCCGCTGAGCCCGAGCGCGCCGATCGCGCCGTTGTCGTACTGCCGCGTCTCCGCCAGGTAGGGCACGAGCCGCTCGGTGTACCAGCCCGGCTCCGCGGTGGTGGCCCAGCCGATGCCAAACAGCGCCGCGTAGACCGCGCCCGCGCCGACGAGCACCCACCACTGCCCCAGCAGGAACGGCACGGCGATGAGCACGATGAACTGCGGCTTGATCGTCACCGCGTACGCGAGCAGGAGCATGGCGACAACCCTCGACCCGCGGTAGTCGCGCAGGCACGCGTGCACGAACGCCACCATGACCAGCAGCAGGAACCCGTTGATATTCGTGAGGTAGATCGTGGATTCCACCGGCTCCGGTACGTTGAACGCGATGCCGATCGCCGCGAGCGTGAGCGGGCGCGCCATCTCCGGCGCGACCATCTTGGCGGTCCACCAGAGGGCAATGCTTATCGACGCCACACTCGCCCCCACCATCGCCCACCGGGCCACATCGAACGAGCCGAACACCGCCAGCGGCGCCAGGACAACGTTCGCCCCCGGCCCGTACAGGTAGTGGGGGTCGGACGTGGAGTAGTCCTCGTTGTAGACCGGGATGCCGTGCGTGTAGCGCTGGACGGCGTCCCAGATGGGGACGAAGTCGAGGCCGTCGCGAAGCAGCGGCAGGATGATCGCGGCGCGCAGTAGGCCGATGATTGCGGCCGACCAGAGCAGCCATGCCGGCACGCGCCGCGGCAGCAGCGCCATGTGCGCGCCGTGCGCGGGAACGCCCGCTCCTCCGGCCACCTACGCCTCCGGCTTGACCATCGGGAACAGGACAGTCTCGCGGATGCCCAGGCCGGTCAGGGCCATGAGCAGGCGGTCCACGCCCATGCCACAGCCGGCTGTCGGCGGCATGCCTTGTTCCATGGCGGCGAGGAAGTCCTCATCCAGCACCATGGCCTCGTCGTCGCCGTTAGCGGCCAGGCGCGCCTGGTCCTCAAAGCGGGCGCGCTGGATCACCGGGTCGCCGAGCTCGGAGTAGCCGGTGGCCAGCTCGAAGCCGCGCACGTAGAGGTCCCACTTCTCGGTCACGCCGGGCTTGTCGCGGTGGTCGCGCGTCAGCGGCGAGGTCTCGACCGGGAAGTTGGTCACAAACGTCGGTTCGTAGAGCTGGTCGCCGCACAGCTCCTCCCAGATCTCCTCGACCAGCTTGCCGTGGCCCCAGCCGGCGCCCTCCGGCACCTTGAGGCCGATGGTGTCGGCGATGGCGGTGAGCTCCTCCACGCTCGACTCGATGGTCACCTCGGGCTGGCCCGGGAATTTGCGGGCGAGGGCCTCGTTGAGGCTCGGGTACATCTCCAGGACTTTCCACTCGCCGGAGAAGTCGTACACGGTGCCGTCGGCAAGCGTGACCTGCTCGGAGCCGAAGACCTCGCGGGCGCAGAACTGCACCAGGCCCTTCATCATTTCGGCGCCGTCGTGGTAGGTGCCCCACGCCTGGTAGGTCTCCAGCATGGTGAACTCCGGCGAGTGCGACTTGTCCACGCCCTCGTTGCGGAAGTTCCGGTTGATCTCAAAGACACGGTCGATGCCGCCGACGACCGCGCGCTTGAGGTACAGCTCCGGCGCGATGCGCAGGTACAGGTCGATGTCCAGCGCGTTCGAGTGGGTCACAAACGGTCGGGCGGCGGCGCCGCCGTGCAGCGTCTGTAACATCGGCGTCTCGATCTCCACGAAGTCCTCACCCGTGAGGTACTTGCGCACCGCGGCGATGGTGCGGATGCGCGTCATCGCGTTCGTGCGGGCGTCCTCGCGCATGATCAGGTCGGTGTAGCGCTGGCGGACGCGCTGCTCCTCGTTCATGTCCGCGAACGCGACGGGCAGCGGCCGCAGCGCCTTCGACGCCATTTGCCAGGACTGCGCCTGGACGGAGAGCTCGCCGCGTCGAGAAGCGATGACCCGGCCCTTCACGGACACGATGTCGCCGAGGTCAGTGTCCGACTTCCACGCGGCCAGCGCGTCCTCGCCGACCTCCGCGAGCGAAAGCATGACCTGCAGCTGCGTGCCGTTGCCCTCCTGCAGGGTGGAGAAGCAGAGCTTGCCCGTGTTGCGCTGGAACATAATGCGGCCCGCGACGGCCACCACGTCCTGGGTCTCCTGCCCCGGCTCCAGCTTGGTCGCGCCGTCGCCCTCCCCCTCGGGCACGGCCTGGTACTTCGCCCGCAGGTCCTGCAGGGAGGTGGTCCGCTCGACGCTGACTGGGTAGGCGTCCTGGCCGGCGTCGAGAAGCTTCTGCCTCTTGTCCCGGCGGATCTGCTGCTGCTCTGAAAGTTCTGGCGTATTCACGTTCAGCCATCGTAGTCGGTCAGCGAGGCTCACTCGACTCCACGGTCACGGTACCGCGCCGCCCGCCCACAAGACTCACCGCGGCCAGGGCGATTATCGACGCCACCACCCCCGCCACGAACGCCGACGCAGACCCCTCCGCCTGCGTCGCGCCCGCCGCCACGCGCAGCGACATCACGCCGATGAGCACCGCGGTGCCGGCCGCGCCGCCGAGCTGCTGCAGCGTGTTGAGGATCGCGGAGCCGTGCGAGTACAGCGCGTTCGGCAGGGCGGACAGCGACGCGGTGAGCAGCGGCGTCATCACCATCGCCATCGCCACGTTCACCGCGATCAGCGAGACCACGATCACCCACGCCGGGGTGTCCTCGCCAAGCAGCAGCCACAGCGCGGCCTGCGAGGCCCCCATGAGGATCGCGCCGGGGACGGCCAGCGGGCGGGTCCCCACGGCGTCGTAGATCCGCCCCGCGATCGGCGAGGCGATCCCCTGCGCCACGCCGCCCGGCAGCAGGAGCAGGCCGGTGAGCAGCGTGGACAGACCGAGCGCGCCCTGCATATAGATGGGCAGCAAGTTCACGGTGCCTAGGAACGCGCCGAAGATGAAGACGACGGCGATGATGGAGCAGGTGAAGTCGCGGTAGCGGAACGCCCCGAAGTCCAGCAGCGCGCGGTGGCGGGCCGCGAGGCGGCGCTGGCGGCGCACGAACACGACGGTGAACGCGATGCCCACCACCAGCGCGATCGCCGGGGCGACGGACTCGCCGGTGAGGAGCTGCGTGAACGTCGATAAGCCGTAGACCAGGCCGCCGAACGCCAGCACCGACAGCCCGACCGAGGGCAGGTCGAGCGGCGTCGAGCGGGTCTCGCCAACATTGCGCATGAAGAAGAACGCGCAGACGACGAGCAGCACGGGCACCGGCACCATCACCCAGAAGATGTGGTGCCACGTGTACGCGTTGAGCACCGCGCCGGCCAGCGCCGGGCCGAGCGCCGGGGCGACCGAGATCACCACGGCATTGAGCCCCATCACCGTGCCGCGGCGCTGCGGCGAAATCACGTTGATCGTGACCGTGAACAGCAGCGGGATCATCACCGCCGTGCCCGCGGCCTGGACGATGCGGGCGAGGATGAGGACGACGAAGGCAGGCGAGAGCGCCGCGAGCACGCTGCCGCCGATGAACAGGCCCATCGCGGCGAAGTACAGGGTGCGGGTGGACAGCCGCTCGATGAGGAAGCCGGTGGTAGGGATCACCACGGCCATCGTGAGCATGAAGCCGGTGAGCAGCCACTGCGCCACGTCGGCGCTGACCGCGAACTCCTGCATGATCGCCGGCAGGGCCACCGAGACCGTCGTCTCGTTGAAGATCATCATCATCGCCGAGAACACGAGGATGCCAAGCAGGACCGCCGGGTTGGGTGCGGCGGAAGCGGTACGGGCGGTCACGCGCGGAGTCACCTTTCTGTGGGATAAAAGAAGGAGCACGCGGGCAGCACGCTTATCGACGCTCCCCTGTGCTCCAGGCAATGCTGAGCCCGCCTACTGTATGCCACGGCGGGCGGTGGCGCTACTCGCACATCGGCAGCGCGAGTCGCTTCTCCTCGGCCTCGTGGCCGTTGATGACCACCATGAACTGCTCCTTGTTCTCCGGCACCATCACGAAGGCCGGCGGGTAGGCGTCCGGGACCTCGTAGGAGTCGATCATGCACTCGCCGCTGCCCAGGATGACGGCCTCGTCGCGGCCCGGCACGACCTCGTCGCGCGCGTCCTGCGACACGTACTTGGACACGGACACGCCCAGGTCCTGGTTGGCGCAGCGGATCTTGCCCTCCTGGCCCTGCTCCGGGGTGGCGGACTCGCACTGCAGGTCCTCCCAGCCCTTCTGGCCCGAGCTGCCGGACACCAGCTGCGGGTACGCCTCGGCGATCTCCGCGTCGGCGCCCTCCCACTGCGCGCCGCGGCTGTTGTCCCACCACCACCAGAACGCGCCGAGCGCGATGAGCAGGAGGACGAGCACCGCGATGATCCAGGGCCACGGGTTCATCTTGCTCTTCACCACGGCGGGGCGCTTGTACTCGCCGGTGGGGCCGTAGGCGTACGGCTCCGGGGGCTTGCGGTAGCCGTCCTGCGGGCGCGGCGCCACGGAGGTCAGCGGGCCCTGGTCCTCGACCGCGGAGGCGGCGCCGCCTGCCAGGGCGAGGAGGTAGCCGGCGCAGGAGCCGGACTCGCCGGCCAGCTCGGCGTCCACGGGGGTGCCGGTGAGCTCGGCGACGAGGTCACGGAAATCGGCGCGGTTGCGCTCGGCGGACTCGGTGGCGTCGCTAAGCGAGGGCCCAGGGCCCACGAGCGCCATCTTCACGGGCGTGGACGACCAGGCGGGCTGGACCAGCAGGTGGTCCGGTGTAATCGAGCGGGCGACAAAGTCGGCGTAGCCCTCGCGGTTGTAGGCGTCGATGGCCTCGGCGACCGGCTGGAGCAGGTCGCGGGCCTCGGTCTTGGTGAAGGCGGAGCCGACGGCCTGCTTCTCGCCCAGCAGCTGGCGCAGGGGTGTGCCGGTCGGGGCCTCGCGCAGCACGAACAGGTGCCCGCCGTCGGTCAAACCGGCGCCGCGCGGCTGGAACACGCCCGGGTGCGACGCCTCCGCGAGCGCGGTGTTGAGCGCGCCGACCACATCGGCTGCGTCGGGCCCCGGCGTGGCGGCAAACAGCTCGACCTCCACGGCCTGGCCGCTCTCGTTAGACGCGGTGTACAGGGTGGAATCGGCGGTGCGGCCCGTTTCCAGGACCTGCTCCTGGTCGAAGGTGAAGCCGAAGCGCTGGTTCAGCAGTGCAGCGATGTTGGACACAGACATGCCCAAGAGTGTAGCGCCCGCTATGCCTCGATGTTTTTAAACCCGACGCCCAGCGGCACGCCGACGTTATCAATCAGGTGCACGCCGCCCAGCTCGACGGCGGCGAGGAGGCGGGCGTCGCCGGTCGGTGGGGCGGGGCGCATGGCAAGGTCGCGCAGCTCAAGGTAGGCGGGCTCGACCCCGGCGGCGGCGAGCACCCCGCGGGCGGTTTCCAGGACCACGTGCGCGCCGTGCTCCGCCGCGTGCGCGCCCGCCGTCAACGCCGCGGCCAGCGCGAGCGCCGCGTCGCGGTGCTCCTCCGGCACGTCGCCGTTGCGCAGGCTCACCGCCAGCCCGTCCGGCATACGCACCGTGGGCACACTGTGGATCTTCACCTCCATGCGCAGCGCCGTGACCGCCAGTTGCGTCGCCACGAGCAGCTCGAAGTCCTTCTCCCCCAGCACCAGGTCCGTGGCGTGGGTGGCGTTGAGCGTGGCGAGCAGCCGCGCCACGTCGCGCCCGACCGCCTCGGCGTCTTCCAGGTGCGCCATCCCGGTGTCCACGCTGGCGGCGCAGCCCAGTTCTCCGTGGAAGACCACGTCAACCTTTTCTTCGGCGAAGACTTCCGGGACCTCGTCGCCCGAGAAGGTGACAAACACGTACGAGCCCAGCAGCGACTTCGCCGCCCGGATCAGCTCGATGTGCCCGGCGTGCACCGCGCGGCCGAGCGGCACGACCACGATCGACTTGCCCACCTTCCGGAACGCGCGCCCGTAGGTGGCCAGCAGCGCCTCGTCGCGCACGACGGTCGCTGCTCCCGGTGTAAACGTCATTGGTT
The DNA here is from genome assembly GCF_002285085.1 of Corynebacterium sp. NML 150383. Taxonomy (NCBI): domain Bacteria; kingdom Bacillati; phylum Actinomycetota; class Actinomycetes; order Mycobacteriales; family Corynebacteriaceae; genus Corynebacterium; species Corynebacterium sp. NML 150383. Next base: position 125,713 of record NZ_NSGK01000007.1, on the reverse strand, counting down.
TCTCCCTTCGTATTTGTCCATTGCCCACACTTGCATGGCGGCGTCGCGGGCCTGTTCCGCACCCCTGCGCTGCATGTCCACGAACGCGCGGCGCACGCCTGGATCATCGATCGCGCCCAGCAGCAGGTCCGCCGTGGCCGGGTCGAGGCCCGGCCCCTCGCCCGCGGGCTCGTCCCCGAGCGCCGGGAGGTTGGGGATGGCGGAGGTGAGGAGTTGGTGGGCGTCGATAAGCAAGGTGCGCTGCGCGGCGCGGAGTTCCTGCGCGGCGGCGATGCGCGGGCGCGCCGAATCTGCGATGGGCACGGCGGTGCCGCCGGATTCCGCGACGAGCATGGAGACGACGCCTTCGCCGAGCTCGTCGGCCGCGGACGTGAGCCACGTGCGGTCGTGGAGGCGGTAGGCGCACATGACGATCGCGTGCGCCGTTTCCACGTCATCGAGCAGCTGCGCGTCGCCGAGCAGCGCCGTGTGCAGGAACATTTGGCGCGGCCGCGCGTACGGGGCGAGGCGGGCGGCGATGCTGCGGACTTCGGCGGGGCTGGTGACGTCGATGAGCACGAGGTCCACGTGCGCGATGAGCCCGGGGTCCGCGAGGTCGAGCGGGCGGACGGTGTGCCCGGCGCGCTCGAGGTCGTCGGCGAGCCCGCACGCGTTGCCGATCGCACCGGCCAAGAGTGTCGGCGCCACTAGCGCTTGTTGCGTTCCAGCAGCTCAGAAACGGACAGCGAGCCCTCGCGGCCGGCATCGCGGCGGCGTCGGCCTCCGCGGCGCTCATCGCTTTCACGCTTCTCGACGCCCTGCTCATGCCGCCCGACGTACTCCTCCGGCTCCGGCTGCGGTTGGGGTTGAGGCTTGGGCTCCGGCTCCGGCTTGGGTGCGGCGGTTTCGGTCTTGGTCCGCTCGCTGATCAGCGCCGACAGCGGGTTCTGCTGCTCGCGCTGCGGCTGCTGCCCGATGTTGCCGCGCACAGCGTCGCTGCTCGGCGCGCCGCTGGGGCGACCGCGGCGGTGGGAGCCGTTCGCGCGCTCCGGCGCCGGGGTGCGCACCACGGAGATCTTCGCGGTGTCAAAGCTCGACGGCCCCTTGGTCTCGTGCTTGTGGGGCTCGGCCTTGGGCGCCTCAACGGGCTCAGCCGGCTCGCTCGGCGCAGTCGGCGCAGCCGCTGCCTCCGCTTCCGCCGGGCGCTCGAGTTCCTGGATGCGCCGCGCCGCCGCACGCACCGCGGCCGGCTCGTACTCGAAGACCTGCCCGCTCATCTCCTCCAGCTGGGAGCGCAGCGCCTTGATCTCAGCTTGCAGCTCGCGGAGCAGCTCGGTGTCCACCGGGCTCGCGCCGGCGCCACCCGCGGCGGCGGCCGGCTGCCGCTCCAGGCGCGCCAGTTCTTCCTTGTGGTTCGCCTCGCTCTGCTTGAGCGCGCGGGTCGCTTCGTCGCGGTCGCGGCGCATGCGGAAGATCACGATCAGCCCGGCCGCGGCGGCCCACAGCGCGAGGATGAGCGAGATTTTCAGCGCGTTTGCCGAGTTGGTAAACAGCATCACCACCGTGCCCACGATCGCGAGCGCGAACGGCACGATGACCCAGAGGTTTCCGCGGTCACTAGAAGAGGGTTGGGCAGTCATGATTAGTACCTTAGCTAACGCCCTCGCCCGACGAGGGTGGCGACACCTCGCACGCCTTCTCCAGCAGCACCCCCGCCACCGCGAGCAGCAGGCCGCCGACCACACCGCCGATGAGCCCCGGCAGGTCCTCCCCCGCCGCGGCGAGCGTGCCCAGCCGCGGCACCACGTACACCAGCGGCCCGAGGTACGCCCCGCCGCACACCGCGCCGGCCCACGCGCACGCCTTGCCAAACAGCATAAAATTCGCGGCCATCATCGGGTTGAGCTGCGAGCGGTCCAGCCCCACCCGCCCGTCGGAGCGCCTTCGCTTCACCACCACCACGAGCACCGCGCACACCAGCGCCAGCACCCAGAGGCTCGACGGCACCGCAGCGCCTATCGACGCCACCGCCCCGTACCAGCGGCGCATCAGAATCAATGTGGCCGCCGCGCAGAACCCCGCCGTCCCGATCAGCGCCGCGTAGGACGTGCGACGCATGCCCTCGCTGCTCATCCTCTTAGCCCTCCAGTCTGCGCACGCCGTCGCGCTCCGCCGGGTCCAGGCGGGCGAGCAGGTCGGCGACGCGCTCGCCGCCCAGGGTAGCGTCCGGGTCGATCTCCAGCCAGGGTGCAAGCACGAAGGCGCGCAGGTGCGCCCGCGGGTGCGGCACCGTCAGCTCCGGGTCGTTGGAGGTGTAGCCGGCGATGTCCACGATGTCCACGTCCAGGGTGCGCGGCCCCCAGCGCTCGACGCGGACGCGGTTGGCAGCCTCCTCGAGCGCCTGGCATTCGCGGAGGAGTTGGGTGGGGGTGAGGGGGGCGTCGATAAGCATGCTCTGGTTGAGAAAGTCCGGCTGGTCCGTCTTGCCCCAGGGGGCGGTGGCGTAGAGGGAGCTGGCGACGACGAGCGAGTCGGCGAAGTGATCCACCACCGAGGCGAGGTGCGCGCGCGAATCCTCCATGTTGGAGCCTGCGGAAATGACGGCGCGCATGCTACCTCCTGTGCTTGCGGTTGCGGCGGCAGACCACGGCGACGTCGTCGAAGACGAGCGGGATCGGCGCGTGCGGCTTGTGCACGGTAACCTCGATGGCGTGTAGCGCGTCGAAGCGGCCCATGGCGGTGTCGGCGATCTCGGTGGCGACGGTCTCGATGAGCTGGCGCGGGGTGCCCGCAGAGACGTCGTAGGCGAGCTGCGCGAGCTCGGCGTAGTTGACGGTCTTGGTCAGGTCATCGCCCGCCGCGGCCTCGGCGAAGTCGACCCAGCAGGTGAGGTCCACGGTGAAGGCCTGGCCAAACTCGGTCTCGTGCGGGAGCACGCCGTGGTGCGCGAAGCACTGCAGGCCCTTCAGTTCGATGCGGTCGGCCATGAGTGCGCACCTCCCTCGCGCCACTTGGCGGCGACGTCGACGGCGTCGCGCGAGACCGCGACCTCGTGCACGCGCACGCACCACGCGCCGTAGTGCGCGGACAGCGCGGTGACGGCGGCGGTGGCGGGGTCGGCGTCGACGGGGCCGTGCTCCAGGCCGCGCTCCTTGCGCACCCCGGTGAGGAAGCGCTTGCGGCTCGCGCCGACCAGGATGGGAAACTCGCCGGCGATGAATTCCGGCAGCGCGTTGAGCAGCGCCCAGTTGTCCGCGGCCGTCTTGGCAAAGCCAAGGCCGGGGTCGAGCGTGATCTGGTCGTGCGCCACGCCGGCGGCGAGCGCGTTATCCACCAGCTCGCCCAGCACCTGGTGGACGTCGCGCACCACGTCCCCGCCGTGGTCGGCGGCGCCGGAGGCGTTGACGAAGGCGTCGGCGCGCCAGTGCATCAGGCACACCGGCAGCTGGGTCTGGGCCATGACGCGGTACATGTCGGTGTCGGCGAGGCCGCCGGAGACGTCGTTGATGAGGTCCACGCCGGCGTCGGCAGCCGCGAGCGCCGTCGACGCGCGCATCGTGTCCACCGAGGTGCGGATCCCGTCCGCGTGCAGCGCCGCGATGACGGGGCGGACGCGCTCCGCCTCCACCTCGGCCGGGACGCGGGTGGCGCCGGGTCGGGTGGATTCGGCGCCGACGTCGATAATGTCTGCCCCGAGCCGCACGAGTTCGTGCGCGTGGGCGATCGCGTCGTCGGCGGCAAGCCAGCGGCCGCCGTCGGAGAACGAGTCCTCGGTGACGTTAACAATGCCCATCACCGTCGTGCGGCCGGGCGCAGTGAGATCGGCCACGCTGACCATGGCTAGCTCCTTATCAGGCTCATGACCTCGGCGCGCGAGGCCGCGTTGGATTGGAAGCCGCCGCGCACCGCGGAGGTGGTGGTCACGGCGCCGGGCTTGCGGATCCCCCGCATGGCCATGCACAGGTGCTCGCATTCGACCACCACGATGACTGCGGAAGCACCAAGCTTATCGACGATCGCGTCAGCCACCTGCCCCGTCAACCGCTCCTGCACCTGCGGCCGCTTGGCGTACATGTCCGTGAGGCGGGCGAGCTTGGACAGCCCGGTGACCTTGCCGTCCTTGCCTGGGATGTAGCCCACGTGCGCCTTGCCGTAGAAGGGCACGAGGTGGTGCTCGCAGGTGGAGTAGATCGGGATGTCGCGCACGAGGACCAGCTCCTGGTGGTTCTCCGCGAACGTCTTCTCCAGGACCTCGGTGGGGTCGGTGTGGAGGCCGGCGAAGACCTCCTCGTAGGCGCGGGCGACGCGCGCTGGCGTCTCCTTGAGGCCCTCGCGGTCCGGGTCTTCGCCCACGGCGATGAGCAGTTCGCGCACCGCGGCTTCGGCGCGCTGCTGGTCAAACTTATTGGTCATTGTTGGGTCGGTCCTCTGGGTCGGTGGGGTGGTTGTCGCTGTTGCTGTCGCGGTCCTCTTTCCGGTGCCGCGGCAGCTGGCGGGTCGTGTCCTCGGACGCGGGGCGGTAGGCGGTGCTGCCGCCGCGGCCTTCCGCATCATCGTTGTAGTACGACTCGTCGGGGCGCTCGTTGTCGGGGAGGCGGAAGCCGATCTCGGCGGTCTCGTTGTCCGGCTGCTCCGGCTGGGCGGGCTGGTCCAGGGTCGGCGCGTAGTTCCGCATCCCCGGGTGCTGGCCCTGCTGGCTTTGCTGGTCATCCCCCGGGTAGGTCCAGCCCGGAGGCGGCGTCGGGCCGCCGTAGTTCGGGCGGCTGCCGCCGGTCGGCGGAGTCCACTGCGACGATCCGTTGCCGTCGTTACCCGGCTTGCCCGGGCGCCAGTGGTTGCCGCCCTGCTGGCCCTGCTGACGCTGCTGGCGCTCCCGCTGACGGCGCTCACGCGTCGCCTTCGACGCCTCCAGGATGGAGAAGCGCTTCGGCGGCTCCTCACCGCGCTCCTTCGCCAGTTCCACCGGCGTCTTGACCGGCTCGCGGCCGATCTGCTGGTGGAAGCGGGCGTCGTGGGCGGGCAGCTCGGGGCGTACAGGCTCGATGTCAGTAAACAGCTGCTCTAGGTCTGGGCGGCGCAGGGTCTCCTTCTCCAAGAGTGCGGAGGCCAGCGCGTCCAGCTGGTCGCGGTACTTTTCGAGGGTGCGGTAGGCCACCTGGTGGGCTTCGTCGAGAAGCGCCTGCATTTCCTCGTCGATCTTGGCGGCGACGGCCGGCGAATACTCCAGCGAGCCTCCGCCGCCCTTGCCGGAGAACGGATCGCCCTGCTCCTGGCCGTACTTCACGGCGCCGAGTGAGGAGGTCATGCCGTACTCCGTGACCATCGCACGGGCGATCTTCGTGGCCTGCTCGATGTCGTTGGAGGCGCCGGTGGTGGGCGCGCCGAAGACGAGCTCCTCGGCGGAGCGGCCGCCCATGGCGAAGACCATGCGGGCGAACAGCTCGTTGCGGTTGTACATGCCCTTGTCGTCCTCGTCCGCGGTCATGGCGAAGCCGCCCGTGCGGCCGCGGGCCAGGATGGTGACCTTGTAGACGCGCTCGATGTCTTTGAGCGCCCACGCGGACAGGGTGTGGCCACCCTCGTGGTAGGCGGTGACCTTCTTCTCCTGCTCGGAGATGATCTTGGTGGAGCGGCGCGGGCCGCCGATCACGCGGTCGGTCGCCTCCTCGAGCGCGTCCGTGGTGATGACGTTGCCGCCGACGCGGGCGGTGAGCAGGGCGGCCTCGTTGAGCACGTTGGCCAGGTCCGCGCCCGACATGCCGGCGGTGCGCTTGGCCAGCGCGTCGAGGGAGACGTCCTTGGCCAACGGCTTGCCCTTGGCGTGGACCTTGAGGATCTGGGCGCGGCCGGCCAGGTCCGGGTTGGTCACCGGGATCTGGCGGTCGAAGCGGCCCGGGCGCAACAGGGCGGGGTCCAAAATGTCGGGGCGGTTGGTCGCCGCGATGAGAATGACGCCCTCGCGGTCGCCGAAGCCGTCCATCTCCACCAGCAGCTGGTTGAGGGTCTGCTCGCGCTCGTCGTGGCCGCCGCCCATGCCGGAGCCGCGCTGGCGGCCGACGGCGTCGATCTCGTCGACAAAGATGATGCAGGGGCTGTTCTCCCGGGCCTGCTTGAACAGGTCGCGCACGCGGGAGGCGCCCACGCCAACGAACATTTCTACGAAGTCGGAGCCGGAGATGGAGTAGAACGGCACGCCGGCCTCGCCAGCCACGGCGCGGGCCAGCAGGGTCTTACCGGTGCCGGGAGGGCCGTAGAGGAGCACGCCGCGCGGGATCTTCGCGCCCAGCTTCTCGTAGACGCCCGGGTCCATGAGGAAGTCGACGACCTCCTGCAGCTCATCGACGGCCTCGTCGGCGCCCGCGACGTCCGCGAAGGTGTTGGTCGGGTTGTCCTTGGTCAGCTGCTTCGCCTTCGAGCCGCCGATGCCAAACATGCCGCCGCCGGCCTGCATGCGGTACATCATGTAGGAGATCAGGCCGAAGACCAGGATCATCGGCAGCATGAAGCCCAGCATGGACAGGAGGAAGGACTCCTGCGTCACGTTCGTCTTGTACTTGTCGGCCCCGGACTCGCGCACGGCGTCGAAAATCTCCTGCGTGGCGCGCGCCGGGTACTGGGCGGAGATGGCTTCGACTCCCTCGTGCTCGTCCACCGTGATCGGCTCGCGCAGCTCTATGCGGACGCGCTGCTCGCGGTCGTCGATCTGCACCTCCTGCGCGTTGGAGTTGTGCAGCTGCTCGACGGCAACGGACGTGTCGACCGTTTGGTAATTCCGCGTGTCGTCTCCAAACAGCGTCAGGACGTACAGCGCGATGAGCGCGATGGCGGCGAAAATGCCCCACCGCAACACGTTTTTATTTTTAGTCATACAGTTTTTTGGGTCTTACTTGTCGTCGCAGTTAGTTGTCGCCTGGAGGGGCCTACTGGCCCTCGGAGTACACGCGCGGGTGCAGCGTGCCTACGTACGGGAGGTCGCGGTAGCGCTCCGCGTAGTCGAGCCCGTAGCCGATGACGAACTCGTTGGGGATGTCAAAGCCGACGTCGAGCAGGTCGATCTTGGCGGTCTGCACCTCGGGCTTGCGCAGCAGCGTGATGACCTCGAGGCTCTTCGGGCCGCGGCCGTTCAGGTTCTTCAGCAGCCAGGACAGGGTCAGGCCGGAATCGATGATGTCCTCCACCACGAGCACGTCGCGGTCGGCGATCTCCTTGTCCAGGTCCTTCAAAATGCGCACCACGCCAGAGCTGGTGGTGGAGTTGCCGTAGGAGGAGACGGCCATGAACTCCATCTCGGCCGGGATGGAAAGCTTGCGGGCAAAGTCGGTGAGGAAGAAGACCGCGCCCTTGAGCACGCACACCAGGATGAGGTCCTGCTCGGCGTCCTTGTACTTCTCCGAGACCATGTCCGCCAGCTCCTGGATGCGGGCCTGCAGGTCGTCCTCAGTCAGCAGGATGGCCTCAACGTCGTCGCCGTAGCGGTTCGCGGGGACGTTGAAATCCTTCTTTGTGTACAGCTCGGTCATGGTTGGGCCCTTCCATCTCCTGTTGGCTTACAACTCCTTCATACTGCCACCTCTTCCCCGCCTGCGACAACAACGGGAGGACTACTTGCAGCGGTCCTCCGGCGGGCGGGTATCCAGCCCGTATTGCAGGAACGGCGCGAGCAGCGCACCGATCAGCGCGGCGACCGGGTTGGCAAAGAAGAGAGCGGGGTCTGAGGAGAGGGTGGACGAGCCAGTGAACATGCCGCAGGAGGAGCCCGGGATCGCGGGATGTTCTGCTGCGGGAGCGGCGGGAGCGGCGAGAGCGATCGCGGTCATGTTGAGTATCGCGCAACGCCTCAAGCGGCGTTACCCGCGCCGCTCGAGGGTGAGCTCGCCGCCCACCCGGCGCACGCGCACTCCCCCGGCCATGTCCACGCCGACCTGACCGTTCCAATGCGTGATGAGCCGCTCGATGGCGGTGAGTTGCCCGCGGTTGGGGCGCACGTCTGCGCTGACAAGCCACGCGTGGATCCGGGAGCGGCGCACGGCGCTGGGCAGGGCGGCGAGTTCGTCGCAGGAGGTGGTCGCGGGGGCGTCGAGAAGCGACTGCGCGGCCGCGATCCGGTCGGCGGTCTGCGCAAGAGGCGGCACGGCGTCGCCACCAAGGAGCTCGGTGAGCGCGGGGATGATGCGCGTGCGCAGCGCTACTCGGCGAAACGCGGGGTCCCCATTCATCGGATCCTCCCACGGGGTCACGCCCAGCTCGGCGCACGCGCCGACCGTATCCGCGCGGCGGATGGGCAGGAAGGGGCGCACGAGGCGCCCGGCGCGCGGCGCCATGCCGGACGGGTTGCCGCGCAGCGCGCCGAGCAGCAGCGTTTCGGCCTGGTCGTCGGCGGTGTGCGCCACCCATACCTCGCCACCGTGGGCGAAGAGCGCGGCGTAGCGGGCTTCGCGGGCCGCGGCCTCCAGGTTCCCGCCGCGCGGCACCGCCACCTCCACGACCTCGGCCGGGACGCCGAAGCCTCGCGCCTGCTCGGCGGCACGCTTTGCGACGCCACCGCTGCCCTCCTGCAGCCCGTGGTCCACCACCACGGCACGCGCCGGGATGCCTTCAGCGGCCGCGGCGGCGACGAGCGCGAGCGAATCGGGCCCGCCGGACAGGCCGATGACCACGGGCGCAGCGGGCGCGTCTGCGGCCCGGGCGGCGCGGACGGCGCGCCGACAGGCCAGGAAGTGGGGCGAGGTGCGGGGCCAGAACGGCTGCGCGGCCATGGCTAGAAGTCGCGGAGGACGGAGGCGAGCTGGTCCATCCCCTGGCGCGCCTCCAGGATGGACGAGTCGTTGGAGATGAACGCGAAGGTGTAGACGTTGCCGTTCACGCTGGTGACGGTGCCTGCGAGCGCGGAGGTCTCATCGAGCGTGCCGGTCTTCGCGCGCACCCAGCCGCGGCCGGCCAGGTCGCCGTAGCGGGAGGCGAGGGTGCCCTCGCCCGCGGCGACGGGCAGGGTGCCCAGTAGGTCGCGGATCGGTGCTTCGGTGGCTGAGGAGAGTAGAACGCCATCAAGCAGCGCGGGCGGGATGCGGTTCGCGTCCGAAAGCCCGCAGTTGTCCAAGAGGGTGGTGCCGCTGACGTCGAAGCCCTGCTCCGCGAGCGTGTCCAGGGCAGCCTGCGGCGCGTCGGTCGTGCCGCGCGCCAGCGCGAGCTCGCGCCCGATCGCCTCGGCGTAAACATTGTCGGAGTTGCGCATCATCACCCGCATCCGCTCGAGCAGGGTCGGCGACTCCACCGACGCCACGACCTCCGCGTCCGCGGGCGCCGGCCCATCCGCGACGGCGACGTTCGCCGCCCCCAGCCGGTTCGCCAGCGCTTCCGCCACGTCCAGGGCCGGGGTGTGGGTGCGCGGGACGTCGCCCTCCGTCGCCCCGCCGAGCCGGCCGCCGGAGAGCATCGCGGGCTGCATTGGCGCCACGAAGCCGGCGTCCACGTTCTCCGGGTCCCAGCTTTCGGGGTATTCCTCCATGCCGTCCCAGGAGGACGTGTCGATGGTGACGGTGTCGACGGCGCCTCCGACGTTGCTGACCTGGGCTGCGAGCGCGTCCAGGGCGGCGTCGTCGAGCCAGACGTCGCCACCGGCCAGGATGGTCACCTCGCCCGGGTTCGCGCCGCGCACCACCGCGGTGGACAGCGTATCCTCCGGGCCCAGCTGGTAGAGCGCGGCCGCGGCGGTGAGGATCTTGGTCACGGACGCCGGCCGCAGCGGCTCGTCCGCGTGCTGGTCAAAGACGACCTCGCCTGTGGCGGCGTTGGAAATCCGGGCGTGGAAGGTCCCAAGGTCCGGGTTTGCGGCGGGGGACGAGAGGGCGTCGATAAGCAACTGCTCATCCACGGGCGCGCCCTCCGCGGGCGTGAGGAGACCGGGCGGGGCTTGCAGCGCGTAGGCCGGCGCGTGCTCAAGCGATGCGAGATCGCGCTGCGCCGCGACGCCGAACCCCGCGACGGTGCCGACAGCTCCGAGCGCGAGCGCGCCCACTACCCAAGTCCATACTTTCACGGGCACTAACCCTAGCCCACGTATGATGGTGAGCCGAACCATCACTCGAAGCAAAGGAGCAACAATGGCTACCGAGGTCATCATCGAAATCCCGAAGGGCTCGCGCAACAAGTACGAGGTCGACCACGAGACCGGCCGCGTCCACCTGGACCGTTACCTGTTCACCCCGATGGCGTACCCCGCCGATTACGGCTACATCAAGCACACGCTTGCCGACGATGGCGACCCCCTCGACGCACTCGTCATCACCCCGGAGCCCGTGTTCCCCGGCGTTGTTGTCGCCGCGCGCCCGATCGGCGTGTTCAAGATGACCGACGAGGCCGGCGGCGACGACAAGCTGCTCTGCGTCATCGACGACGTCCGCTACGAGGGCTACCAGGACATTTCCGACGTTTCCGACTTCCTGAAGAACGAAATCGAGCACTTCTTCGTCCACTACAAGGACCTGGAGCCGAACAAGGAAGTCACCGGTTCCGGCTGGGGCGACAAGGCTGAGGCGGAGAAGATCCTGCAGGACGCAATCGAGGCGTACAAGAAGTAACGCGTTTTGCTTTGCTGGCCCGGGCTTGCCGTTTTTGGCGGCCCGGGCTTTTGCTGTTTTTTGCGGGGGCGGGTGGCTCCATTCGCGCGGTGAGGCGACAGGATGGTAACCAGAGGATGGGAACATCAGGATGGTGATCAACCGAGTAACAGCCGCGAGTTTGCGAGACGTTACTCGACTAATCACCATCCTCTGGTTACCATCCTGGTTTTTCGACGCGCTTAGAAATTCGGCGCCGGAACCCCCGGAATCAGGCCGCCGGCCCACGCCCACCCGGCGCCGAGGATGCCGATGAGCCCCAGGACCAGCGGGATCACGATCGCGGCAATGGTCCCACCACTCGACCCCTCACGCTCGCTCGACGCACTGCCGGACGCATCTTGGGCGTCGGCCGGCTCCGTCGGCGTGGTGGTCACCGTCGGCTGCGTCGTCGCGGTGGTGCCCTCGGTCGGCTCGGGGGTGGCGCTGGTCGGGGTTGCGACGCTGGTGGTTTCGCTGGTCGGGCTGGTCGTGCTGGTCGGGCGCTCCGGGAGCGCCGGCCACGGCCAGCGAGTTTCCGTCGGCGCGGACTCCGCCACGTCGACCGGGCCAACGGTAGGCGCCGTTTCCTTCGCAGTCGCAGGCGCCTGAGTGCTTGTCGACGCCCACACATCCGTCACCTCCGCCGTGGACTCCCGCGGAGTCGACGCCACCGGCTTCGCAACAGTGGTCGTTGAGACTCGCTCAGTGGTTGCCTTGGGCGTTGCCACTGTCGTCATCGGAGCGGGCGTGGTCGCCTTGCTCGTCGTAGTCTCGGCGGCCGACGTCATCGACTGCGGCTTCGAGGCCACAGGCTTCGCGCTAGTGGTCGTCGGCGCAACCGTCGTGGACGCCTCCGCCGATGTCGTCGACGTCTCCTGCGTCGTCATTGCAGGCCTAGTGGACGTCTTCGGCGTATCCGCAGTTGTCTTCGGAGCGGGCTTCGCGGTAGTAGTCGCCTTGCTCGTCGTAGTCTCGGCGGCCGACGTCGTCGACTGCGGCTTCGAGGCCACAGGCTTCGCGGTAGTGGTCGCCGGTGCAACCGTCGTGGACGCCTCCGCCGATGTCGTCGACGTCTCCTGCGTCGTCATTGCAGGCTTGGTGGACGTCTTTGACGTCGCCGCAGTTGTCTTCGGAGCGGGCTTCGCGGCAGTGGTCGCCTTGCTCGTCGGAGACTCGGCGGCCGACGTCGTCGACTGCGGCTTCGAGGCCACAGGCTTCGCGCTAGTGGTCGTCGGCGCAACCGTCGTGGACGCCTCCGCCGATGTCGTCGACGTCTCCTGCGTCGTCATTGCAGGCCTAGTGGACGTCTTCGGCGTATCCGCAGTTGTCTTCGGAGTTGGCGTGGTCGCCTTGCTCGTCGGAGACTCGGCGGCCGACGTCGTCGACTGCGGCTTCGAAGCCACAGGCTTAGCCGTAGTAGTCGTCGGGGCGGCCGGGGTAGATTCCTCCGCAGGCTTCGGCTGCTCAGAAGTAGCTTCAGACGTTGGCTCGCTGCTCGCCTTCAGCTCCGCCTCCAGCGCATCGCGGTTGTCGGCAGCCTCAAAGAACGCGGCGAGGTACCGGTCGGCGTGCTGCTGAAGCTCTGCGGCGCGTGCAGCATCGCCTGCGTCCTCCGCTGCCTTGGCGTCTGCAAGTGCCTGCTGGTACTTCTCCGAGTAGTCTTCGACGGCCTGCTCAGCGTCTGCCATGGTGGCGGGCTTGGGGACGTCGATAGGCGGCAGCTCCGTTGGTGTCGGCTCCGTCGTGGTGGCAACCGGCGACGGCACTGAGGTCTCCGGCGCGGCAGTTTCCGACGGCTCGGGCGCCACGGTTGGTTCCGGCTCCGCTGACGGTTCCGGTTCCGCCGAGGTCGCCGTGGATTCCGTAGTCTCCGGCACGAAGGTCTCCGAGGGTTCCGGCTCGACGGACGGCTCGGGCTCCGCCGAAGTCTCCGCGGACGGCTCCGCCGAAACTGAAGTCTCCTCCGCCGGCTGCGACGCCTCGCTCGTCATCGGCTGCCCGCCCATCTCCCGCAGCTGCGGGTGCGTCTGCAGCAGGATCTGCACGTCGAGCTTCTGCGGGGTCAAGCCGAGCTTGCCCCGGTTTGTGCCGTTCTTCATCAGCGCCCCGCTGCAGGAGTGCGCGAGCCCCATGGCATGGCCCATCTCGTGGGCGATCGTCATCACCATGCTGGCATGGTGGACGTTTGCTGGGTTGGCGTACAACGACTGATTTAACGTCACGCGGGGGTTGTTGCCGGGCGTGCCTTGCTGGCGGCCCGCAGTAATTCCAGGCAGGTCCCCAAGTTCCAGCATCACGGCTTCGGGGTCGCGGTGGTCCACGTACTCCACGCGCAGCAGCCCGCCGGTGGCGTCGATCCACGCATCCATGGCCTCCTCCAGGTGCTCGCCGTAGGCGGTGGTGTTGTAGACCTTGAGCGTGTTGCCGTGGATGTTGCTCTGGTTCGAGCCGAAGAAGTAGCGCTCCACGTCCGGGAGCTCCTTCCCCTGGTTCGCCAGCGCAGTATCAGTCCTGCACTGCGCGTCGAGTGGATCGATCTCTCCGCTGTACGCGTGCGCGGAGGGAGCGTTGACAATCAGCAAGGAGGCGCCGAGCGCGGCGGCGAGATACTTTCGGGAAGACACGGGGAGACGACCTTTTTAAGAGATGACTAACGGCGTTCTTAGAAAGAGTACAGCGCTCCCCGCCGTTTAGCCAGTTCGCTCTGCGCGCCGGTACAGCCCGCAGAAACCAACGCTGAGCATTATTAACGCCACGCCCACCCACACCATAAGCCCCGCACCACCAGTCTTGGGCAGGTTCCCCTGGCGCACGTTGGCGAGGGAGACACTCACGGTGTTCGCGGCGTCGATGAGCTGCACGTTCTCCCCTGGCGCACCCGCCCACAGCCCCACCATCGGCGAATCCTGAGAAAACGCGCCGTCGGGTCCGCGGAACTCAAGGACGTCCGTCTCCCCCTCGCGCACGACGCGCAGCACAATCGGCTCGGCGAGCAGTGAGTAGCCGGCGGGCGCCTTCGTCTCCACAAGCTGGTACTCCCGGCCGCGCTCGAGGGCGGCTCCGGTGGTGAGGAAACCGTCGGGGGTTGGGGTGAGGGGAATGGGGGACGACGGGGCGTCGATAAGCGGACGAAGCTCCAGGCCGGCTTCGAGGGCCACGGTGCGATCCTGGTGATCCACCTTGCGCACGCGCAGCTGCACGGGGCACGGCGCGGTGGCGACGTTGTCGGCCGGGGTGAGCTCGCCGCCGGTGTTGCGCGCGGTGACGGTGTTGGGGGTGCAGGTGCCGGTGGCGCGGGCATACGCGAGGACGCGCGCCGTCTCGCCTGGTCGGAGCGCCCCAATGTTTACGGTGAGTGCGCCGTTGCCAGTAGTGCTTGTCGACGCCAGCTTCTCCCCCGCCGGCCGCGACCCGCGGATCAGCGCCGCGGGCAGGGCGCCGGCCGTGGCGGGGTCGAACCCGGTCGGGAGCGGGTCCGTGAGCGTGGCTCCGGGGACCTCGGTGGTGCCCGCGTTTTTCACGTCGATGGCCCAAAACCGGTAGTCGGCGGGATTGGCGCCGGTGGCGCGGATGGCGTCGCGGGCGACGCGCAACTGGTCGGCGACGCCCGGGTCACCCGGCAGCGCGTTGCGCTTGGTCACGGCGAGGTCGCTCGGCGCGCCGGGCGTGAGCATGTAGTCCAGCTGGATCGGACCGGACGGCCCGCGCAGGTACCGGTCCGCCACCGGCAAGGCGGGATCTTTGCGGAAATCCATGGTCACCGCCACCGTCGACCCTTTGGGCACGTAGAGCCGCTGCGGCAGCGTGAACTTCACCCCGCCCTTGCCCGTCGTCTGCCCCTGCGCCGGGATGGCCGCGATCCCGCACGACGGGTCCTCCCCCGCCTTGCACGTGTAGAGGACCTTGCCGTCCGGGCCGGTGATGGTGAGCGTCTCGCCGCCGTCCAGCGCGTAGCCGTTTTGCGACTGCACCGCCGCCGCAACCTCGCCTTCCAGCACGCCGTCCTCCTGCGTGGTGCGGGTGACACGGGCGCGCGCGATCCCGTCTGTACCGGACGGGGTGACGGTCGTGCGTCGCTTCTCTGGGTCGGTGGCATTGCCCCACGCGTAATCGCCCGCGCTCTCCTGCGTGACCGGGTGCGAGGCGTAGACCTCAAGCGCGTAGTTGCTCGCCGGCGGGATGCCGGTCATCTTTTCAAAGGACACGGCAAGCTGGTTCCCGCTCCAGATGTCCACCTTCTTGTACAGGGTGTCGGACTCGGGGTCGAACAGCTGGATGTCGTACCCACGCGTCACGCCGCCCTCCACGATCGGCGTCACCTTCGCCGATTCCAGCGAGTACCAGCTGCGCGTATTCTTCAGCAGCGCAATCTTGCCCACCGGGAACGTCACGCTCGGCGAGGTGGTCATCACCCGTATCCTTGTCACCGCAAGCGTGGGGCTGCTGCCCGCGGGGACCACCGTGTCCGGCCGCGACCCGCTCGCGGTGGTGCGCATGAAGCGCTTCACCCCGCCGAAGCCCATCGCCTCTTTGTCGCCGTCGTCCCTGGCGGGGAGCGTAGCCGTGCCCGTCACTGTTTCGGTGGTTGCCAGCTTCTGCTCCACCGACCACGCTTGGCCCGCGGGCAGCCCCATCGTGCTGGTCGCGGCGTACGGCGTCGCCGCCCTCGCGCCGGGCGCGACCGCCTCTTCGCCCTCCGCAAACCCCACAAACTCGCGCTTCGCCGGGATCTCGTCGCTTTCCGCGACCCGGTACTCCCCCGCTTCGCCGGCACGCACGCGCATGGTCACGTCCACCGGCGGAATCGTGTGCAGTGCATTGAGGTCAAACCCCACAAACGCGCCGCGCTCAGTATTCGCCCAGCTGAAATCCTCGGGATCCAGCTCGCGGCCGTCGGCGGTCACGGACAGCACCTCGCCCACCTCGCCGTCACGCGCCAGTGCGAACACGTTCTCCGCCGATGCTGCGCCACCCCATTGCCACAGCTCGCCATCAGGGTCGTGCACGCGCACGGTGTCGACCTCCCCGTCGCGCTCGACGGTGATGGGCTCATTGCTTATCGACGCCCCCACGCCCCCACCCTTAGACTCCCCCGAAACCTCCGACTGCGTACTCGTCGCGGTCTCGGACCCGGTCGGTTCTTCCGCGCTTGCTGTGCTTGCCGGGGTCCGGTCGTCCGCCTGCTCCACGTCACTGGTCGCGGTTGTCGCCTCCGCAGACGTCTCGGTCTCTGTTTCAGCCACCGACACCGGTGCCGAAGAGAAGAGGACGACGCACGCCGCGGTCGGTGCCGCGAGCAGCGCCCGCAGTTCCCGTTTCCGCTTCCCGCTGATGCCTGGAACACCATGTGTGCGCATGTGGTCGGTACCTCCTCTGTCTGGATTGTCGTGGGCATCCGTCCCGAGCCTCCGTCGCCTTGCAACGGAGAGCGGTCTTGAACTGGGCAAAGGAAAAACTTCTCCGGGGTGCGTCGCCCCTGCGAGGGCGACCCGATCACCACGGAGAAGTCTAACGGTTTGAAAAGTCCATGCCTAGCCTAAACTTGGACGGCCCTCCTGCGCGCCAGCGCTGCACCGAAGAGCATCAGCACGGTGCTCAGCGCCAGCGGCACCTGCAGGCCGTGTCCACCCGTCTTCGGCAGGTTGCCCTGGCGGACGTTGGCGAGTTGGACGAACACCTCTGCAGGCTTCTGCTTCTCCGGATCAACAATGAGGTTCACGCCTGCGGAGCCGGGCTCGACCTTCACAGTGGCGTTCGGATTATCCGCTGTAGGGCGGACGGTTTTGAAAGCCACCGGTTCGGTAAGCAAACTGAAGCCAGCCGGAGCCTTGTTCTCTACGAGCACGTAGGAAGTATCTGCTACAAGCTCCGCAGCGAAGTAGCCCGATTCGTTGGGCTGATCCATGCTAGCTACGAGCGCCCCGCGAGATCCGTCTGGATTTACAGCGAAGATTGAGAACTCTGCGCCATTGAGCGGGGTTTGACCGCCGTCAGCCTCCACCTTTACGAGGTTGAATTGAATCTTGCTGTTGCAGTCGTCCGGGACGGTCCCCTGACCATCTTTCACTTCCGTATTGTTCTCCGGAACATCATCGCCGTCATTACCCAGGATCGTGACCAGGTTTGGAGGGGTAGCTTGTGGCGTGCATTTATCTTCATTGACCGGCAGCGGTTCTTTCAACTTTGCAGAGATCCGAACGGAAGCCTTCTGTCCCTTCTGCAAAGGCCCGTGGATGGACAAGACCTGGTTGCCCCTTACCCACTCGTCGATTTTGCCGATCCATCCGGGGGTCTGCTCAGACTCCGCGCTGATTACCTTCACGTCACTGTAGTCTCCGGGCACGAGGTCGTTCAGCGTGAAGCCGGTTGACGCACACGGCCCGATATTTTCTACGGTCACTTCCCACGTGACAGTCCCATCCTCGCTGATGCCAATTCGCTCCTTAGTCGCTTTGAGGTCAGTATGGGACGCAACAATCGCGTTCGAGGCCGCATCATTCGACTGGGAGTTTGGCATCGGAACCTGTGACACAATCTTGGCGGAAAAACCATTCTCGTTGTCCACAATCTGGATCTGGTAGCCCTTTTGCTGACCATTCAAACCGAAGCCGAGGTTACCGTTTCCGTAGGTCCATGCCGTGCCATAAATACCACGCACAAAGTCACGGCCGAGCGGATCCTTCACTGTGGACAGGTCAAACGTTTGCACTGCGCCATTTTCGATATTCACGCGTTCCAAGAGGGTCGATCCATTGCGGATACCGTACACCCAGTTCCCGGAGCCGTCACCTACGTACGTGAAATCGTTGGATTGGGCCTTCCAATCGGTCTTCCTAGAGGCATTCAGACTGTAGGTTTTCGACTGATCGTTCCAACCAAGGACATAAATATCTTTCGTACCCGACTGCGACGAGTTCGAGAACACGTACTTTCCATCCGCCCGGATCACGCCTGACGTAATGCCACCCCATAGGTCATTTTGCCACTGCCCTGGGTCCTTGGCTTGGATACCGTTTATCTTGCCCTTATCAACTACCACACCATTAGTAGGGTTAATACGGAGCAAGTGTCCAGCTGGGTACCTTGGGTCCTCATCGTAAGTCACTCCGTATGATGCCTGCCCATGGTTACTCGTCGAACCAATCGACTTCACACGGCCTTGGCTGATTGCATACAAGTACCCGTCACGAGGGTTGTACGACAGTGCGTTGTATACCCAGTTGGAAGTCGATCCCACCTTTTTAAAATTGGTCGACCCGTATTCCTGAGTAAAAAGATCGGTGGTATTTCGCTCGTTGAAGGTGTTGTTTTGGTTGCTATGCGCAGATCGCGCAACCCATACTGTTCCGCCTTGCAGGGAGCAAACTTTCTGCTGCTCCTCGACGGGTATGCCCGTCTCGTCGGGATCCTTAGGGGTCTCGATAGCAGGCCCCTCCTCTGTATTCTCCTTACCATTCGGATAACCCAGCACTTCGATCCTTGCCTTTGTTGGATCCGGCTGAAATCTGTCAGAATTCGGCATGTTCGCTCGGTACTGCAGGTAGGTTTTCGCGCCGGCCGGGACGTCGACATAGACGGGCTCACCTTTACCGTTCACAAATTCGATTTCGAGCGGATTTTTTTCCCCAGTGATAGAGGTTTGATGCACGAAGGGCGTCGTAATCTGGACGTACAAGTCGTCAAAGCCTGGAAGCCCGTACTGCCAGCCAATAGTCGGCAACGTGGAGCTCACAGTACTCGCCACCACGGATCCGTCTTCGAGAATCTTCTTCTCGGGCTTCATTTGCGATGTGTCAACGATATTGCCGATTTTCACCTGGAAATTACTATTCCCCGATTGGTTCACAGCGTATATCTTCACATCAGATTGGTCATACCAGTACTTAATCTGTTGGATCGACCCACCCTCTTTACCTCCGAGCTGAAACTCGTCAGCAACCACGCTAAAGCCACTCCCACTACTTTTCTTAGTAGTCGAGTGGGTAGGCGAAACAATCTCGTTACCAGTCGGTCGTGAAGTAATGCTCTTCCAGTTTTTGTTGTTCTGATTTCCATCCGGAATTCCGGTCAGTGTATTTTGTCCCCAGAGTTCCGCTGCATAATCGTCCCTGTTCGGCCCATCAAAATTGAAGATTACGCGATCGCGGGCTTCGAGCTTTATGGGCTTCCCCTGGAAATCAAAAGCGTTTCCCGGGTCGCTAATCGTGTGGTACTCGCGGTCACAAGGAACTTCATTCCCTCGGCCGAGGTAGTCGCGTTTGGTCCGGTTCCTCGTCCAGTAACCGGGTTTACCCGGTCCGAACGTTTCATCGTATACAGTTTTACCGCTTCGAACCACCCGAATACGGTTCACTTCCCCGATGCCCTTGGTGTCATCCACACTACAATCAAACTTCAATGCAAATCGGGTCATATCCCAAGTCCCTGACTCGTAAACAAGGTAGCTCAGTTCCTGCTCCACACCCAGAGAAGCATATTTTTTGTTGGCCATCCGCAATTTCTGATCTTGCATACCTGAATGCTTTGGGATTGGGCCAGGCGCCGCAGCACGCAGCTGCGCCTCTACCTCAGAGTCGAGTTCTTCTTTCGGGTCGTAACCGTTCTTGGCGAACTCCTGCGAGGTAGGAATGTCCTCGCTCTCCGCGATCTCGTAGTCGCCCTTAGTCTTCGTCTTGACCTCGATCGTCACGTCGACCGGCGGGATCGTGTGCAGGGCGTTCAGGTCAAAGCCGATGAAGGCAACATCCTTGGTGTTTACCCAGCCGAACTTCTTGCGCTCAAGCTCGCGTCCGTCGGCGGTTACGGAGAGCACCTCGGTGACCTCGCCCTTGCGCGTCAGCGCGAAGACGTTTTCCTTCGAGGCCTTCCCGCCCCACTGCCACAACTCCCCTTCCGAATCGTGGACGTGGATGGTGTCCACGCCGCCGTCGCGATTGACGGTGATGCCGTCCTCGGTGACCGTGCCCGGGAAAAGCGGATTCGGGCCAAGTGGCGCAGCGCTGCTTGGTGCTGCTGGCGAGGACTCCGCCGGGGAGGTTGCAGCGCCCGTGGCGGCAGCGGGGGTTGCAGCGTCCGCGACAGATCCGTCGTCGCTAGCTCCGAAAGTACCGGAGTCAACAGATGGGGAATCCGCTTCCAGAGCAGGTTGCTCGGTGGACACGGAATCCGGGACAGACTGGTCGGCGGTGGGCTCGGCCACGCCGGCCGGGGCGGTGCCGATCGCCATGACCAGCACGGCCGCGAGCAGCGCACGCACCGGACGCGCAAATCGAGCACGCGCGGTGGTGTGACGCATCGATGTACTCCTCATTAGTTTTCTTCCTTCCTCCGTGCCGCCAGGATTACGCCGAGCAGCACCAGGGCCATGCCCAGTCCTGCGGCCCAGAGCACGTCAGCACCGGTAGAGGCCAGGAAGCCTCCGCGGTCGTCGTTGCTGTTGCTGCCGTTCGAGCCGCCACCGTTACTGCCGCCGCCTCCGCCGTTGGCGGTGGCCAGGCCAGTGGTCGTTTCGGTGGTGCGCACCGTCGTCGGCTCCGTGGTGCGCTTGGTGGTGGTTTCGCCCGTCGTCTTCGTGGTGGTGCGGGTACGCTCCGTCGACGGCGTGCGCTCCGTGCTCGGCGTCACCGTGGGCGTCGTCATCACCGTGGTGGTCGGCGGAGACGGGGGCGAGGTCTCCGGCGAGGTCGAGCCACCCGGGCGGTTGTTGCCCGGCTTGGTCACGATCACGTTGTCGTACTTGAACCGGTCGCCCGTCGCGTTGGCCAGCGGCAGGATGATCAGCTTCGGGTTGGAGATCCGGTAGTCGTAGTCGGAATCCGGCGCGGACTCCTCGAGTAGGTACAGGCCCGGCCGCAAGTCCATGAACTGTACGCGGCCGTTGTCGCCGGTGGTGAGGGTGGAGATTTTGTCCAGTCCGGCAGCGTGGGCGTCGTCAAGCGACATGCTCCGCGCCGCGCTACGGCCGCCGGACGTGGTGATGTCCACACCGCGCACCTGCGACAGCGTGAAGATTGCGCCGGCGATGGACGTCGGCTTCTGGCCCGCCGGGATGTCGTCGTAAGGGTTGCTGGCTACCTTGCGGACCATCAGCGAGATCGGCTCGTTGGCGTCGACGCTTTCCGCCGCGATGTTGCGGTCGTTGCCGCTGATGACACGGTCGTCTGCGGTAGCAGGTAGCGACGCGCCGGCAAGCACCACCGACACCGCACCAGCGGCCGCGAAGTATTTGAGTGTGCGCACTAGGACTTAAACCTCCTCGTTCGAAGCGCCCGCGCGATCGTTCTTCTTTTTCTCGCGCCAGATCCACCAGGCCAAGCCCAGGAGAATCGCCAGCGCAACAAGTCCGAGCGCCCACATCCACCACTGCACGGTGCTGGTGGATTCATCGAGCACGCTCGCCTCGTCCGGATCCATGGGGACGCGCTCCGCGTGGACGAGAAGGCGGTGCGTGTTAATGCCGTAGGGGGTGCAGGTGATCAGGGTGAGCAGGTCGCGGCCTTCCTCGGCGCGGAGGCTGTCAGTCTCCTCGGGCAGGACGACCTCGATGTCGTAGACCTGGTACTTCATCCGCTCACCGAAGGTGGAGAGGTAGATGGCGTCGCCGACTTCGACGTCCACGAGGTCGTCGAAAAGCGTCGCGTTGGTCAGGCCCGTGTGGCCGGTGATCACCGAGTGGAAACCCTCGCCGCCGGTGGGCAGCGCCGAGCCGTACAGATGGCCGAGGCCCTTCTGCAGCGTCTCGTCGCGCGTGCCGTGGTAGACGGGCAGGCGGAGGTCAATCGACGGAATGGCCAGCTGCGACATCGCGGACACGCCTTCAAGGTGCTTCTCGTACTCCTGGTAGTCCAGGTTGTCCTCGGAGATGCGTGCAAGCCACGGGTCCAGAATCGGGCCGTCGGTGTGCGTGCGGTTGTACTCCTTGGCCGCCTCGAGCGCCTGGTTGATCTGCTCCGGCGGCGCCTCTTGGATCTGCTCCTCGTACTGCTTGGCCACCTGCTCCTGCACCCGGTTGTTCCACTGGGTGGCCACGACCGGGTACATCAGCACCATCAGCCCCGCCAGAATAATGATGACCGGCAGCGCAATGCGCTGGAAAAACGGCTTCTGCGCCGGCTTTTTGCGGTGCTTGCCTTCCACGGCAGTAGTCACTGCGCGATCCTTCCTACCTAGGCACGGCTGATGTGTAAAAACTGGGCGGGAGTTTTACGCCTCCCCGCGTTCAGGCGTTGGGCGCCCATTGCTTATCGACGCCCACTCGCACCCCCGCCAGCCCCTCACCAAGGGGCCGGACGGGAGTACCCGGTGGTCAGCGCGCCGTTACCGTGCGCCGACCTTGGACGGGCTTAGGCCGCCTGGGAGTTGCGACGTGCCGCGTAGACACCGCCGCCGATGATGGCCAGACCAGCCAGCACGATGATCAGCACACCCATGCCACCGGTGGAGGGGAGGGTGGGCGTCGACGATTTGACGTTGTTGATAGCAACACCGTTCATACGGATCGTTCCGTTTTCAGGTGCAGTGTAATTTGCAGAATTCTCCGTCTGTCCTGCTTTGAGGAAGTTCGCAGGCTGCGTAGAGTTCCTGGTGTCTTTCCTCAGCTCGATCGGATACACCTTGTTCTTGTCAAAGCTGTAACCTTTAGGTGCCGAGGTCTCCTGGAGGCAGTACTTTCCGGGCGACTTTCCGGGCGTACCGACCTCCACGTTGTTAATCACGTCGGTGACGTGCAGGCCTTCGAAGAGCAGCTTTCCATCTTTATCGGTAGTACCGGTCTGGATGGGGTCGCCGTCGATCGCAGTGCCGTCAGCGTTGCACTTGCCGATCTTAAACTCTGCCCCCTCAAGCAGCTTACGAGAACCGTCATTCTGCTCACCGGCCTTCAGGACCTCGATGTTGCCAAGGTACGTGACAACCTCGTCGTGCGGAGTCTCCCACGGATTCTCGTCGAACCCGGAACCCGTCCCCTGCTTACGCTTAAACGTTCCCGCCTCGTTAACAGAGTTCCAGATGTCCTGGTCGCCACCCTCCTGGGCGTTCAGAAGAGTCGCGTTAACCGTGGCAACGACGTGGTCGTTGGCCTGGACCTTAGACAGCCCCTCGTCCGTCAGCGAAATCACAAAGCCCGCGTTGTAATCGCGAGCCGTCTCGCCATCGGCGGACTTGGTGGTGTTGTTCTTGCCCTTAACGACGTTGTAGTCAGCGGGCTCGAGTTTCGTACGCGTCTCGCCCCTCACTACCTCAACAGACTGCAAAAAGTTCTCGTCCAGCTGCAGTTCGGCGCTGTTGTAAGAGTCGTTAATGTTGAACGCGGTCAACTCATTGTTCTCCGGCGCGACCGGAACAATGCCGTCGAGCGTGTACGTCACGACCTTGTTTTTATCGTCTGATGCCCCGGCGTGCTTATCCGCGTCCGTGACTTCCTTGGTCACCTTCGCCATCGAGTTCTTCGGGTAAAGGTGTACGTCGGTATTCCAGCCGATACCGTTAGCGTTCGTCATCGGCAGGAAGACGATGAACGGGTCCGACTTGATGTAGGCCTCATCGGTAGACGTCGGCACGTTAGTTTCCGTGATCAGGTATGCGCCGCGGCGCAACTGCTTAGTCAGCGTACCGCCGTCGCCCTGAGTTTCACCGAGGTCGATTGCTTCTCCATCGAAGCCGGGGCCACCTTCGGCAGTGATTCCCGCAATATCGCGATCATTGGCGAGCTTCGCAATCTGGTTAAAGACTCGCTGGTCAGTGATGTCACCCTTAATCTTCCGGGCGGAGAACTTCGCGCCGGCCAGCGCCTCGCCACCGGGAGCGGCGTTCTCTGCACCGTTAGCAGGTTGGAGCTCTCCAGTCAGATTTGCCCGCTTGTGGATCGTCAAATTGACCGTTCCGTCCGCAGCTACAGCATCATTGATCGTTTCTGCAGCCGGCGAATCAGTCGGGGCAGGATTGGAGACGGTAGTGGAAGTCTCCTGCGCGAACGCGTCAGTAGCGATACCGGCGGAGCCGGCGAAGGTCAGGCCCGCAGCAACAGCGATGGCTGCGGTCTTTGCAATGGCTTTGGCCATGGTGAAAGTCCTTTCGGAAAATCAGAAATCGCTGGGCCCAAAGTGGTCAGCGGTGGGAAAGGTGCGCCGAGAACGGCACTCCCGGCTTGAACATGGGGCCCAGCATGGGCACCACTGAGGAATCTAAACCCAAACTGCATGAGTGTCTAGATAAATACATGTCTATTTCAATTAACTAGGGCTCAACTGGAAAAAATTTTAATATGCAGACATTTATGCAGCTAGTTTGCACTTCTTCACTAGAGAGTCAAGGCCCCTGACCTGGGAACTTGAATGTTTGACTAAGTCCCCAAAGATTGGCGGAGTGTGGTGAGACACATTCAACCCCTGGATACTCTTCGCCACAGCACCTCCCTCGGGTGTGGACGAACGGGGGTAGAAAGCCAGGAGGTAGGGCACAAAAAAAGGGGCGCCCGCACATCAAGCGAGCGCCCAAGCCGACGATTCAGCCGGCGGCTTCCACAGAGCTACACCAGGTAGCGGCGTCCCACCACAAAAACCGCAGCGCCAACCGCGGAGGCGATCAACAGCGCCACGAGCGCGCGAGCCACTGTGTTGGAGCCGGTCTCGGCAGCCATGCCGCGGGCCTGTACCTCGGTGGCACCGGCAACAGCATCCGCGGTCACGGGCGCGGCCTGCTGCTGCACCTCCACAGCGGGTGCTGCCTCACCGTCGGCCTGCTCGGCCTTACCACCGGCCCGGGCCTCCTCCAGCCCCTGCTCACGGATCGCACCAGCGTTGTCCGTCACCAGTTGCGCCGAGGCTTGCGCCTCCTCCGGAGTCGGGGTTTCGGCGACGCGGGCCACGTCAGCAACGTAGGTGACACCGTCCTTGTTCAGGTAGTAGGTCTGCCCGTCCACATTCAGCACGGACGGGAGCGCGACCAAGCCGCCGGCAACTGGCGCCGGGTTGTTCGGGTCCACCGCGTCCGCGTCGAGCACCTGCTCCGCCGGGGCTTGGTCCTCGTCGGGCTGCACCGGAGTGGCAGGCTGGTCGCCCTGCTGGCTCTCCGGCGCGTCGGCGGGAGCAGCCGGCGCGGAGGGGGCGGGCGCGGGGGCGTCGATAAGCCCTGCGACCGCTGCCCTGGTCACGTCGACCGCGCGCTCCTGGTCACCGGCGCTTAGCTGCGCGTAGGGGGTGGCGACGAGGTTGGCGTCGGACACGTAGTGGTCCCCTGTCTGGTTGAGGAAGTAGGTGGCGCCGAGGGCGTCCGTCACCTCGGCGGGGAGGTCCTGCGCGCTGGCGAGCGGCGCCGCGGCGAATGTGAGCGCACCGGCAAAAGCGACGGCGAGGGAAGTGCGGTTCATGGGGTCTCCTGTCTCGAGCGAGGGTCACTCTCAAGTTCACCTTTAGACTTTACACAGCGGTGCCACCTTTTCCCAGGAGTCACACGTAACACATTGGCAACGATTGTCGCGCAGGTGCGTCGGCTACCCAGCGGCGTCCACCGTCGCGTCGTCCACCACGCCCGCAAACTGCCACCCCACCACCGCGTTGCGCACCGCCGCGGCAAGTGGGTTCACCGGCTGGATGCAGGAGATGGTGAGGAGGCGACCGGGCATGGGCTCGGTACCCCACACGGAGGCGTCGTCAGCCAGCCCCTCCTTCTCCGGGTCGTGCAGGTCCGTCGCGCGGTACTCCAACCACTTGCCCGCCGCGCGCGAATCCTGCGTGCGCAGGTAAAGCGTGTCCCCCTCGCGCACGTTGTGCGCATTCGCGCGCGCGTCGTACAGCCCGTCAAACACACCGTGCACCGCCGCGCCGGTGTGCCCCGCCACCACGACAAGGTCACCAGCACCCGGGCCCGGCAGCTGGTACGGCTTCCCCTCCGCCGTGTACGCGCACGCCTTGCCCATCGACGCCGGATTGATCGCACCGTCCTTCACCCGGCAATCCCCCTCCTCAAACTCGGCGCGCAAGCCTATCTGCGGCACCACCATCTCCACCGGCCGCGACTGCCCAATCGGGCCCGCCGCACCCGGCTCCCCTCCCCCACACCGGCTCAGCAACGCCACCGGCAGCGCAAGCACCGCCACCAGCATCGCAAGCACCATCGCGCGCCGCACCCAATACACCCACTGCGGGCGACGCGGTCTCCGGGATCCCATGGCGCAATAGCGTATAGGATCGGCCCCATGAAAACAGTCAATGTCACAGAAGTACCGCAGGGAGCACAGCTTATCGACGTCCGCGAGCCCGACGAGTTCGCCACCGCCCACGCCGCGGGCGCCGTCAATCTTCCGCTGTCCAACTTTGTCGGCCTGGCCGACAAGATCGACCCGAACCAGGACATCTACGTCATCTGCAAATCCGGCGGCCGCTCCGCCCACGCCGCCGAGTACCTGGAGCAGGCCCGAGGTTGGGACAACGTCATCAACGTCGCCGGTGGCACGGACGCCTGGCTCGCCGCCGACCTCCCCGCTAAATAGCCGCCTACCCCGGCAAAACACACCGCCCGGCGGGGGCAATTTACCGCGCACCTGTAATTGATTGAATTAGCCAACTAACCGTATGATGTGGGCATGGCAACGCACGACGAGCTCCCCAATGCACTCACCAAGTCCCCGTCCTTCCAGATCGAGCGGGTCCGCCGCCACACCAAGGAAGAGGTGGAGCGCACCCTGTTCAAGCACGACGTGAGCATGCGCGGCTTTTGGGTACTCACCTGCGTTGACAACACTGCGCTGTCCCAGTCGCAGCTGTCCAGCCTGCTGGCTGTCGACGCCTCCGACATGGTCCGCCTCGTCGATTCGCTGGAGAACCTGGGCTGGGTCAAGCGCGACCGCGACCCGAAGGACCGGCGCCGCCAGATCGTCACCGCGACCAAGAAAGGCTCCAAGGCGTTGGGGACGCTCGCCGAGGAGGTCGCCGATGCTGAGGACCGCGCCCTCGACGCGTCCAGCGCCAAGCAGCTCAAGAGCCTGAAGAAGCTGTCGAAGGCGATTCTGCAGGACGAGGACCAGTAGGGGCGTCGATAAGCGAAAAGCCCGGCCCCCACGGGGACCGGGCAATGAGGCGCGAGTTTAGTCGCCGATCTGGTCGCGGCCGCGCTTGACAATCAGCGGGTCCGGCTCGCCGACGAGCTCGTGGTCCTTGTTCGTGTACTCGAACTTGGACAGGATGTAGCGCATCGCGTTGAGGCGGGCGCGCTTCTTATCGTTGGATTTGATGGTCACCCACGGGGACTCGTCCGTATCGGTGTAGCGGAACTGCTCCTCCTTGGCGCGGGTGTAGTCGTCCCACTTGTCCAGCGAGGCCAGGTCCATCGGGGACAGCTTCCACTGGCGGACCGGGTCCACCTGGCGGATGGCAAAGCGGGTGCGCTGCTCGCGCTGGGTCACGGAGAACCAGAACTTGGTCAGCGAGATGCCGGAGCCCAGGATCATGTTCTCCAGCATCGGAACCTCACGGAGGAACTCCGCGTGCTGCGACTCGGTGCAGAAGCCCATGACGCGCTCGACGCCCGAGCGGTTGTACCAGGAGCGGTCAAAGAACACGATCTCGCCCGCGGACGGGAAGTGCTCAATGTAGCGCTGGAAGTACCACGAGGTGGACTCGCGCGGGCTGGGCTTCTCCAGCGCAACCGTACGGGCACCACGCGGGTTGAGATGCTCGTTGAAGCGCTTAATGGTGCCGCCCTTGCCGGCGGCGTCGCGCCCCTCGAAAAGGATGATGTGGCGCTGGCCCGTGTCCTTGGTCCAGTTCTGCCACTTCAGCAGCTCGATCTGCAGCGCGCGCTTTTCCTTCTCGTACTCCGCGCGGCTCAGGCGCTCGTCGTACGGGTAATTCTCACGCCAGGTCTGAATCGGCGTGCCGTCCGGCATCATGAGCACCGGATCGTCTTCATCAGTATCGTCAACAACCCAGCCCTCGACCTCTGCCAGGTCGATCAAAGGGAGTTCATCATCCTTGTGGTCAGCCATGTCCTTAAGTTTACCGCCCGTCTGGGGTTTGTGTTCGATGGAAGATTGAGAGGTGGAATCGGAAGTCAGTTTCGCCGGGGTGTCCGCCTGGTGTGCGTTGTAGGCCTTCGCCGCGGGCTTTGCATCCGGGGCCTTCTCCGTCGATTCCGGCACCGGAGCGACCAGCTTCTCCTCGGATGCGAGTGCACTGGGATCCTTGGCCGGCTGAGTTGCTTCCGGCTTCGGCTTTGAGGTCTTGGCCCACCCAGCCGCCGGGCGATTCGCCTCTGCGCGGGGAGCCTCAGCACGGGGAGCCTCCAGCTCAAGCTGCGCTTCGCCGGTTCCGCGCACGCGACCAAAGAGACGCCTTAAACGCAAAACAACCCCGCGCAGCGGCGGGGTTGTAAGGCGGTTTGTCTTACGCGACAAGGCCGATCAGCTCGCCCAGGTTGCCAGCCGCCTTAGCAACTGCGCCCAGGATGCCGAGCAGTGCGCCTGCAACGTGTGCGTCAGAGGACAGAAATGCCCAGTTCTGAAGTGCTTCCATGATGTTCTCCTTTTAACGAGTGACCCTATCCAAGGCCAATGAGGTGAGTGTTGAAGTTTGCGCGTTGCCGAAAGTGGACGCGCGAGAGACGACTACTTGGAGGCAGTGTCGTTCGGGAGCTCCTTGGCAGCGGTGCCCAGGGAGCCGAAGCGGATCAGGATGTCCGGAATGCCGCGGAACAGCTCGACGAAGTTCTTACCAAACTTGCCGAAGTCCTTCAGCATGTCAGCGATGGTAGAGAGGTCACCCATTGTTTTCCCCTTACGTGTAGGTGCCAGAGTGTCTGGCTCTAGATTGACAGTGTCCTGACACCCTCCATGGGGCATCACACGAAATATTTTGCCACAGCATTGTGAGCTCGCAAGTGTTCCGGCGAAACTTTTTCCCCGCCAAAGTCGGCCCCATTTGAGAGTTCGTTCACCCAAACGCAACCTTTTTCCAAGGTTCACCGCCAACCTGCGCCGTTACAGCTTTGTTATGATGCTACAAAGTTAACTGTCTCTTAACTCCGGCGGGGCGGCGTAACGGGGGTTGCGGTGGTGTCGATAAGCAATGCCCCCCCACATGGCCGGACATTTCCCCACATACGGGGGTATACGGGCTGGAAGGGGGCCGAGGGAGACAGCAAAACGCCCCAAGCAGCGCGGGGCTACTCGGGGCGTTTCGGACGCAAACGGGCTTACATCATGCCCATTGCCTCCGGGTCCATGCCGGCACCTGCGGCGCCAGCCGGCTCCGGCTTGTCCGCAACGACAGCCTCGGTGGTCAGGAACAGACCAGCGATGGACGCGGCGTTCTGCAGCGCGGAGCGGGTCACCTTGGCCGGGTCGTTGATGCCCTCGGAGAGCATGTCAACGTACTCGCCGGTCGCGGCGTTCAGGCCCTGGCCCGCGGGGAGGTTGGCAACCTTGTCCGCAACAACGCCCGGCTCCAGGCCTGCGTTGTGGGCGATCTGCTTCAGCGGGGCGGAGAGTGCCTCGCGGACGATCTTCACGCCCGTAGCCTCGTCGCCGGTCAGCTCCAGGTCGCCCTCGAGCTCCTTGGCGGCCTGCAGGAGTGCCACGCCACCGCCGGCGACGATGCCCTCCTCCACAGCAGCCTTCGCGTTGCGCACCGCATCCTCGATGCGCATCTTCTGCTCCTTGAGCTCCACCTCGGTGGCGGCACCGACCTTGATCACCGCAACGCCGCCAGCCAGCTTGGCCAGGCGCTCCTGCAGCTTCTCGCGGTCGTAGTCGGAGTCAGAGTGCTCGATCTCGGCGCGGATCTGCTTGACGCGGCCCTCAATCTGGGCCTGGTCGCCAGCGCCCTGGACCAGGGTGGTCTCGTCCTTCGTAATGACGGCCTTGCGTGCCTGGCCGAGCAGCTCGATGCCGGCGGTCTCCAGGGACAGGCCGACCTCCTCGGAGATGACCTGGCCGCCGGTGAGGATAGCCAGGTCCTGCAGCATCGCCTTGCGGCGGTCGCCAAAGCCCGGTGCCTTCACGGCGACGGACTTGAAGGTGCCGCGGATCTTGTTCACCACGAGGGTGGACAGGGCCTCGCCCTCGACGTCCTCGGCGACGATGAGCAGCGGCTTGCCCGACTGCATGACCTGCTCCAGAACCGGGACGAGCTCCTTGACGTTGGAGATCTTGCCGGAGACCAGCAGGATGTACGGGTCTTCCAGCACGGCCTCGCCGCGCTCCATGTCGGTGGCGAAGTAGGCGGAGATGAAGCCCTTGTCAAAGCGCATGCCCTCGGTCACCTCGAGCTCAACACCGAAGGTGTTGGACTCCTCGACCGTGATGACGGACTCCTTGTTCACGGTGCCGTTGCCAACCGCGTACATCGCCTCGGCGATCTTCTTGCCAATCTCCGGGTCGGAGGCGGAGATGCCGGCGGTGGAAGCGATCTGCTCCTGGGTCTCCACTTCCTTCGCGGAGTCGAGCAGGTGCTTGGACACCTTGTCGGTCGCGGCCTGGATGCCGCGCTTGATGCCCATCGGGTTGGAGCCGGCCGCAACGTTGCGCAGTCCCTCGCGCACGAGCGCCTGGGCCAGGACGGTTGCGGTGGTGGTGCCGTCGCCAGCGACGTCGTCAGTCTTCTTGGCAACTTCCTTCACCAGCTCGGCGCCGATCTTCTCGTACGGGTCCTCGAGCTCGATTTCCTTCGCGATGGTCACGCCATCGTTCGTAATGGTCGGCGCGCCCCAGGACTTCTCCAGGACGACGTTGCGACCCTTCGGGCCAAGCGTCACCTTCACGGCGTCTGCCAGGGTGTTCAGGCCGTTTTCGAGGCTGCGGCGTGCTTCCTCGTCGAATGCAATGGTCTTTGCCATGTGAGTTTGTTGCTCCTTATTTATTGTGGAACGAGTACTCAATTCGTCGGTTCAAGCAGGCGCCCGCGACGGCACGGCTGCTGAGTGGTGCAGCCTCACCCGCTTAGCACTTGGCGTCTCCGAGTGCTAGGACCCATTTTTAGCACTCACCCCCAGCGAGTGCAAGCACCATTTGCTTATCGACGCCCACCGTTTCCCCAATGGTAGCGTCGCCCCCATGAGTGAATTCACACCGGACCGCACACGCATCTTCGCCGACCTGGCCAAACTGGTCTCTTTTAACTCCCCGCACTCCACCCCGGAGCTGGCCGACCAGCACGAGGCCGCCTGCGCCTGGACCGTCTCCGCCCTCGAGGGCCTGGGCCTGAACGTGACCCGCCACGCCACCGTGGACAACGCGGACACCATCGTCGCCGTCAAGGAACCGGCGGGCGACGCCCCAACCGTCCTCCTCTACTCCCACTACGACGTCGTCCCGGCGGGCGACCCGTCCGTGTGGACCAATGACCCGTTCGAGCTCACCGAGCGCGACGGCCGCTGGTACGGCCGCGGCGCCGCCGACTGCAAGGGCAACCTGGCCATGCACCTCGAGGCGCTGCGCCTAGTCGAGGCCGCCGGCGGCACCGACCTGGGCCTGAAGGTGGTCGTCGAGGGCTCCGAGGAGCTCGGCGGCGACGACGGCCTGGGCAAGCTCATCGAGGCCGAGCCGGAGATCTTCCGCGCCGACGCCATCCTCATCGCCGACTCCGGTAACGCCGCCGTGGGCGAGCCCACCCTGACCACCTCCCTGCGCGGCGGCGCCCAGGTGAAGGTCACCGTGGAAACCCTCGAGGGCGCGATCCACTCCGGCAGCTTCGGCGGCGCCGCCCCCGACGCGGCCCACGCCCTGATCCGCATCGCCGATTCGCTTTTCGACGAGCACGGGCGCACCACCATCGACGGCGTCGACACCACCGCCAAGTGGACCGGCGACGCCTACGAGCGCGACACCTTCCGCACCGACGCCGGCGTCCTCGACGGCGTCCAGCTCCTCGGCACCGTCGACGACGACCCCGCCGACATGTGCTGGGCACGCCCGGCCGTCACCATGATCGGCTTTACCTCCACCCCGGTCGCTGAGGCGGTCAACGCGGTCAACCCGCGCGCCGAGGCCCAGTTCAACCTGCGCGTCCCCGCCGGCCAGGACGCCGCCGAGATCGCGCAGAAGATGGAGGAGCACATCAAGGCGCACACCCCCTGGGGCGCCAAGGTGACCGTGGAAATCAGCGGCGTCAACGCCCCGTTTGCCACCGACCCGGAGCGCCCCGCCGCCGCGAAGCTCGGCGAGTGCCTGCGCGAGGCGTACGGCACCGACAAGCTCACCCTCATCGGTTCCGGCGGCTCCATCCCGCTGACCAACACGCTGCAGGAGCAGTTCCCGGATGCTGAGATCGCCCTCTACGGCGTTGAGGAACCCGCTTGCGGCATCCACGGCGTGGACGAGTCCGTCGACCCGACCGAGATCGAGCGCATCGCCGTCGCTGAGGCCAGCTTCCTCCGCCAGTACGGCAAGTAAGCCACCCTCAGCCACTCGGGGCGCGGTCACGATGCGGCCACAATTCGGTAGCGAAATAGCTATCTAATCGGTACAGTTGGACGCATTGGCCGCGCCTATTCTTTTCGACGCGCCCCACGCACTCGCACGAGTGTCCAATTCATGGCCGCTTTGTGCTTCCTTGGGCCGCTTTGTTGGGCTTGTTGGGCTCGGTAAGAGAACTCGATCCGTACATGCCCAAGGAGGGGTCCGCACTTTGCTCACGCTGCTCGCCGCGCTCATTATCGCGACGATTGCCGCACCCCCGCTCATCAGGTTGTGCGGCCGGGCAGCGTTCGGCATGCTCGCCACGGTCCCACTCGGCGGCTTCATCTGGATGGCCAGCCTGTTCCAGCGGGGTATCTTTACTCACGAAGGCGAGATCGTTGCCAGCTACGCCTGGATGCCCTCCGCCAACCTCAACCTGGAGTTCCGCCTCGACCCTCTGGCCGGGCTGTTCTCCCTGATCATCCTGGGCGTCGGCGCCCTCGTCCTGCTGTACTGCTGGGGCTACTTCGACTCCAACCCGCGCCGGCTGGCCAAGCTCGGCGGCGAGCTCACCATGTTCGCCACCGTCATGTACGGCCTGGTCATCTCGGACAACTTCCTGCTCATGTACGTGTTCTGGGAGTTGACGTCCATCCTGTCCTACCTGCTCGTCTCGTACTACGGCGAGCGGGCGTCGTCACGCAGGGCCGCGATCCAGGCGCTCATGATCACCACCATGGGCGGGCTGGCCATGCTGGTGGGCATCAACCTGCTCGGGTTCAACGCGGGCATCTGGAAGCTCAGCCAGATCCCGCAGTTTGCAGACATCCAGAACACGCCCGCGATTTCCGTGGCGATCGTGCTCATCATGCTCGGCGCGCTGACCAAGTCAGCCCAAGCCCCGTGGCATTTCTGGCTGCCCGGCGCGATGGCGGCACCCACCCCGGTGTCCGCCTACCTGCACTCGGCGGCGATGGTGAAGGCGGGCATCTACCTGGTCGCCCGCCTGGCGCCGGACATGGCGGCCGTGAGCACCTGGCACCTGGTGGTCATCTCCACCGGCCTGTTCACCATGCTGCTCGGCGGGTGGATGGCGCTGAAGCAGCGCGACTTGAAGCTCATCCTGGCGTACGGAACGGTCTCCCAGCTGGGCTTTATCACTGCGGTGATCGGCGTGGGCTCGCGCGAGGCGACGATGGCGGGCCTGGCCATCACGTTCGCGCACTCCATGTTTAAGGCGACGCTGTTCATGATCGTCGGCGCGATCGACCACACGACCGGCACCCGCGACATCGGCGAGCTCTCCGGCCTGGGCCGCAAGGAACCGTTCGTCGCGTTCCTAGCGGTCGTGTCGGCGGCGTCGATGGCGGGACTGCCCCCGCTGTTCGGGTTCATTGCCAAGGAATCGGCGCTGGAGGCGATCCTGCACGAGGAGTCGCTGCACGGCATGCCTGGCCACATCACGCTGGTCGTGCTGGTGGTCGGCTCCATCCTGACAATGGGCTACTCCCTGTACTTCCTGTGGGGCGCGTTCGCCACAAAGGCGCAGCACCGCGAGGCCGGCGTCTCCCCCGCCGTGGCAAAGATGCACCACATCGGCCCCCTGCTTTCCGCCTCCCCGGCGATGCTCACGCTGGCCACCATCGCGTTCGGGCTCCTGCCCGCCTGGCTGTCCAACGCCATCAACTCCTACCTGGACGTCCGCTTCCCGCAAGACGAGGGCGCGCCGTTGAAGCTGTGGCACGGCATCACCACCCCGCTCATGCTCACCGTGGTGATCGTCGTGGCCGGCACCGTGTTGTTCTGGCAGCGCGACCTGATCCGCAGGGTCCACTTTGACAAGCCCGCGCTTGGCGACGCCGACGAAATCTGGGATCTCATCCTCCACCAGCTCCGCAACGCGTCGCTCAAGCTCACGGCGTCGACGCAGCGCGGCTCGCTGACTATCAACCTGGCGGTCATCTTTGCCACGCTCATGGTGGTCCCGCTCGCCGCGCTGATTCTGGGGCAGAGCAACGACATCCACATGTTGCTGTGGGACAACCCGTGGCAGGGCCTTGTGGTCTGCATCCTGTGCGCCATGGCGATCTTTGCCACGCTGCAGCGCAACCGCCTGTCCGGCGTGGTCATGGTCGGCCTGACCGGCTACTCGCTCGCGTTCATCTTTGCGCTGCACGGCGCTCCGGACCTCGCGCTCACGCAGGCCCTGGTGGAGACCATCGTCATGGTGGTGTTCATGCTGGTCCTGCGCAAGATGCCCACGGAGGTGGAGCCGCGCAACGACGACAACCGGCTGCGCGCCTGGCTCTCCATCGGCACGGGCCTCTCCGTCGTGATCGTGGCCATGACGGCGATGTCGGCGCGCGTGCAGGACCCGGTGTCCAAGTACATGCCGGACCTGGCGTACGAGATCGGCCACGGCCGCAACACCGTCAACGTGCTGCTCGTGGACCTGCGCGCCGCCGACACCTTTGGCGAGATCCTGGTCCTGGTCATCGCCGCCACCGGCGTGGCCAGCCTCATCTTCGGCACGGGCACGTTCGGGCGCGAGTCCCGGCGCCCCACCCTGTCCACCAACAAGCCCCGCTGGCTCGCCTCGGGCGTGGACTCGGAGACGGCGCAGAACCGCTCCATCATGGTCGATGTGGTCACGCGAATCCTCTTCCCGTCGATCATGCTCCTGTCCTTCTACTTCTTCTTCTCCGGCCACAATGCCCCCGGCGGCGGCTTCGCGGGCGGCCTGGTCGCCGCGCTCGCGTTCACGCTGCGCTACCTGGCGGGCGGCCGCGCGGAAATCGACGAGGCGCTGCCGGTCGACCCCGCGAAGATCCTGGGCACGGGCATCCTCCTCTCGGCCGCATGCGTGGTGGTACCGCTCTTCTTTGGCAACCCGCCGCTCACCACCGGCTACGCCTCCCTGGCGCTGCCGCTCATCGGCGAGTTCGACGTCCCCTCGGCGCTGGTTTTCGACGCCGGCGTGTACGCCATCGTCGTCGGCCTCACCTTGCACATCCTCGGCTCCATGGGCGCGTACCTGGACCGCGAGGAAGACACCCGCAAGCAGCGGGCCCGCGACCGCGCCCGTGAGCTGCAAGTGAAGAACAAACGGCGCCGGCAGCAGCAGGCGCAGCGGCGCGCCGCCAGGGAGTCCGAGCGGGCTTCGGCTGGGGGAGCGGGATCGTCGATAAGCAAACAAGCCCAAGAAGGGAGCAAGTAGATGGAAGCGAACCTCTTCCTCCTGATCGGCTCGGGCGTGCTTATCGCGTGCGGGGTGTACATGATGCTGGATCGGGCGATGACCCGCATGATCCTCGGCGTGCTGCTGATTGGCAACGGGGCGAACCTCCTGCTGCTGCAGTCCGGCGGGCAGGCGGGCTCGCCACCGATTCTCGGGCGCGAATCCGAGCAGTACGCGGACAGCGCGGACCCGCTCGCGCAGGCGATGATCCTCACCGCGATCGTGATCTCCATGGCCATGAGCGCGTTCATGCTCGCGCTGGCGTACCGGCAGTACCGCTACCGCACCGACGACATCATCGAGCGCGACGAGGAGGACCGCGCGATTGCCAAGCGGCCGACCACGCCCGCAGCCGCGCCGGACCACGACCGCTCCGACGACCCGGAGACCGGCAAGCCGAGCCTGTCCGGTGACTCCTTCGGCCCGCGCTCGTTCGAGACACCCGTGAAGGAGGCGGAGAATGACCAGTAGTCTCCTCGACTTCGCCGACTGGGCGCTGCCCGCCATGCCGTACCTGACGGTGATGCCGCTGATCCTGCCCGCCATCGCGGCGGCGCTCATCCTGGTCTCGGGCAAGCACGTCCAGCTGCAGCGCGCCATCGCGCTCACCACGCTGTTCGCGCTCGCCCTCATCGCCGGCGCCATGATTATCATCGCCGACGTCCACGGCATCCAGACCGTGCACATGGGCGGCTGGGACGCCGTCGTGGGCATCACGCTCGTGGCGGACCGGCTGTCCACCATCATGCTGTTCGTCTCCGCCACCGTGCTCTTCGCCGTCATGTGGTACGGCATCTCGCAGGGGCTTCGCGACGGCGGCGAGGACGACCCCATCGCCGTCTTCCTCCCCGTCTACATGCTCCTGTGCATGGGCGTGAACCTCTCCTTCCTGGCCGGCGACCTGTTCAACCTGTACGTCGGGTTTGAGATCTTCCTGGTCGCCTCGTACGTCCTGCTCACCCTCGGCGCCTCACCCGGGCGCGTGCGCAGCGGCATCGGCTATGTGATGGTCTCCATGGCCTCGTCCATGGTCTTCCTTTTCGCCCTGGCCCTGGTCTACTCCGCCGTGGGCACCGTAAACATGGCGCAGGCGGGCATGCGCATGGAGGAGATCCCCGACGGCACCCGCGCCGCCGTCTTTGCCACCCTGCTTGTTGCGTTTGGCATCAAGGCGGCCGTGTTCCCGCTGGACGCGTGGCTGCCTGACTCCTACCCCACTGCGGCCTCCC
Source organism: Corynebacterium sp. NML 150383 (assembly GCF_002285085.1). Lineage (NCBI taxonomy): Bacteria > Bacillati > Actinomycetota > Actinomycetes > Mycobacteriales > Corynebacteriaceae > Corynebacterium > Corynebacterium sp. NML 150383. The sequence goes on along the minus strand of NZ_NSGK01000007.1, from coordinate 89,281 downwards.
TGGTCACCGCCGTGTTCGCGGGCCTGCTGACCAAGGTGGGCGTGTACGCGATCATCCGCATGCGCTCCACCGTGTTTACGGGCGGCACCCTGGACACCCTGCTCATGTGGGTGGCACTGCTGACCATGATCATCGGCGTGATGGGCGCGCTTGCCCAGAACGACATCAAGCGACTGTTGTCGTTCACGCTGGTCTCGCACATCGGCTACATGATCTTTGGCATCGCGCTCGGCTCCATGACGGGCCTGTCCGGCGCGATCTTCTACGCGGTCCACCACATTCTCGTGCAGACCTCCCTGTTCCTGGTGGTCGGCCTGGTGGAGCGTCAGGCCGGGGCCGCCCAGCTGCGGCGCCTGGGCTCCCTGCTGTACACGGCCCCGATCATTGCCATCCTGTACTTCATCCCCGCGCTCAACCTGGGCGGCGTCCCGCCGTTCTCCGGCTTCCTGGGCAAGGTGATGCTCATCCAGGCAGGCGCAGACGACGGGTCCTGGCTGGCCTGGGTCCTCATCGGCGGCGCCGTGGTAACCTCGCTGCTCACCCTCTACGCCATGATCCTGGTCTGGTCTAAGGGCTTCCTGCGCGACCGCGCCGACGCCCCCGAGGGCAACGTGGCCATGGCGCGGCCATCCCTGCTTGCCGAGCGCGGCGAAACCACCCAGTTCGAGCAGCGCGACGACGTCGGCCGCCTGCCCGCGGGCATGCTCCTCTCCACGGCGCTGCTCGTCGCCGCCTCTGTGTCCATCACCTTCCTGGCGGGACCGATCTCCAGCATCACGGACCGCGCGGCGGAGTCGGCGCAGGACCGCTCGATCTACCGCAACGCGGTGCTGGAGGGCCCCGTGGGGGCGGACAGCGACGAGCCGACCCGGCGCCCCGAGCGCTTCACCACCCCGCACTCGGACTACGGCGCGTCCGACAACCTGGACCGCCACCACGTGGAGCGGGACCAGCGGAGCCCCGAAGGCGGCGAGGGCGTTTCCACGGAGACCGTGCCCACGCCCGTCGCTGGGGATACGGAGGAAGCGACGCCGGGTGCGGAGACGCAGACAAGCATGAGCCCCAACGGAGGTGAGGAGTAGATGCTGGAGACGATGCAAGGCGTCAGGCACCGGTTCCGGCCGCTGTTTGTGGTGTGGCTGACGCTCATGTGGGTGTTGCTGATGGGCGAGCTGAGCTGGGGCAACGTCGCCGCCGGGCTCGGGCTCGCGCTGCTGATCGTGCTGCTGCTGCCGCTGCCGCACATCCCCAACACCGGCTACAAGGTCCGGTGGGGCAAGCTCGTCCTGTTCGGGCTGGTGTGGCTGCGCGACCTGCTCATCGCGTCGGCGAAGGTGATCTGGCTGGCGCTGCGCCCCGCCGCGCCACCGAAGAACGCCATCCTCACCGTCCCCATGCGGCTGAGCAGCGAGTTCGTCCTGTACCTGGCCACCTGCGCGTACAACCTGCAGCCCGGCGGCTCGATTACGGACATCAACCTCGCCGACCGCGAGTGGACCATCCACGTCCTCGACGCCGCCGACCCGCACGCCATCCAGCGCGAGATTGATAACGTCGCCGCCCTCGAGCGCCAGATGATCGACATTTTTGAGAGCAGGAGCTAACCCCATGGACCCAACCCTGTACAACGTCTTCCTCTGCATCGCCGCCGTCTTCATCGCCGTCGGCTTCCTGCTGCTGGCCTGGCGCGTCATCGTCGGCCCCGACTCCATGGACCGCCTGCTGGGCAACGACGCCATCACCGCCTCCCTCCAGTGCGCCCTCGCCCTCTACGTGTGCTGGACGCTGGATACCACGGTAGTCAACGTCATGATGGTCATCGCGCTGCTCGGCTTCATCGCCTCGATCTCCGTCGCCCGCTTCCGCAAGAGGGATGGTTCGCTGTGAATTGGGCAATGCTTTTCGACGCCATCTCCCTCCTCTTCATCCTCCCCGGATCCTTCATGGTGTTCTCGGCGGCGGTCGGCGCCGTCCGGTTCGACTCCACCCTGGCCCGGGTCCACGCGATTACCAAGCCGCAAACCACCGGTCTCCTGCTCATGTTCGTGGGCACCATCATCCGGCTGGTCAGCTCCCCCAGCTTCTCCGTGCACGAGCGCGGCGACCTTGGCATCCTGGTGCTCCTGGTCCTGTTCGCGCTGATGACCAACCCGGTCACCGCGCAGCGCCTCGGCCGCGTGGCCAGGCGCGAAGGGCTCTACGGTTCCGAGGACCAGCTCACCCGCAACGACCGGCCCGCCGCCTACCACCCGCGCCGCGTCAACCCGGACGCGCCCGCGGAGTAGGGCTCGCCGGTGGCAGGTCGCCGTGGGCTACCGGGGCGGCTGCATCTCCTGCATCTCGTCGCAGGTCGCGTCCACCACGCGCTTCCAGTCCCCGGTCGCCTCGTAAATTTTCCGCTGCCGTTGGTAGGCCGCCCCGTCGCGCAAGATCTCGCGCACGAGCTCCAGCTCCTCCACGCAGTCCAGCTCCTCCGCGATGGGCGTGAGCTCCACGAGCATGTCGCGCAGCTCATCCTTTACCCAGCGCTCGTCGGTGTCGCGGCTGGTGATCACGAGCGCCTCCATGCCGTAGCGGGCGCCGCGCCACTTGTTTTCGGCAACGTGCCAGGGCTGCAGCGTCGGCAGCGCTTCGCCTGCGGACAGCTTCCGGTCGTAGTACACCACGAGGCAGTGCGTGAGGGCGACGATTCCGGCGAGTTCGCGGAGGTTCGAGGGGGCGTCGCTAATGCGCACCTCGATCGTGCCCCACTTGGCGGCCGGGCGGACGTCGAAGTGCATGCTTCCCGTATGGCTGATCACGCCGGAGGTCTGCTGGTCACGCATGAAGCCGACCCACTCGTCCCAGTCGCGGAACTGGTACGGCATGCCCGCGGTGGGAAGCTGCTGGTAGAGCATGGTGCGGTTTGAGGCGTAGCCGGTATCAATGCCGTCCCACCCCGGGCTCGACGCGGAGATGGCCAGCAAGTGCGGGTAGTGCGCCATGATCGCGTTGATGATGGGCCACACGCGGTCCTCGTGGCTGATGCCTACGTGGCAGTGCACGCCCCACAGCAGCATTTGCTGCCCCCAATACTGCGTGCGGTTAATGATCTCCTGGTACGTCAGCTTGGGGCTGAGCGGCTGCTCGTGGAAGTCCGAGAAGGGGTGGCCGCCGCTGGCCCACAACCGGAGGCCCTGCTGTTCCGCGGCGCTCCGGACCTTGCCCAGGTCGGCGCTGAGCGCGCCCATCGCCTCGCGAGTATTGCGGCAGATCGGGGTGACCAGCTCGATGGTGTTTTGCAGGAACTCACGCTCCAGCCGGGTCCCCGGGTGCTCGCGTTCCACCTGCTCAATGACCTTTTCGGCTTGCGGAACGAGGTCGCGCGTCTCGGGGTCGACGACGCAAATCTCCCACTCCACGCCCAGCGTGGGCTCCGCGGATCGAGCAAAATCGCGATAAGGATCCATGTGGTCAAGTGTAAGTCGGGGTACCCCGAAACATCGTCAATTTGTTTCAGGGCAAATGCTTATCGACGCCCCCGTTACCGCCCCGCAAGCACGACCGTAATCGCGTTGCGGTTCTGGATCGCCTCCGACGGCAGCTGGGTCTCCCCATCCGGCAGATCATTGTTCGCGCGCGGCGTGCCACCGACGCGCTGCGCCACCTCGGCCGCCACCTGGTCGGCCCCCGCCACCTGCGGGTTGTAGAACACGTACGTCTCCGGGAACACGCCGAACGTCTGCTCCGGCATGTTCATCGCCGCCGGGTCCTGCGACTGGTTGGCCACGTGGTACTGGCCGCCCAGCTCGCCGGCCGTCTTGTTGGCCAGCTCCGGCACGCCCGAGTTGTTAAAGACGTAGACCTGCGCGTCCTGCGCCGTCAGGCCCGGGGTGGCCGGGTTGTTAGCGGGGGCGGCGGGCGCAGCGGGGGCGGCCTCGCCGGCATCGCCATTCGCGTCGGCGTCGGCGTTTGCGTCCGGGTTCTGCGCGTCCGGGTTGTTGGTGTCCGGGTTCTGCGCGTCCGGGTTCTGTGCGTCGCCGGCCTGGCCCGCGTTTTCCTGGCCCGGCGCCGGTGCTGCCGCGCCGTTGTTGGCGCCGTTCCCGTCCGCGCCGTTGGGCTGCGCGGCGCTGCTTGCCTGGCTGCTCTGGGTCTCTTCAGCGGTGTTGCTCGGGGAGTCATCGTCCTTGTTCAGTGCAAACACGGCCCACAGCGCGAGCAGCACGCCGACTGCAAGCAGGATCATGCCGAGGCCGCGCTTCGGGATCCCCGCTGCCGCGGCGTCGCGCGAACCAGCGGCGGTGGCGGCGTCGCGCGAGTCAGCGGCGGCGTCGCGCGCCCCAGCTGCACCCGCACCAGCTGCGCCCGCAGCGCCACCCGTGGCCACGGTAGATCCACCCAGCGCCCCGCGGCGCTCCTCTTCCTCGTCAACCAGCTCGGCCTCGACCGGCTCCGCCTCTACGTACTCCGCATCCTCGTACGCTGTGTCGTAGTACCTGTCGTCGGCGTAGCGGTCGTCTACGTACCTGTCGTCGGCGTAGCCGTCACCGTATTCTTCCGGCTCGTCGGCGCGCCGGTGGGCGCCACGGTAGTCGTCACGTTCGCGCGGGAACTCGTCTCGTCCGCGATGTCCATCACCAGGGTTCACAGTATTCACATGCGCCACTCTAAACCCTCAAGCCATACTTGAGGTAGAGGTGCGCGTGTGACACGCCGAGCGCTGATCGTCGTCAAGCGCAAACGCTACCCAATCTCGCGCGCCTCCCGCACCGCGCGCAGCCTCCGGACCAGCTGCGGCGCGTACGCGAGCGCCTCCGGCGACTCCAATAGCAGGTTCAACCGCTGGTAGTACCGGGTGGGATTCAGCCCGAGCTCCCGCCGGATCGCTTCCTCCTTCGCGCCCAGGCTGCGGGGCGCGTGGGCTTCGAAGTCGAGGAGTTCGCGGTCGGAATCGGAAAGCGTCGAGAGCATGCTTAATATAGTAGGCATGACGATTCGACCCATCGTGATTTACGGCGACCCTGTCCTGCACAACCCGACCCGCAAGGTGGAGCAGCCTGTGGAGGAGCTGCAGGAGCTCATCGCCGATATGCACGAGACGATGGACGCCGCGCACGGCGTCGGCCTGGCCGCGAACCAGGTGGGCGTTGACCTGCGCCTGTTTGTGTACCACTGCCCGGACGGAGACGAGATGCGCCGCGGCACCGTGATCAACCCGGTGCTGGAGACCAGCGAGATCCCCAAGACTATGCCGCGCGACGACGGCGAGGACGACGAGGGCTGCCTCTCCATCCCCGGCGAGGGCTTCCCCACCGGCCGCGCGGACTGGGCCAAGGTCACGGGCCTGGACGAGCACGGCAACGAGATTGCAATCGAGGGCACCGGTTTCTTCGCTCGCTGTTTGCAGCACGAGGTGGGCCACCTTGACGGTAAGGTGTACACCGATGTACTGACCGGCCGCTACAAGCGCGAGGCCAAGCGCGCGATCAAGGCCAATGGTTGGACCGAACCGGGCAACACTTGGCTGCCGGGCACCGACGAGGACCCGTTCGGCCACTAGCCCACAAGGGAAGGAACTTATGCGCACCACCGCCGCTATCGCCGCAGGCACGATCGTGCTCGCCGCAGCGCCGTTCGCATCGGCCGAGGAGCCGCTGGAGCAGTTGCTTATCGACGTCACCGCGTCCCACAACTCCCACTCCGAAACCCTCGAGGCCCAGCAGGAGGACATCGACGCCGCCGAGGAATCGGGCGACGACGAGGCGCTGGTCGAGGCCCAGGACGCCTACCGCGCCACCCTCAAGGAGTGGCGCACCGACCTCATCAACGCTGCCGATGACCTGCGCGAGCTGCGCGAGGACGCAGAGCGGGACGCCGAGGAGTCCGGCACGCCCCTGAGCAAGGAAGACAAGGAAGCCTTCACCGAGGCAGCGGACGCTATTAAGGAGGACCGCAAGACGGTCCGCGAGCTGCGCACCGAGGTGCTCGGCGACGACGAAGCGGTCTGCCTCCCCGGCCTCGTCGCCGGCGACACCGGCCTGGGCGGCCTGCTCGGCACGACCGCCATGGACGCGGTCGAGCGCTCCGAGCAGGGCGACAAGCGCATCGCTTTCGACTGCGCGCCGGAGTCCACCCACGCCACCACCGAGGTGAAGCGCGCGGAGGAGCCGACGACGGTGGCGGGGTCGACGGAAGCGTCGACAAGCGCGAGCAGTGAGCCGGAAGCGACCGAAACGACCGCTGCGACCGAGGAGCCCAACGTGCGGTACCGCGCGAACGTGCTCGCGGACGGCGACGAAGAGGACGACGAGACGACCTCGTCCTCCACCTCCAGCGAGTCGAGCACCACCAGCACCACCGAAACCTCATCGTCCACCAGCTCGCCGGCGGAGACGACCACGGGGACCGCATCCAGCACGACGAGCTCCTCCAGCAGCACATCCGAGAGCACCTCGGCGACCGCGATCCTGCACAACCGCACGACGTCGGCGAGCTCGTCCACCAAGTCGTCGACCACCACGCGCACGACCAGCAGCACCCGCTCCTCCTCCACCACCACCGAGGAGGACGAGCGTGAGGGTGACCTCGCCGAGACCGGCACACCGATGCTCAACCTGATCGTGCTGGCACTGCTGCTCACGGCAGGCGGCCTGTTCCTCGTGCGCCGTCCGGCGTAATGTCGCGCATCTTCCGCTCCGACGAGGTGGCCGTCGGCGACCGCGTGGTCGTGCGCCAGCGCCGCGGCGAGATGGCCAGCGACGTCATCGGCCACGTCCTCAGCCTCAACCCGCTGGTCATCCGCCCGCAGGAGGTCGGCGGCTTTCCGTCGTTCAAGGACGCGGTGGAGATTCGGGACGTGCACATCATCAAGAAGCTGTCGCCGCGCACCGTCCGCAACTCCGACATCCGCGCGATCGAAACCGCCACCGCGCGCGCCTTTCCGGGCCAGGAGCAGCAGCTTATCAGCGGCTGGCTTGCCCGCTCCGGTGCCGAAATCGCCGAACGGTCCAACTCCGCCGCCCCCATCGGCCACTCCGCCTCCCTGCAGCCGGTCCCGCTCGACGCACTCCGCGAGTTCTACGCCGAGCGCGACATGCCGGTGCAGCTGCTGGTGCCGGAGCGCATCGGCAAACCGGCGCTGCGCCTCATCGAGGGGCACCCGGACCGGTGGGAGCTTGGCGAGGAAATCCTGGTCATGACGGCGCCGTGCGAGGACGCCCCCGCCGAACCCGCGGGCGCGGACTTCCGCGTCGACGACACGCCCGACGCCGAATGGCTCGCCATGTACCACTTCCGGGGCGCCGCGCTGCCGGAAGACGCGGTGCTCGACCTGGCGTCGCACATCGAAGGCCGCATCGCCTTCGCCCGGCTCGAGCGGGGCGGGCGAACCGTCGCCGTCACCCGCGCGACGCTTACAGAGTCCGACGACGGGCGCACCTGGCTCGGCTACTCTGCCGTGGAGGTCCCCGAGGACTGCCGCCGCCAGGGCCTGGGCACCCAGCTCACCCGGCAGCTGCTCGCGTGGGGCGCGCAACAGGGCGCCGAGCGCGCCTACCTGCAGACGCGCGTGAGCAACACGGCTGCGCTGGCGATGTACCACAAGCTGGGATTCCTGGAGCACCACCGGCACCGGTACGCCCGGTTGTTGGGGTGAGTCGGGCGGGGTGGACGTGGCGTCGATAAGCACTGCCCCGAAAACGCTAAGGTGGTGGGCATGCGAATTGCCACTTGGAACGTCAACTCGGTGCGGACGCGCGCCGATCGCATCGCCGCATTCCTCGAGCGGCAGGACGTGGACGTGCTGACCATGCAGGAGACGAAGACGGCGGACGCCAAGTTCCCCTACTCCACGTTTCAGGCGGCGGGCTACGAAGTCGCGCACGTGGGGCACAACCAGTGGAACGGGGTGGCGATCGCCTCGCGGGTCGGGCTCGAGCACGTGCGCGACCACTTCGAGCGGCAGCCCCGCTTTGCCAAGAAGGGCGAGCCGGAGCTGGAGGCGCGGGCCGTCGGCGCGGACTGCGGCGGCGTCGAGGTGTGGAGCCTGTACGTGCCGAATGGCCGCGAGATCGGCGACCCGCACTACGACTACAAGCTGCAGTTCCTCTACTCGCTGCAGGACACGGTGCGGCCCGGCGACCTGCAGGTGCTCACCGGCGACTTCAACATCGCGCCTCGCGACGAAAACGTGTGGGACATCGACTGGTTCGACGGCAAAACGCACGTCACGGAGCCGGAGCGCGCCGCGTTCCAGATGCTGGAGGAGACGGGGCTGACCCAGATCACGCACGATGACCTCTACTCGTTCTGGGACTACAAGTCAGGCCGCTTCCCGCGCAACGAGGGGATGCTCATTGACTTCCAGCTGGCCACCGCGCCGCTCGCGGCGAAGGCGACCCGCGCCTGGGTGGACGTGGACGAGCGCCGCGGCACCGGCGCCTCCGACCACGCGCCCGTGATCGTGGATTACGACACGCACGGCCTGGACATCGACCAAGTGCGATGACGTTCTCGTTCGACCTCTCGGTCTGGCAGCTCGTTGCCATGACCATTGACTACGCGATCAAGTTCGTCATGATCGGCATCGTGCCGGAGAACCGGCGCCCGGCGTCCGCGAACGCGTGGCTGCTGCTCATCCTCCTGCTGCCCATCGTCGGCCTGCCCCTCTACCTGCTGATGGGCTCGACACTGGTCTCGCGCCGCCGCCACCGCATCCAGCAGCGCGCCACCGCCGCCCTCAACGACATCTACACGCGCACGCCCGACCACCCCGCCGACGCTCGCCTGGCCCCCGACGCGGCGTCGATGATCCGGCTCAACCGCGAGCTCACCGGCTTCCCCGCCGAATACAGCCGCGTCCGCCACACCTGGACCGACTACGAATTAGTCATGCGCCGCCTCGCAACGCTTATCGACGCCGCCACCTCCTACGTCGACGTCGAAATCTACGCCGTGGCGTGGGACCAGACCACCGGCCCCGTCTTCGAGGCGATGGAGCGGGCCGTGCAGCGCGGCGTCCACGTCCGCCTCCTCTTCGACCACATCGGCTCCATGAAGTACCCGCACTTCCGGACCCTGAAGCGCCGGCTCACCGACGCTGGCATCGACTGGCACCTCATGCTGCCCCTCAACCTGCTGCGCGGCCGCTTCCGGCGCCCCGACCTGCGCAACCACCGCAAGCTCGTGGTCATCGACGGCCGCGTCGGCTTCATCGGCTCCCTCAACCTCATCGACCGCGGCTACCTCATGCCCAACCACCGCCGCGCCGGACGCCAGTGGGTGGACACCTTCATCGAGCTCGAGGGCCCCATCGTCGCCTCCATGGAGTCACTCTTCGCCGTCGACTGGTACACCGAATCCGGCGAGCTGATCGACCTCCACACCCCCGCGTCCCTCCCCAGCCCCCACGGCGAGGACGTCAACCTAGTCCAGCTCCTCCCCTCCGGCCCCGGCTACCAGACCGAGCCCAACCTGCGCAGCTTCAACTCCCTCATCCACCACGCCAACGAGCGCCTCATCCTCTGCTCCCCCTATTTCGTCCCCGACGAATCGCTGCTGGAAGCTGTGACCACCGCCTGCTACCGAGGCATCCGCGTCGACCTCCTCGTCGGCGAAAAGGCCGACCAGTTCATGGTCAACCACGCCCAATCCTCCTATTACGAGCAGCTTCTCGACGCAGGCGTGCACATCTGGGAGTTCCCCGCCCCCTACGTGCTGCACACCAAGTTCGCGCTGGCGGATCCGGGGGGTGGTTCTGGTTCTGGGGTTGGGCGGCCGGTGGCCATCGTTGGTTCCTCCAACATGGACATCCGCTCCTTCTCCCTCAACTACGAGTCCAGCCTCTTCGTCGCCGAGGGCAGCCTCCTCCGCGACCTGCACCGCCTCGCCGACACCTACCTATCCGTCTCCAGAGAACTCACCCCGGAGCGATGGAACCGCCGACCCTGGTACCGCCGCTACGTGGACAACGTGATGAAGCTGACCTCCGCGCTGCAGTAGGCGGGGCGCTGGATGACGAGAATGCGTAAAATTTCCGGTTCGCCGCCGACCCAATTCGTCGCGACCTGGGAAAACGCCATGCCCCAACCACGCAGCGCAGAAATCTCTCACGCCCGCCCCGCAAGACCCCACCAAAAAGCCCCCGACCAGCCGCAACCGGCTGACCAGGGGCCCACACACCAACGCTTACGCGTCGCGCTTGTGCAGCAGCACCACGCCAGCCACCCACGCGACGAGGGCCCAGACGACGAAGATGCCGAGGGAGACGAGCGGGTTGTCGTTCGGCGCCTTCTGGTTGAGCATGAACGCGTTGAGATCCTTGAACGGCAGGAACCGGTCGACGTGCTCGCCGATCTTGGGGATGACGGGCAGGACTCGCTCCACAAGCAGCATCATGAGCAGCCCGGCGCAGACCGTGACCGCAGTGTTGCGGAGCAGCCAGCCGACGCCTTGGACGAGGACGGCGAGGAGTGCCTCGCCAAGCGGGACAGCCCACAGCGCCCGGTGCACGAACGAGTTGCTGGCCCAGCCGACCGGGTTGTTGTCCACCAGGTCCGCCACTGTGAAGCCCAGGACGAGGCTCACCAGCGACACCACGGCGACGAGCACCGCGCCAAGAATCAGCTTGGCCAGGGCAAGCTGCCAGCGCTTCGGCGCGACCCGGAAGTTGGTGGCGGCCATGCCGAACCGGTATTCCGTGGTCACCATCATTGAGGTCTGCACCAGCGTGTACATGGAGAGTACGACGGTGATGACGGCTGCCGTCGTCAATGGCTTCGGGAACGACATCGTGTTGTAGATCCAGCCGGTGAGCGCGGCGTTGAGCAGCGAGAGCACGAGCGCCACGATCGTGCACGCGTAGAACGACGCGGTGGTGCGCAGCTTGGTCCATTCGGCGTTGATCAGATTAAGCACGATTTCCCTCCGGTGCGACGTATTGGGCCTTGTCCATGGTCGAGTGCATGTACGCGTCCTCCAGCGAGGCGCGGCGCTCAGTCAGCTCCGCCAGCTGCACGCCCGCCTCGTGGGCGATGCGGCCGACCTCGTCGCTGGTCAGGTCGGGGATTTCCAGCACTTCGCGCTGCGCACTATCCGCGCCACGCTGCACCCGCGCACCGGCCTGGCCGATTGCGGCGCTCAGGCCCTTCATGTCCGCGACGGTGGCGGTGCGCACGACGGTGGTGACGTTGGAGTTCGACGCGATGAACTCGTGCACCGACGTGTCCGCCACCAGCCGGCCGCGGCCGATGACCACCAGGTTGTCGGCGGTCTGCGCCATTTCGGACAGGATGTGCGAGGACACGAGGATGGTGCGCCCCTCGTCGGCAAGCCGGCGCAGCAGGCTGCGGACCCAGCGGATGCCTTCGGGGTCGAGGCCGTTGACCGGCTCGTCAAGGATGAGGTACTCGGGGTCGCCCAGCAGTGCGGCCGCGATGCCCAGGCGCTGGCCCATGCCGAGCGAGAAGCCGCGGACCTTCTTGTCCGCCACGTCGGTCAGGCCGACCAGTCCGAGGACCTCGTCGACGCGCTGCTTCGACAGCCCCGCCGCCTGCGCCTGCCAGAGCAGCGCGTTGCGCGCCGAGCGGTTCGGGTGGATGCCCTTCGCGTCCAGCAAAGCGCCCACGCGGTGGGTGGGGTTGGGGAGGTGCTGGTACAACGTGTCGTCGATAAGCGCACTGCCCGCGGTCGGCGTGTCCAGGCCGAGGATCATCCGCATCGTCGTCGACTTGCCCGATCCGTTTGGGCCGAGAAAGCCGGTGACCACGCCAGGTTTGACGGTGAAGGTGAGGTCATCGACGGCCCGGACCGGACCGTAATGCTTGGTCAGTCCCTGTACTTTAATCATGCGGTTCAGTATGCCCGATAAGGCGATCCAGCGCGGCAGCGAACCCCGGGTGGAGGGGCAGCTCGCGCAGCGCGCCCAGCGGAACCCAGCGCAGCTCCTCGCTCTCCTCGTTCGCCGTGACCGGCAGCTGGGTGCCGTCGTCGGTGCGCGCGATGACGGTGGTGTACGCCCAGCCGGGGACCTCGAACGTGACCACTTCCTCGAGCGGGCGCACGCGGTCCGGGTCGATGCCGCACTCCTCCACCGTTTCGCGCAGGGCGGCCTCGCTGGCGGTTTCGTGCGAGTCGCGCGCGCCGCCGGGGATGCCCCACGTGTCGCCCTGCGCGGTCCACGCGGCGCGGTGCTGCATCAGGATTGCGTCGCCTGCCTGCAGGAAGAGGCCAGCCGCCCCGAATTTGCCCCAGTACTTTTCACCGTGGGGTCCGATGACCCATCCGTTTCCGTCGCCAAGCATGCCCCCACTGTAGACAGACACGTTATTCTTGGGGAATGAGCCACAACGTGCAGCTGCCCGGCACGGCCCATGAGGGGGCCGCGCCGACGTCTGATGACGCGTGGCTGGACGAGCTCGAGCGCGTCCCCACCCGCCGCACGTTCGGCGCGATCGTGCGCGACTACGCCACGGGCCCGGCGCGCATGGCCCGGCGCGGCGCGAGCTTCCTCGCCACCACACCCGGCAAGCTCATCGCGATGATGCTGGTGCTCACGCTCGCCCTGCTGGCGGCGGGCGCGGCGATGAGTAGCTCCATGTCCAAGCGGCAGGACTCGCTGGACACCCTGGTCACGGCCACGGAGCCGATGAGTAACTCGGCGCACCTGCTGTTCACCTCGCTGTCGCAGGCAGACACCGTCGCCACCACCGGCTTTGTCCAGCCGGGCATGCTTACGCAGGAGGAAATGGACCTGTACCTGGGCTCGCTGGACCGCGCGGTCTCCGCCTCCAACGACGTCTTCCGCGGCTCGGTGGAGACGGAGAACGGGCAGGACGGCGCGGAGATCGAGCGCCTGGTCACCTCCATCCAGCGCCAGATCCCCCTCTACTCCGCGCTGATGGAGCGCGCGCTGGTGAACCAGCGGATGGGCAACCCGGTGGGCGTCGCCTACATGTCCGAGGCCTCCGGCATCATGCGCGAGCACATGCTCAGCGACGCCGACCGCCTCTACAAACTCACACAACGCCAAGTCGCCCGCGAGATGGCCCGGCTGTCCGCGCCCCAGCTCGTGCCGTTGTCGGGGCTCTTCGCCGCCCTGTTCTTCCTGCTCCTGGCGCAATGGTGGCTGTGGCGCACGTTCCGGCGCCGCCTCAACCGCGGCTTCCTCGTCGCCACCGCGTCCATGGTGGTGGCGATCCTGTGGGTGGTCGTGTCCAACCTGCAGCTGTGGCAGGCAGGCGTGGTCGGCTTCGCGCGGGCGGCAGAGCCGTGGGAGCAGCTGACGGCCGCGCGTATCGACGCCCAAGAGGCCCGCACCGACGAAACGTTCGCGCTGCTGCGGCGGCAGTCCGTGGCACAGTCCTCGCGCTCCTTTGACTCGACGCACCAGCGGGTGGAGGACGCGCTCGGCGCCGCGGAGAACGCACTGGACGCGCGCGACACGCCCGCGCTGCGCAACGCGCGGGGCGTGGAAGCACAGGACGGCCAGGTCGCGGCCGAGGAAACGATCGCCTCCGCCCACGAGTCCCTCAACGAGTGGTCCTCCAACCACGACGCCCTCCTCGCCGCTATCGACGCCGGCCAGTACCAGGAGGCCGTGGTCCTCCTCACCGGCAAGCAGCCGGGGACCGAGGAGGCCGGCGACGTCGGCGCGTCGGCGTACCGCGAACTGGACGCGGACCTACAGGACCTGATCACGCTGTCGCGCGTGTCCACGCGCGAGTACATCACCGCATCCCTCGACGCGACCCGTCTGGTCTCGGGCGCGGTCGCGCTCCTGTCGCTGCTCGCGGTGGCGTGCATCTGGATTGGTATCCGCCGCAGGATCGGAGAGTTCCTGTGAACACTTCCCGCCGCGTCACCGCCGCCATCACCGCCGCCGCGCTCGCCCTTTCCGCTTGCGCCCCCGCGCCCAAGCCCTCCCCGACCCAGCCGAGCGACCCGGAGCCGACGTACGAGGGCCTCCCGCTGCCGCCGGGCGCCATCCTGGACCCGCCCGGGATCGCGCCGGAGGGCGAGTTCGCCACCGCGGACTTCGACTGGCCGGGCTCGCTGCGCCCCCACGACGAGGAGGACGGCATCGGCGGCTCGCTGGAGCAGATCCGCAACCGCGACCGCCTCATCGTGGGCATTGACCAATCGCAGTACCTGTTGTCCTACCGCGATACGTCGGCGGGCGACTTGCGAGGCTTCGAGGTCGACCTCGCCCGCGAGATCGCGGCCGATATTCTCGGCGACCCGGAGAAGGTCGACTTCCGCTTCGTGGAGTCCGCCTCGCGCTCGGAGATGCTGCAATCCGGTGCAGTGGATGTGGTGATCCGCACCATGTCCATCACCAAGGAGCGCACGCAGAAGGTTTCCTTCTCCACCCCGTACATGATCTCGTACGTGCGCCTGCTCGCCCCGCGCGACCGCGGCATCGAGAGCCTGGACGACCTCGCGGGCATGCGCGTCTGCATTGTCGACGGCACCAATCTGCTCAACCTCGCGCGCACCGTCGCCCCGGAGTCCGAGGTCCTGCGCACCCGATCGTGGTCGGACTGCCTCATGGCCACCCAGCAGTTCCAGGCGGACGCAGTGCTTGCCGACGATGCCATCCTCGCCGGCATGGCCGCGCAGGACCCCCACGCCGAGATCGTCTCGGAGTCGCTGGCCCGGCAGCTCTACGCCGTCGGCGTGCAGAAGGGCCACGATGACCTGGTCCGCGCCGTGAACCACACCATCGAGCGCATCCGCGCCAACGGCACCTGGTCCACCATGCACCGCACCTGGCTCGGCCGCTCGCTGGCCGAGCCCACCCCGCCGCCCCTGATGTACCGCGAAGAGGAGGAACAGTGAGCGACCCGACCCCCAAGCGCGACCCCGAGGACACCCCGCCTACCGACGCCGGCCCCGCGACCGAAGCCGTCGCCTTCGACCCCTTCGCCGACGACACCGACCCCGGCACCGAGGCCGTGGCGTTCGACCCGTTCGCCGACGATGACGAGGACGAAGACGAGGCAGACTTCTCCGGGCTCGGCGAGATGGCCGGCCTGCTCAAAGACCTCGACGACCTGCGCAAAGGGTCGGTGAAGGAGGAGACCTCGTCGCGCTCGCGCAAGCTGGCGCTGGACACATTCCGCGAGCTGCGCGGCACCCGGCGCGACGACCGCACCGTCGCCGACGGCATGGTGAAGCTGCCCTGGGTCGAGCCGACCGAACCGCAGAAGGCGCTCAAAGACCCGCGCACCGCGGAGGTGGAGAAGGGCATCCCCGCCCCGGCCCTGCACCCGGGCGACATCGTCGCCGGCCAGTACGAGATCATGGGCGTGATTGCCCACGGCGGCATGGGCTGGATCTACCTGGCCCAAGACCACAACGTGGCGGAGCGGGTGGTCGTGCTGAAGGGGCTGCACTCGTCGAAAAGCGCTGATGAGGCGGCGGCCGCCGAGGCCGAACGCGAGTTCCTGGCGGACATCACGCACCCGGGGATTGTGAAGATCTTCAACTTCATCGACGACCCCCGCGTGACCAGCGGTTTCATCGTGATGGAGTACGTGGGCGGGCCGTCGCTGCGCACGCGCTGCAACAAGCAGCCCGACCACAAGCTGCCGCCCGACGTGGCGATCGGCTACATGCTCGAGGTGCTGCCGGCGCTGGGGTACCTGCACTCGCGCGGCGTGGTGTACAACGACCTGAAGCCGGACAACATCATCGTCACGGAGGACCAGGTCAAGCTCATCGACCTGGGCGCGGTCTCCGGCATCGGCGCCTACGGCTTCATCTACGGCACGCGCGGCTTCCAGGCGCCCGAGGTGGCCTCGGAGGGGCCGTCCGTCCACTCCGACATCTACACCATCGGGCGCACGCTCGCCGCGCTGGTCGTGGAGTTGCCGCAGGTCGACGGCGTGTACAAGCGCCGCATCCCCACCCCCACCGAGGAGCCGCTGTTCCGCCGCTACATCTCGCTCTACCGCGTGATCATGCGCTGCTGCGAGCCCGAGCCGGCGAAGCGCTACAGCTCCGTCCAAGAGCTGCAGGCGCAGTTGCTCGGCGTGCTGCGCGAGATCCTGGCAATTCGCGACGGCCGCACCTTCCCCGCCCAGCAATCCCAGTTCTCGCCGCAACGTACCACCTTCGGCACGAAGCACCTGGTCTTCCGCACCGACCAGCTCATCGACGGCATCACCCGCACCGTCGAAATCACGCCCCAGGAAGTAGTCTCCGCGCTGCCCACCCCGCTGATCAACCGCGACGACGTCGGCGCCGGCATGCTCCAGGGCTCCTCCTACACCGAGCCGCAGGAAACCCTGGAAACGCTGCGCCAGGCGATGCAGACGGACCAGTACCAGCAGTCGCTGGAAATCCCGTTCGGCGTCGTCCGCTCCATGCTGGACCTCGGCCTGACCCAGCAGGCCCAAACGTGGCTGGCCAGCATGAGCTCCCGCCTCGCCGGCAACTGGCGTTTCTACTGGTACTTCGGCGTGGTCAACACCCTGCTCGGCGACTACGCCGCAGCCCAGCGCGACTTCGCCCGCGTCCTCGCCTTCCTCCCCGGCGAGGCCGCCCCCAAGCTCGCTATCGCCGCTGTCAACGAGCTCATGCTTCAACACCTCGGCCTCCACGAGGAGCCAATGCTTAACGACGCCCTCGCGCGCGCCTCCGCCGGCCTCCGCTCCAAACTCGACGACGTGGACGAATCCTTCTTCGAGGACCTCCACGACCGCGGCCTCCTGGACCGGGAGTGGGGCCTGATCACCAACGACCCCGCCATGCTGCGCTTCCACTCCATGCGCCTCTACGCCTTGGTCTGGGTGACCAACCCGACCACGGTGTCCTCCGCCTTCGGCCTGGCCCGCCAACTCATGAACGAGGGCGAGGTCGAACTCGCCGTCGCCGCCCTGGACAAGGTGCCCAACTCGTCGCGCCACAACCGGATGGCCCAGCTCACCGCCATCCTTTGCCTCGTCTCCCGCGACCTCACCGAGTCCCGCATCCGCCGCGCCGCCCGCCGCCTGGACCAGATCCCCAACACCGAGCCGCGCTTCCTGCAGATCAAGGTGTTTGTCCTCCGCGCCGCGCTGACCTACCTCCGCGCCAACAACCTGCGCCGCGCCGACTCCACGATGCCGCTCTTCGAGTACACGTTCAGCCTCCGCGGACTCCGCCGCGGCCTGGCCATCACGCTGCGGGAACAGGCCCGCGTCGCCCCGTACGCCAGGCACCGGTTCGCCCTGGTGGACATGGCCAACAAGGTCCGGCCCGCGACCTGGTTCTAGGCAGGGCCGGGGTGCGGGCGGGGCCGGGTGCCCCTCTTCTTTGCCACTTGACGAGATCAGGGTGACGAGGGTACGAGAGTTTCGTCGCATCCTCGTCATCGTGATTTCGTCATCTAGGCCGCAGCCCGCACGTTTCCACACCACGCCAGCCGGCGGCTGCTACATTGGCACCCAGTGGCGATCGGGGGGATCGCGCCAACAGATCGGGGGAACACCAATGGATAAACGTGCGCTCATCGGCCATCTCATCCGGCCTGGAAGTGCAGACGAGCTCGCCTGCACGAAGCTGTCCGCAACCAAGTTCATCGCCACATCGGTGTGGCAGCAGCTCAAGCCCCACGAACAGGAGTTTCTCCGCACGTACGCGGTTGGCGCGGCGGCGCAGACTGCCGTGCTGGTGGGGCGCTCAGCCGCCGTGGTGAGCGGCATCTGGGTCCTGCCCGACCGGCACGCGCCTGTCGCGTTGTCCTACCCGGAGCAGGCGGTGCCGGGGAAGGCGTCGTGGCCGAAAGGGGTGCAGTATCGGCGCCTGCACATCCCGGAGGCGGACCGCTACGCCTTCACCCTGGAGCGCGACACCGTCCAGGTCACCACGGCCGCGCGGACGGCGGTGGACATCGCGCGGTTGTACGGGGTCCGGCACGGGGTGGTGGCGATGGATTCCCTCTTCTACCAGGTGGAACGCAAGGACCACCACCGGGTGTTGGCGGAGTTGGAGGAGGTGGTGGACAGGCTCGTCGGTAAGCAAGGCATCGCCCACGCGCGCAAGACCCTGGCCTGGTGCTCGACGAAGTCGCAGTCGCCGTACGAGTCGCTGCTGCGGGTCGTGCTGCGCGAGCGCAGGATCGAAGCGGCGGAGCAGATGTGGATTGGGCAGTTCGTGCGGCCGGACCTGCTGTGGGGGCAGCTGATCATCGAGGTCGACGGCGACGCAAAGTTCGCGGCGAACGGCCAGGTCGCGGCGCTCGAGCAGCTCGAGCGCGAGAACTGGCTCCGGCTGCAGCACTACGAGGTCGTGCGCGTGACTCCGCGCGAGCTGCTGCGCGATGAGGCAGGCGTCGTGCAGCAGATCCTGGAGCTCAAGGAGCATTCGTCGCTTCTCGACGCCCCACTCACCCCCGCCACCTCGTCCCGGCCCCAAGCGGGCGTGAACTGGCGGCGGCGCAAGGCGGGGTAGGCGCTACAGCCGACCGCTACAGCAGCCCGGCCTGCGCCGCGACGCCCGCGCCAATCCCCAGCGCCGCGAGCAGCGCAAGGACCACGCCGATCGCAATGCCGGTCGAGCTCGAACCGCCCGCAGGCGAAGCAGTAGCCGCCGGAGCCGGCTCAACAGGCGACGCCGGCGCCAGGTCGGTGACTCCCGGCGCGCGGGTCGGGGTGGGCAGGGCGGAGTTGGGGCGCGTCGGCACGGGCGTCGCGGTCGACGCGCCCGAGCCAGAGCCAGCACCCGAGCCCGAGCCGGGCCCGAGGAGCGCGGCTTGCGCGTCGGCGAGCAGTGGGGACCGGGTGCGCTGGAGTTCGTCGATAAGCGACTGCATCTGCGCCTTCGTGTAGGTGAGCACGGAAAAGTCCTGGGTCTCGTCGGCGACGAGGCGGCCGTCCTCGTTGTAGACGCGGAACTGGATGGGCATGGTGGCGTCGCGGTAGCCGGCGGTCTGGGCGATGGGGACGGTGACGGTGCGCTTGGAGTCGCTCGACAGGGCGGAGGCGACCTGCACGGTGTCGGACCACTCGCCGCCCGGGTAGGAAGCCTGGACGCGGAAGCGGTGCGGCGCACTGCCCAGGTTGGACAGCTCGACGCGCACGGTGGAGTCGCTGCGGTTGGCCACGATGACGTTGGGCGCGTCCGGGTCGTTGATCACGCGGAAGCCGGCCTTGCCGTTGTTGTGCTCGGCGGCGTGCTTCTCCAGGTCGCGCACGGTCACGTCGGCGCGGTGCGACGTCTCTTCCCCACCCGCCGTGCTCGTGCCGGCGGTGCCTTGGGCGGTGCCGATGCGCCCGTTGACCAGCTCGATGTGGTCCCAGTCCGGCGCGATGTCGTAGTCGCCGTCGTAGCAGGTCACGGAACCGTCGGTACAGGCGCGCGGCAGCGGCGCGGCGGCGTCGGGGCGCGCCTCGGTGTCCGAGTAGTCGAAGTAGGCGAACTGGTAGAGGTAGTTCATCACGGACCTGTAGTTGGGCACGTAGTCCGAATCCGGGTGCGCCACGTTGTACGCGCCCGAGTGCGTGAGCCCCAGGTTATGGCCGTATTCGTGCAGGATGCTGTTGCGCAGTTGCTCCTGCGACGTCATCAGCTCGTTCTTGGACACGAAGAACGAGCCATCGCGCACCAGCCCGGTCCCGGAGGAGAGGTCGCCGGGCGCCTGCTGCCCGCCGATCACGCCGACTCGGAACACGCCCGCGCGGTCCCCCAGCAGCCGGTCGCGTTCGGCCAGGAGTTTCGCCGCGTAGGGCATGCTTGTCGACGCCCCTCCGAAGTAGTACTCCGCGTAGTCCTCAGTGGGGCCACCGTGAAAGTCGGTGTAGGCGGGGATGTTGGTGTAGTAGGCGCCGGCGTCGATAAGCAAATTGATGCCCTGGCGGTCAAACACCTCGACGAGCTGGTTCAGGGTGGCTCGCGAAGGCCGGTAGGTGTTCGTGTTCGCGCGCGAGCAGGCGGTGAAGGCGGCGAAGTCGGCCGGGGTGGGCGCGTAAGCGCGGCGGGTGGCGCAGCCCAGCGTCTCCCACTCGGACTTCATCCAGTTGAGCTGGAGGAGCAGGTCGGGCCGGTTGGGGTCCAGGCCCCACGCGTTGAGGGGGAACTCGGTGCCGTCGGCGGTGGTGAAGCCCTGCGCCTCGAAGACGTCGGGGAAGCCGTCGCCGTCCGTGTCGTTGAGGCGGTCGTCCGCGGTGCCGTTGAGCGTGGCGCTGGCGTGCAGCGACTCGCCGGGGGCGACGGTGCCGGCGAAGCGGCCGGCCTGGTAGCGGGCGTCCGTGCCCGGTCCGTCCGTGCCCGGTTTGTCCGAGCCGGCGAGGGCCGCCAGTGCGGCATCACGGTCGGCGCCGGTGCCGATACGCTGCGACCCCGCCAAATCCAGGCGCAGCTGGTAAGCCTCACCGATGTGCAGGTCGAGCGCGTCGCCGTCGCGGTCGGCGGTGACGGCGAAGTCGCTGTCCAGGGTGCCGTGGGCGAGGTCCACGCTCAGCTCGCGCGGGTCCTGCGCCAGGTTGCGCAGCTGCACATCCACCTCCACCGAGTCCGCCGAGACGCGGAAGGTGCGCACCATCTCCACCTGGGCGCGGTCGTCGCGGTGGGTGAGCGTGACGGTCTCGGCAGCGCCACTCGTGCCACCGGCGGCTCCGGCGCCTTCGGTGACCTCGGTGTCGTCGCCGGCGTACGAGACCTGGGCGTCGGCTGCGGTGGCGTCGATAGACAGCGCATCCTGCAGCACGTGCACCGTTTGGTTGGGGTGGTTGAAGGTAAGCCAGGACACGCGCCCCTTATTCACGTCCACGGTGTGGAACCCGCTCGGCGCGCCCGTGGTGAGCTGGACGGCAAACCGGCTCTGCGTGATGTCCGCGGCTGCCGGGCCGGGGGTGCCGGCGCATGCGAGCGCGACGGCGGTCAGCGCGGCGACGGTGGCGCGGGCGGGCCTGAGGCGCATCGGTTCCCCTTTCTGTGCGGAAGGCGGAGCGGCGGTCTAGCGGAGTGGGAAGGCCAGGAAGGTGCGGAAGAACTCGCGGTTCTCGTACAGGCCGAATCCGACAGCACCCGTGCTGGCGAGGATACCCAGCGCAAGCGCGACGAGCTTCCCAATCGCGGAGGCGCCCTCGCCCTGGTCCAGCGCCTGCGCCTGCGCCGTCACGTCCGCCGGAAGCACCGTGACGGTGGCGTAGGCCGTGGCTTGCGTGGAGTCGGCGAAGGTCACGCGCACCGGGACGCGGCGCGGGCCGGGGGTCGCGTCGGTGGTGGCGGTGGCGGTGAGGGCGCCTGACGTGGCGTCGATACGCGTGGAGAGCCCCTCGACCTTCTCAACCAGGGAGAACTGTGCTGCCTCGAACGCGGGGCTGACCGTCACGGAGTCGCCGGGGCGGACCTCCGCGGCGCCGTACTCGGTGGGCTGCGCGCCCGCCATCGCATCGACCGCGGTCGCGCGGACCGCCACGAGACGCTGCGAGCCATCCGGGAACGTGACCACGACCGGGACCTCGGCGCCGTCGCCCGCGTTCGCGCCCTCCGGGGCGGCGACGGTGAGCGCGCCAGTGGTGGGGTCGACGCTGCTGGGCCACGGCGAGCCCGAGTACTCGGCGGCGAGCGCGAAGGTGGTGCCCGCCGGCGCGCCTGTGACCTGGGCGGTCACGGCATCCGCGCCGACCGGGACAGCGACGGACGGCCACCGCACGTCGGCGTGGCGCGCCTGCGAGTCCGTGGTCACGGTCGCGCTCAGCTGGGTTGCGGATCCGTCCGGGAACGCCGCGCGCACGCCCAAGGTGTACGAGGTGTCCGCGGGGGCGTCATCAGGCAGTTTCGCGGTGATCACGCCTGTCGACGGCTCCACGTCAAGCTGCACCGGCGTCGCGCCCGCAGCGGCGAAAGCCACGCCCTCTGGCACCGCGCCGCGCGGGGCGATGGTGATGGTGCCGTCGGCGGCCGCGTAGGCATCGTCGTAACGCAGCTCCGTGGCCTGCGCCATCGAGGCGGTGCGCCGCGCCGCGACGTGCACGGGCACGGTCTCCTCCGACCCGTCCGCGTACGACACGTGCACGTTCACGTCCAGGTCAGCCGGTGTCTCGGGAGCGGTGGCCTCGACGCGGCCGGTCCGCGCGTCCACGCGAACGTCCCACCCGCGCAAGTCCACGGCGGGGTCCAGGCTGAACTCCGTTTCCGCCGGCAGGTCCCGCGCGGTCTGCGCCACGGTGGCGGTCTCCCCCGCGCCCGCCGCGCGTTCCGCCTGGTAGGCAGGGGTGTACAGCTCCGCGTTGCGCGCCTTGAGCACCTCGAAGCGCGCCATGGTCCCCTCGCTCGACCCGTCGGGGTACACCACCTTCACGGGCACCAGCTTCGCCTTGCCCACCTGCGCGTCCAGCGGCGGAGCGTACGTAATTGCACCATGCCTATCGACGCTCACCCCATCCCCCTCAACCTCAAACCTCGTCCCCTCCGGCAACGGCTGGTTATCAAATTCGGAGGAGCGGACCGTGAAGGTGGCCCGCGGCGGCAGCGACTGCACACTGCCACCGGCGCGGGCGTAGGCAACAGCGTAGGTGGGCGTGTAGCGCTCGGCGTCGTTCGCCGCCTCCACAACCCGGACATGGATGGTGTCCGTCTCCCCGTTGCTCGTGCGCACCCGCACCGGGTACTCGCCGGGCGCAACGTCGCGCGACGGGCTCGCGTACACCTGGCCGCCCCGGAAGACGGTCACCCAGTCCGGAGCGCCCGCCTCCGCGGTGACCACGGCGGAGCGCTCGCTACGCACCGGGTCGACCGCGTTTTCCGCGCCGGCCGCGACGGTGAACTCGTCCCACTCGAACTGGTCGATCTCCTCCGGGCCCGCGGGGTCGACGGGGGCGGTAGGTTTTTCCGCCTGTGCGGAATTTTCCGCACTCGTCACCCCGGCAGTCGTCGCGCTGGGCTCCGCGGATTCTTCCGCCTGTGCGGATTTTTTGGTCGTCGGTTTGGCGGACTCTGGCGCAGAAGTTTCCGCCTGTGCGGAATTTTTGGCGCTCGGCTCCGCAGACTCCGGCGTCGAAGATTCCGCCTGTGCGGAATCTTCCGCACCAGTCTCCCCGGCAGTCGTCACGGTGGGCTCCGCAGATTCTTCCGCCTGTGCGGAAGTTTTTGCAGTCAGTTCCGCAGATTCCCGCGTCGAATTTTCCGCCTGCGCGGAATTTTTGGTCGTCGGTTCCGCAGACTCCGGCGTCGAAGTTTCCGCCTGTGCGGAATTTTCCGCACTCGTCACCCCAGTAGTCGTCGCGCTGGGCTCCGCGGATTCTTCCGCCTGTGCGGAAGTTTTTGCAGTGGGCTCCGCAGGGTTTTCCGCCTGTGCGGAATTTTCTGCACTCGACTGAGTAGGAGCAGTCGTTGCTGTGACCTGAGCGTCCCCCTCCACGACCAGGTCGAAGGTGTCGACGAGCCGCTCGCCTTCTTCAGTGATCAGGTCGACGGTCACGCTCGAGGTGCCCGGCTCCTCCGGGGTGCCTTCGATGACGCTGTCCTCGCCGTTGAACTCCACGCCGTCGGGCAGGCCAGAGACTTCGACGGATGCGGCGTTGTCGGCGGAGATCGGGATGCGGATGGGCTCGCCAGCGGCAACCGGTTCCGCCGGTGCATCGGCCAGGTCAGCTTCCAGCGGCTCCAGGTCGGTCGGGTCGCGGAAGGTGATGGTGAATTCGGTTTCCAGTGGGCCGGCGGCGTTTTCCACCGGCTCGCCGTGGCGGTCCACCACGCGCAGGGTCACCGGGTACTCGCCCGTGCCCTCCGGGCGGCCGTTGACGTAGAAGTACTGGCTGCGCTTGAGACCGGGGGCCTGGATGGTGGTCCACAGCCCGTCGGGAAGCCCGTCGAGCACCAGCTTGGAGCCGAGCGGCACATTCACCGCTCGCAGGTAGAGGGGCAGGATGAGGCGTCCGGACCAGTAGGTCTTGTCGCCGGGGGCGATGAGGTAGGGCTCGTCGGCTAGTTCCACGTGTGCGGAAAATTCGCCGGAGGTGCCGTCCGCAAACGTCACTTGGACGGGGACGTCGAACTCGTCGATAGCGTCCTCGGTGAATGGGGTGGGTGGTTGGGCGGTGACCGCGCCGGCGTCGTCAAGCTCGATGCTCCAGCCCTCAGGGACCTCGAACCCTTCGCTAAGTGCCCAGGATGTGGGCTCGACCGCGCGGCCGAACAGGCCGAGTGCGCGCACGGAGGCGGGTGCGGTCGCGGACTCGCCGAATGCGGGACGCAGCGTGTCCCAGTGCACGGTAGTGCGGGGCGCAGCGTGGGCGACGGGGAGTGTGTGCTGCGCGGCGATGGGTTGGACGCCCGAGAGCGCGAGTGTGAGTCCGAATGCGCACGCGGCGAGCGAGGCGCCCCGACGACGTGACGAGCTGTGCGTGCCCATGGCCGCTCCTCCTGTGTTTGCCCGCGCACGGCGGGGACCGACCGCTTTCCTGGAAAACGTTATGGATGTTCCAGGAAAAGCCTAAGTGCCCTTTACTTTACCGGCAGGGTTTTGCGATGCAAGAAGCCGCGACCCAACACGGGGCCGCGGCTTCAGTGGAGGGGCGATTTACGCCATCTGCTTCGCAATCGCGGATGCCTTCTGCGCGATCGCCAGCTCCTCGTTGGTGGGGACCACCAGGACCTTCACCTTGGAGTCGTCGGTAGAGATGATGCGCGGTCCGTCGTTAGGCTGCGCGTTGCGCTCCGGGTCGACCTTGATGCCGTACATCTCCATGTTGTCCAGGGCGTCCATGCGGACGTGCTGGTCGTTTTCGCCCACGCCGGCGGTGAACGTGATCGCGTCGACGCGGCCGAGGGCGATCATGTAGGAGCCGATGTAGCGGCGCAGCTGGTGGATGTACACGTTGTACGCCAGCCAGGCGTCGCCGTTCTCCTCATCAATCATCGTGCGCAGCTCGCGGAAGTCGTTCACGCCGGACAGGCCCTTCACACCGGACTGGCGGTTGAGCAGGTTGTCAATCTCGTCGATGCTCATGTTGCCCTGGCGGACCAGGTGGAAGATGATGCCCGGGTCGATGTCGCCGGAGCGAGTGCCCATGACCAGGCCGGCCAGCGGGGTAAGTCCCATCGACGTGTCGATCGCGTGGCCATTTTCCACTGCGGAGCAGGACGCGCCGTTGCCCAGGTGCAGGACGATCTGGCGGGTGTGCAGCGGGTCGCGCTCGATCAGGGCGGGAACCTGCTCGGAAACGAACTCGTGCGAGGTGCCGTGGAACCCGTAGCGGCGGATCTGGTTCTTCTCTGCAATCTCCGCGTTGATGGCGTAGAGCGCGGCGGCCGGCGGCAGGTTGCGGAAGAAGCCGGTATCAAACACGGCCACGTGCGGGATGTCCGGCAGCAGCTCGCGGGCGACCTCAATGCCGTCGATATTCGCGGGGTTGTGCAGCGGGGCGAGCGGAATGAGGTCACGGATCATCTCCACGACCTGGTCCACGATCAGCTCCGGCTGGGAGAAGACCATGCCGCCGTGGACAACACGGTGGCCGACAGCCTGGATGTCAATCTGGGTCGGGCCGATGCCCTTCTTCTCCAGCAGGCCGAAGCTCTCTTCCAGTCCCACCTTGTGGTTGGGGATGGCGCGCTGCACCACGTACTTCTGGCCGTTGTGCTTGATGGTGATGCGGCCTTGCGGCTCGCCGATCTGCTCGACCAGGCCGGACACGAACGGGTCGTCCGAGGCGCTGGATTCCGGGTCCACGACCTGGAACTTGATGGAGGACGAGCCAGAGTTAATAACCAGTGCGTATGCCATTTACTTTGCTCCTGCCTGGATAGCGGTGATTGCGACGGTGTTGACAATGTCCGGCACGGTCGCGCCTCGGGACAGGTCGTTGACCGGCTTGTTCAGGCCCTGCAGCACGGGGCCGACGGCGAGGGCGCCGCCGGTGCGCTGTGCGATCTTGTAGCCGGCATTGCCCGCCTCCAGGTCGGGGAAGATGAACACGTTCGCCTGGCCCGCCACCGGGGAGTCCGGGGCCTTCTTCTTGCCCACGCCCGGGTCGCACGCTGCGTCGAACTGCAGCGGCCCGTCCACGACCAGGTCCGCGTCCGCGCCCTTGGCTGCCTCAAGCGCGGCGACAGCGCGGTCCACGTCCGGGCCCGAGCCGGAGGTGCCGGTGGAGTAGGACAGCAGCGCGACCTTCGGGTCGATGCCAAACTGCGAAGCGGTCTTCGCGGAGACCGCGGCGATCTCGCCGATCTGCTCCGCGGTCGGGTTCGGGTTCACGGCGCAGTCGCCGAATGCCCAGAGGCGGCCGCGCATGACCATGAGGAAGATGGAGGAGACCACGGATGCGCCCGGTGCGGTCTTGATGATCTGGAAGGACGGCTTAATGGTGTGCGCCGTGGTGTGCGCGGCACCGGAGACCATGCCGTCCGCCATGCCCTTGTGCACCATCATGGTGGCGAAGTAGGAGATGTCCTCCATCGTCTCCCGAGCCTGCTCGAGCGTGATGCCCTTCTTCTTGCGCAGCTCCGCAAAATCAGCCGCGAACTCTTCGCGCAGCTCGGACTCGAGGTGGTTGATCACCTGCGCCTTGGCCAGGTCCAGGCCCTGCTCGTTTGCGCGGCGCTCAATGTCCGCCGGGTCACCCAGGATGGTCAGCTTCGCCACATCCTTGGCCAGCAGCTGGTGCGCGGCCTGCAGGATGCGGTCATCGTCGCCCTCGGGCAGCACGATGTGCGCCTGCTTCTCCTTCGCGCGACCAATCAGCCAAGACTCAAACACCTCGGCGCTCATCACGGGCTCAGCCGCCGCGTCCACCTTCAGGGAGTCCGCGTCAAGGGCTCCTTGCTTCACGACGCCCGCGAGCACCGCCCCCTTCTCACCCAGCACACCCTCAACGTGCCCGGTCTTTTCCGGCGTGGGCGTGACCAGCACGACCGGCACGCCGTACGCTGCGGCGACCTCTGCGTCGAAGGTGTAGTCGCCGCTACCCAGGATGAGCGCGTCGCCGTCCGCGAGCAGCTCCTGCGCGTACGCCTCGGCGAGGGTCTCGCCCTCGACGCGCGCGGGGCGCACATTCAACTGGGCTGCGAGTGCGTCAACGTCGACGTCTTCCAGCGTGCAGTTGGCCGCGGTAAGAAGCAGGGAGTGGCCTTGAGCCATGGGTTCCGCCTTTCGTGTCCAGGCGTTTCACGGCCTGGTTCGAGATGCCAGTAAACGCGATCCATTGTACCGGTAAAGGTAAGACTAGTTGGCCCCGAGTTACCCGCGTTTGAGTGTGGTTGCGAGCACTCCCCCTCCCCCTACAGACGCAAAAGCACCGGCGCAACACCCCTACCTGTGGGGCGTTGCGCCGGTGCGGTGCTTACGCGGTGTTAACCGCGTTGGGGATGGCTACTTAGAGGAACCATCCAGCTTGACGGAACTACCACCAAGACCACCAGGAGCACAGTTGTCGTAGATGATCGTGCCAGCAATAATGCCAGCAGCAATCACCGCGATACCAGCACCCAAGGAAGCCAGGTCAAAACCTGCCTTACGCAGCTGCTCATTCATCTGCGACAGTGCCTGCGCAGTCTGCGGGTTGAACATACCCAGGTTCTGCTGGATCTGCGCATTCGCACGCTCCAGATCCTTCGAGACGTTCTCGACGAACTCGGAGACACCCGGGATGGACATCTGCGTTGCCAGACCAACCGGGATCAGCGCCAGCAGCGGCAGACCGAAGCCCACAGCAGAAGCCGCACACTTACCCTTATCGATCGCCGGCTCCTGCGGGGCCGGAGTACCGGTCGGGTCGGTCGGCTTCGACGGCTCACCGGAGTCACCCTTCGGCTTGGTGATCGTCACACCAATCGGATCACCAACCGGCTTGCCATCCTTGTCCTTGACAACAACCTTGGCATCCTGCGCGCCAGTACCCTCCGGCACCGTCACCTTGATGCCACCAGTGGTCGGATCAACCTCAACCTTGGCACCATCAATCGGCTTGCCGTCCTTGTCCTGGACCTCACCAGTCATGCCATCAGTCGGATCCTTGACCTTGTCATCCAAGGTCTTCTCCGAACCATCAGCCGGAACCTGATCCTTCTCAGAACCAGTGGTAATCGACGGAGCCGGAGTCTCAGTCTCGCCCTTCGGCTTGGTGATCGTCACACCAATCGGATCACCAACCGGCTTGCCATCCTTGTCCTTGACAACAACCTTGGCATCCTGCGCGCCAGTACCCTCCGGCACCGTCACCTTGATGCCACCAGTGGTCGGATCAACCTCAACCTTGGCACCATCAATCGGCTTGCCGTCCTTGTCCTGGACCTCACCAGTCATGCCATCAGTCGGATCCTTGACCTTGTCATCCAAGGTCTTCTCCGAACCATCAGCCGGAACCTGATCCTTCTCAGAACCAGTGGTAATCGACGGAGCCGGAGTCTCAGTCTCGCCCTTCGGCTTGGTGATCGTCACACCAATCGGATCACCAACCGGCTTGCCATCCTTGTCCTTGACAACAACCTTGGCATCCTGCGCGCCAGTACCCTCCGGCACCGTCACCTTGATGCCACCAGTGGTCGGATCAACCTCAACCTTGGCACCATCAATCGGCTTGCCGTCCTTGTCCTGGACCTCACCAGTCATGCCATCAGTCGGATCCTTGACCTTGTCATCCAAGGTCTTCTCCGAACCATCAGCCGGAACCTGATCCTTCTCAGAACCAGTGGTAATCGACGGAGCCGGAGTCTCAGTCGGAGCATCGGTCGCTTTGAAAGCACCACCCTTGGTGCGCTCGCCATTCGGGGACTCCGCAACGAGGGTGTACTCCGTACCGTCCTCGAGCTTAAGCTTGCCGGATTTGAACTCGCCCTTTTCGATGGCGGCGGCGTCGTCAAGCGATGCAACGGCAATAGCGTCATCAGTCTTATAGGTAGGGTTGCCTTCATCGTCTTTGTCCAGCTTTTCAGTCGGCACAGCGACAATCTTGACCGGTGCGGCGTCAGCATTCGTGATGCCAAGGAGCGGGATGTCCTTGCCCTGAGTGTCCTTATCCTGCTCGCGGGTAATGGTGCCCGACAAAGATTCAGGATTGAGAGGAACTTCCTTCTTATCCGGCTTCGGAGCAGCAGGCTTGAAGGACTTCGCGTCTACCGGATCGGTGCCATCGGTAAGGACCTCGACATCGTCGCGAATACCATCGCCGTCAGTGTCTACAGCCGACGAGTCGGTACCAAGTTCACGCTCGTAGTCGTTAGTGAGCCCATCCCCATCGGAATCCGCAATGTTGAGGAAGTCGGACTTGAGCGTGTTCCTCAGCAGCGTCGGCTCAGCACCGCCGTCTTGCTTTTTGTCGTTCGGCAGGGTCTTAGGCCACTTGTCCGTAAAGTCCACCGAGATCCAGGAGGTGGTGTCGATACGCTTACCGTACGGGGAGTTGGCAAGGTTTTCGGCCCCCTTCTCAAGCTGGTACTCGATGGTAAAGCTGCCGGTGGCGTTAGACGGGAAACCCACGATGTTGCTCGTGTTGGCCCACACTTGGTCCTTAGTCTTTGCGTCAATGTCGGTCCCGTGTGGGACGTAGGACAGTTCGGGGCGAGTTGCGGTAGTTGCGAGCCCTGTCTCCTTGTCGAAGTCCATCTTCCACTTCTTCGCGCCCTTAAGTGGATTGCCTTCCATATCAGACTTGTAGACCGTGACGTCGGTGATGTGCTTCGCTACATCAGGGCTGATGTACTCGTTAAGAATCCAGTTCCAGTAGCTGTTGCCAGAGTAATCAAAGAACGAGAACGTGCCGGTGGCGGTGGACTTGATAGACCTGTTCTCCTGGTCGTACTTCAGCTGCTTAGTGATACCGTTGTTGCCGAACACACTCTCTCCGGTGCCCTCGAAAGTGCTTGAGGGAATGCCATTCTTCCCCGCAAGCTGACTCTTGCTAACGAGGTTCACGTGCTGCACAGAGTTATTGAAGATTCGACCATCCTTGCGGACCCAGTAGTAGTCAACCTGCGAACCCTCTGCCGGGAGACCAAGATCCTCAATCTTCTTGCCATTCTTCAAGAAGATCTGAATATAAGAAGCATACGGGACACCAGATGCGCCAGGAAAGTTCCTAGTGTTTTCGAACTTCAGTCCCCACTCAGAGCCCTTCGGATCACGCTTGGTAAATGAACCCTGTTGGTCACCATTCTCACCCACCAGCTCAATGCGGGCGATCTGGGAGTAGAGGGCCTCATCACGGAATCGGATGTACTGGCCGTTCGCATCCGTATCCCCCTCCGGGGTCTTACCGGTATTCCAAATCGCCTTCCTTAGATGCGGAACCTTGAAGACGTACTGCGGGTTGTTTTGCTGTGCATTGGTAAACTCGGGCACAAGGCCGGCATAGAGAAGGCCGTCCTCCTCACCGTTGTCATTGATTCGCCCGGAAGCCGCCGGAATGTAGTTACCCTCGGCGTCGGTAATTTCAGCCGCTTGCGCCATCTGAACGGTAGTCGGTGCAGCGATCGGCTGCGCGAATGGAGCGACAAGCGCAAGCGAAAGCGCTGCTGCCGCAATCGACGTCCCGCGGCGGCGGGCAACATTGTGCTTCTTCATACTGTGAAATCTTCCTTCCACGAAGATGTTCTGGACAAAGGAGGGAAAGTCCGAAGGAGCGTGAGCCTGATAGCCGCGCCAGCGGATAAACGGCAATTCCACGCCGACTTTCACACTTGCCAGTCTAGTGAAGAACACCTGTCACATGTCCGGGTCTTGCCCAGCTAACTCCAACCCTCTCAGGATCTCTATCTTGGACGATTGAATGGGGAAAACGGGGCGTCGAGAAGCTTTGGCCTGCATGTTTATGCGGTGAACACGATCGAAGGGAAGATGAAGGCCTGAGTTACAGTCATGCAATCTCATTGATAGGTGAGCGATACTCTTAACATTCGAAACTCCCTACCCTTCAATAGCAAACACAATACAAACGCTCGAATTATTTTCGTATTGCAGAGCGGAGTTATTTCCATCGGTGTTATGTCCGCTGGTTAAAGCGCTTTAAGCGGGCGGTCAAGACGTTCGTTCAGCCTGGCCCACGTTGATATTGGGCGGGATACAGATTAGTTTCTACGGGTGTCCAAGATCGCTGGTGAGGGACGTATCCATAAACTCTTACTAAGAGTTCCCCTACTACCCCGGAACGGGTGTGGCGAGGGAGGCGTGGGACACAAAAACTGCGCCCGACCGGAGTCGGACGCAGTTTTTCACTCAGCCCAGGGTGGACCGACGAGAGTTCGTGTTACTTCTCGTCCTTCTTGGAGGAGTTCCAGGTCTTACCCGAAGAACCCTGCAAAGAATCAACCTTCACCGAGCTCTTCGGACCACCAGGAGCACAGTTGTCGTAAATGATCGTGCCAGCCAAAATACCAGCAGCAACCACCGCGATACCCGCGCCAACGGTAGCCAAATCGAAACCTGCCTTCCGCAGCTGCTCATTCATCTGCGACAGTGCCTGCGCAGTCTGCGGGTTGAACGTGCCCAAGTTGCGCTGAATCTGCGCATTCGCACGCTCAATATCCTTCGAGATATTCTCCACGAACTCAGAGATACCCGGGATAGACACCTGCGTTGCCAAACCAATCGGAATCAGCGCCAGCAGCGGCAATCCAAAGCCGACAGCAGAAGCCGCACACTTACCCGGATCAGCCGGACCCTGCGGAGCCGGCGTCGTGGTAGTCGTATCAGTTGGATCCTCGGACTCGTTGTCGTCGATACCCGCAGCGTGGCCCAAAACCGGTACCTCAACTGTTGCCGGCTCATCCAGGGACGGATCCTCAACAGTCACGGTAATCGGACCATCAACGCCCTCACCCGGCGTCACGAGGACTTCACCGGTCTCCGGGTCAATCTTGACCGGAACACCCTTACCGTCCTCATCCTTGGCGGTCACCGTGGTCTTACCCGTCGGATTCTCTACCTTCACACCGGTCGACTGCTCATCATCAGTCGGCTCGACGGTGTTGGGCTCACCGGTTCCAACGACGGAAACCTTCGGCTGCTCGGCACCATCTTCGTCCTTAGCGGTCGGGTTGGTGCCGGCCTTGACTTCGTCACCGTCGTTGGTGTTGTCGCCGTCGGTATCAGCCGCATTCGGGTTGGTGCCAATCTCAATCTCGGTACGGTCAGTCAGACCATCACCATCAGAGTCAGCCTTGGTCGGATCCGTCGGCTGGTTGTCGTACTTACCGTTCTCGGAACCATCCAGCTCCTGCTTATCGGAAAGGCCATCACCGTCGGTATCAGCCTTGAGAGGATCAGTACCAAGCTCCTTTTCCTTGGCGTCAGTCAGGCCATCACCATCGGTGTCAGCCTTCAACGGGTCGGTGCCATTCTTGACCTCCTGGCCATCCTCGACTCCGTCGTCATCGGAATCGGCCTTGTTCGGATCGGTACCGCGATCCTTCTCCTCACCATCACTCAGACCATCACCATCGGAGTCAGCCTTGGTCGGGTCGGTGCCGTCAGCAGCTTCCTGCTCATCGGAGACACCATCGCCATCGGAGTCCTTCGCAGGCTCCTCCGGGGTTTCGTTTGCGGCGGTCGGGTTGGTGCCGGCCTTAACCTCGTCACCATCGTTGACGCCGTCACCGTCGGTATCAGCCTCATTCGGGTTGGTACCGATCTCAATCTCAGTACGGTCAGTCAGACCATCACCATCAGAGTCAGCCTTGGTCGGATCCGTCGGCTCATTGTTGTACTCACCGTTCTCGGAACCATCCAGCTCCTGCTTATCGGAAAGGCCATCACCGTCGGTATCGGCCTTGAGAGGATCAGTACCCTTCTCCTTCTCCTCGCCGTCGCTCAGACCATCACCATCGGTGTCAGCCTTCAACGGGTCGGTGCCATCGGTGACCTCATCACCATCGTTGACGCCATCGTCGTCAGAATCAGCCTTGGTCGGATCGGTGCCGCGCTCCTTCTCCTCACCATCAGTCAGGCCATCACCATCGGAGTCGGCCTTGGCCGGGTCAGTACCGTCAGCTGCCTCCTGCTCATCGGAAACACCATCACCATCAGAATCCTTCTCCGACTCATCGGTCGGGTCGGTCGGGGTGCCGCCAGTGCTCTCGGAGTCGCTATCGTCCCGGTCCTTCTCGTGGCCCTGAACCGGTACCTCAACTGTTGCCGGCTCATCCAGGGACGGATCCTCAACAGTCACGGTAATCGGACCATCAACACCCTCACCCGGGGTAACGAGAATCTCGCCGGTTGCCGGGTCAATCTTGGCAGGAACACCCTTACCGTCCTCATCCTTGGCGGTCACCGTGGTCTTACCCGTCGGATTCTCCACCTTCACACCGGTCGACTGCTCATTGGCAGTCGGCTCAACGGTGTTCGGCTTATCAGCACCGTCGACGGAAACCTTCGGCTCCTCAGGAGCATCCTCGTCCTTAGCGGTCGGGTTGGTGCCGGCCTTGACCTCGTCACCGTCGTTGACGCCGTCACCATCGGTATCAGCCGCATTCGGGTTGGTGCCAATCTCAATCTCGGTACGGTCAGTCAGGCCGTCACCATCGGAGTCGGCCTTGAGCGGATCCGTCGGCTTGTTGTCATACTCGGTGTTCTTCGAACCGTCCAGCTCTTCCTTATCGGAAAGGCCATCACCGTCGGTATCAGCCTTGGTCGGATCGGTACCCAGCTCCTTTTCCTTGGCGTCAGTCAGACCGTCACCGTCGGTGTCAGCCTTGGTCGGATCAGAACCAAGCCCCTTTTCTTCACCGTCGTTCAGGCCGTCACCGTCAGTATCAGCCTTCAGCGGGTCGGTGCCATCGGTAACCTCCTGGCCATCCTCGACACCATCACCGTCAGAGTCGGCCTTCGTCGGATCGGTACCGCGCTCCTTCTCCTCACCGTCGCTCAGGCCGTCACCGTCGGAGTCGGCCTTGTTCGGATCAGTACCGTCAGCTGCCTCTTGCTCATCGGAGACACCGTCACCATCAGAGTCCTTGGCAGGCTCTTCAGGAGTCTCATCCTTCACGATCGGGTTAGTGCCGGCCTTGACCTCATCACCATCATTGACGCCGTCACCGTCAGTATCCGCCACGTTCGGGTTGGTACCAATCTCAATCTCAGTACGGTCAGTCAGACCATCACCATCGGAATCCGCCTTAGTCGGATCCGTTGGCTTGTTGTCGTACTTAGTGTTCTTAGAACCGTCGAGCTCTTCCTTATCACTCAGGCCATCGCCATCGGTATCGGCCTTGAGAGGATCAGTACCCTTCCCCTTTTCCTCACCGTCATTCACGCCATCACCATCAGAATCAGCCTTCAGCGGGTCGGTGCCGTCCTCAATCTCCTGGGCGTCATCGACACCGTCGCCATCGGTATCAGCCTTGTTCGGATCGGTACCGCGCTCCTTCTCCTCACCATCAGTCAGGCCATCACCATCGGAGTCAGCCTGGTTCGGATCAGTACCGTCAGCTTCCTCCTGCTCATCGGTAACACCATCGCCATCGGAGTCCTTGGCAGGCTCTTCAGGAGTCTCATCCTTCACGATCGGGTTAGTGCCGGCCTTGACCTCATCACCATCATTGACACCGTCACCGTCAGTATCGGCCTCATTCGGGTTGGTACCAATCTCAATCTCAGTACGGTCAGTCAGACCATCACCATCGGAATCCGCCTTAGTCGGATCCGTCGGCTTGTTGTCGTACTTAGTGTTCTTAGAACCGTCGAGCTCTTCCTTATCACTCAGGCCATCGCCATCGGTATCGGCCTTAAGAGGATCAGTACCCTGCTCCTTCTCCTCGCCGTCGCTCAGACCATCACCATCGGTGTCAGCCTTCAACGGGTCGGTGCCATCGGTGACCTCATCGCCATCGTTGACGCCGTCACCGTCGGAATCAGCCTTGTTCGGATCAGTACCGCGCTGCTTCTCCTCACCGTCGGTCAGGCCATCACCATCAGAGTCAGCCTCGTTCGGATCGGTACCGTCCTTGACTTCCTGCTCATCGGAGACACCGTCACCATCAGAGTCCTTCGCAGGCTCAGAGTTGTTATCATCCTGGCCTTTCTCGTGGCCCTGAACCGGTACCTCAACTGTTGCCGGCTCATCCAGGGACGGATCCTCAACAGTCACGGTAATCGGACCATCAACACCCTCACCCGGGGTAACGAGAATCTCGCCGGTTGCCGGGTCAATCTTGGCAGGAACACCCTTACCGTCCTCATCCTTGGCGGTCACCGTGGTCTTACCCGTCGGATTCTCCACCTTCACACCGGTCGACTGCTCATTGGCAGTCGGCTCAACGGTGTTCGGCTTATCAGCACCGTCGACGGAAACCTTCGGCTCCTCAGGAGCATCCTCGTCCTTAGCGGTCGGGTTGGTGCCGGCCTTGACCTCGTCACCGTCGTTGACGCCGTCACCATCGGTATCAGCCGCATTCGGGTTGGTGCCAATCTCAATCTCGGTACGGTCAGTCAGGCCGTCACCATCGGAGTCGGCCTTGAGCGGATCCGTCGGCTTGTTGTCATACTCGGTGTTCTTCGAACCGTCCAGCTCTTCCTTATCGGAAAGGCCATCACCGTCGGTATCAGCCTTGGTCGGATCGGTACCCAGCTCCTTTTCCTTGGCGTCAGTCAGACCGTCACCGTCGGTGTCAGCCTTGGTCGGATCAGAACCAAGCCCCTTTTCTTCACCGTCGTTCAGGCCGTCACCGTCAGTATCAGCCTTCAGCGGGTCGGTGCCATCGGTAACCTCCTGGCCATCCTCGACACCATCACCGTCAGAGTCGGCCTTCGTCGGATCGGTACCGCGCTCCTTCTCCTCACCGTCGCTCAGGCCGTCACCGTCGGAGTCGGCCTTGTTCGGATCAGTACCGTCAGCTGCCTCTTGCTCATCGGAGACACCGTCACCATCAGAGTCCTTGGCAGGCTCTTCAGGAGTCTCATCCTTCACGATCGGGTTAGTGCCGGCCTTGACCTCATCACCATCATTGACGCCGTCACCGTCAGTATCCGCCACGTTCGGGTTGGTACCAATCTCAATCTCAGTACGGTCAGTCAGACCATCACCATCGGAATCCGCCTTAGTCGGATCCGTTGGCTTGTTGTCGTACTTAGTGTTCTTAGAACCGTCGAGCTCTTCCTTATCACTCAGGCCATCGCCATCGGTATCGGCCTTGAGAGGATCAGTACCCTTCCCCTTTTCCTCACCGTCATTCACGCCATCACCATCAGAATCAGCCTTCAGCGGGTCGGTGCCGTCCTCAATCTCCTGGGCGTCATCGACACCGTCGCCATCGGTATCAGCCTTGTTCGGATCGGTACCGCGCTCCTTCTCCTCACCATCAGTCAGGCCATCACCATCGGAGTCAGCCTGGTTCGGATCAGTACCGTCAGCTTCCTCCTGCTCATCGGTAACACCATCGCCATCGGAGTCCTTGGCAGGCTCTTCAGGAGTCTCATCCTTCACGATCGGGTTAGTGCCGGCCTTGACCTCATCACCATCATTGACACCGTCACCGTCAGTATCGGCCTCATTCGGGTTGGTACCAATCTCAATCTCAGTACGGTCAGTCAGACCATCACCATCGGAATCCGCCTTAGTCGGATCCGTCGGCTTGTTGTCGTACTTAGTGTTCTTAGAACCGTCGAGCTCTTCCTTATCACTCAGGCCATCGCCATCGGTATCGGCCTTAAGAGGATCAGTACCCTGCTCCTTCTCCTCGCCGTCGCTCAGACCATCACCATCGGTGTCAGCCTTCAACGGGTCGGTGCCATCGGTGACCTCATCGCCATCGTTGACGCCGTCACCGTCGGAATCAGCCTTGTTCGGATCAGTACCGCGCTGCTTCTCCTCACCGTCGGTCAGGCCATCACCATCAGAGTCAGCCTCGTTCGGATCGGTACCGTCCTTGACTTCCTGCTCATCGGAGACACCGTCACCATCAGAGTCCTTCGCAGGCTCAGAGTTGTTATCATCCTGGCCTTTCTCGTGGCCCTGAACCGGTACCTCAACTGTTGCCGGCTCATCCAGGGACGGATCCTCAACAGTCACGGTAATCGGACCATCAACACCCTCACCCGGCGTAACGACAATCTCACCGGTTGCCGGGTCAATCTTGGCAGGAACACCCTTACCGTCCTCATCCTTGGCGGTCACCGTGGTCTTACCCGTCGGATTCTCCACCTTCACACCGGTCGACTGCTCATTGGCAGTCGGCTCCACCGGGGTCTTGGAGGACTCGTCGACAGCTACCTGCGGACCTGCTGGCTTATCATTCGCATCGTTCGGATTGGTGGGGGCAGGGTTACCGTTGGCATCCTGGTTGTTGACCTCGTCGCCGTCGTTAACGCCATCTTCATCACTGTCGGCATTAGTCGGATCGGTCGGCTCGCCGTTGTTCTTGGAGCCGTCAACCTCTTCCTTATCGGTCAGACCATCACCATCGGTGTCGGCCTTCTTCGGATCAGTACCCTTCTCGGCTTCTTCCTTGTCCGTCAGACCATCCTTATCGGAGTCCGCGGAGGCGTCCTTGATCACGAGCGGGAAGGTCTGGGTACCGGTGCTGTCACCATCGGTGACCTTGACGGTCACGTTGTAGACGGCCTCGCCGTCCTCGGTCACAATGTCAGCGGTGTCCTTGTTATAAGCAGGGGTACCGGTGATCTTGCCGTTTTCATCGATGGTGATTCCCTCAGGTGCACCAACGAGCTCGTACGTGGGGTTGGACAGCTCCGCATCGTCAGCCGTCTTGGCAGAAACCTGAATCGGGTCGATGGCCTCATCGGACCAAGCCTCTTGACCTTGAATCTTGTCAACGACCAGATCCTTAGCAGCC
The DNA here is from genome assembly GCF_002285085.1 of Corynebacterium sp. NML 150383. NCBI lineage: Bacteria > Bacillati > Actinomycetota > Actinomycetes > Mycobacteriales > Corynebacteriaceae > Corynebacterium > Corynebacterium sp. NML 150383. The sequence goes on along the minus strand of NZ_NSGK01000007.1, from coordinate 51,589 downwards.
GGCTTCTCATCACCAGCTGGTACCTGAACAACGATGGTGTCGGTGAACTCTTCGCCGTCGATAGTGGCGGTAACCGGCAGCTCAAAGACCTGAGCCGGGACACCCGGTTCCTGCTTCGGAACGGTGATGGTTGCAACACCATTCTCATCGAAGGTCACCTTTGTGCCCTCAGGGGCGTTGGTGGTATCTGCCGTGAACTTAGATCCCTCAGGCAAGGTATCCACGGGCTCACCGTTGAGAGTCAGCTTCGGAGAAGCCGTAGCAGTGGTGTTCTCGCCGTCCACGGCAAGGTTCTGCAGTGCCGGGTAGTCAACGCCGTAGGTCTTATCGGCCTCAGGGTCGGTTGGGGTCTCCGGCTCAGATGCGTCCGCAGCCTCAACCGTTACGGTTGCCGGCTCCGACGGCTTCTTACCATCCTCAGTTGCCACGGCCTTAATCTCATCATCGGCCTTGAGTTCTTCGCCCGCAGGAATATCTGCAGTGAAGGTGCCCGGCTTGTCCGCATCCTCAGTAGCGGTGACTTCCTTACCAGACGGCAGGGTTACCTTCACCTCGCTGCCTGCAGGAGCCGTGACAGTGACCTTGGTGTCATCAGCCTTTACCGGCTCGATGGACGGGGTCTCGGTTGCTTCGGTCGGGGCATTCGAGGTTGCCTTGAAAGCGCCACCCTTGGTGCGCTCGCCATTCGGGGACTCCGCAACAAGGGTGTACTCCGTACCGTCTTGCAGTTCAAGCTTGCCGGATTTGAACTCGCCCTTTTCGATGGCGGCGGCGTCATCAAGCGACGCAACGGCAATAGCGTCAGCATCCTCATAGTTCAGGTTGCCGTCTTCGTCTTCGCCCAGCTTGCCAGTCGGCACAGCCACAATCTTGACCGGTGCGGCGTCAGCATTCGTGACATCAAGCAGCGGGATGTCCTTGCCCTGAGTGTCCTTATCCTGCTCACGCTTAATGGTGCCCGACAAAGATTCGGGATTGAGAGGAACTTCCTTCTTAGACGGCTGCGGAGCGGCAGGGAGGAAGGACTTCGCGTCTACCGGATCGGTGTCATCGGTAAGAACCTCGACATCGTCGCGGACACCATCGCCGTCGGTATCCGCAGCCGACGGGTCGGTACCCAAGTCACGCTCGTAGTCGTCGGTGAGCCCATCCCCATCGGAATCCGCGATGTTGAGGAAGTCGGACTTCAGCGTGTTCTTCAGCAGCGTCGGCTTAGCACCGCCGTCTTGCTTTTTGTCGTTCGGCAGGGCCTTAGGCCACTTGTCCGTAAAGTCCACCGAGATCCAGGAGGTGGTGTCGATGCGTTTGCCGTCCGACGAGTTGGCGAGATTCTCTGCGCCCTCTTCAAGCTGGTACGCGATCGTATAGCTTCCGAAAGCGTTCATACCAAATCCGAAGGTGTTGTCCACACCCCTCCACACAGCGTCTTTAGTTTGCGCGTCAATACCGGGCTCGTGTGGGAGATAGGACAGTTCAGGGCGATTGGCGGTGGTCGCGAAACCAGTTTCCTTATCGAAGTCCACCTTCCACTTCGTCGCACCCTGAAGTGGATTACCTTCCTCGTCAGACTTGTAGATCGTCACGTCGGTGACGTATTTAGCAACATCGGGGCTGATCTGCTCGTTAAAAATCCAGTTCCAATATCCGTTTGCGGAATATCCGCCGTCCATAAACGATGCCGTAGTGGTGGACTTAATGGTTCGGTTGTCCTGATCGTACTTCAGCTGCTTGGCAAGACCTCGTTGGAAAATGTTCGCATTGTCGCCTTCAAAGGTTTCGGAAGGGACACCAGCTTCCTGAGCAAGCCGCTCCGGATCAATCATATTCACGTGCTGGACGGAGGTGTTGAAAATTCGACCATCTTCGCGGATCCAGTAGTAGTCAACCTGCGAACCTTCACTCGGCAAGTCGAGTTCGGAAATCGCCTTGCCGTCCTTCAGGAAAATCTGAATATACGAGGCGTACACACGTCCTGCAGCGCCCGGGAAATTGGGGGTATCAGCAAACTTCAAGCCCCACTCTGAGCCGTTGGGGTCACGCTTGGTAAATGACCCCTGTGGGTCGCCATTGTAACCAACCAATTCGATGCGGTCGATCTGGGAGTAGAGGTTCTCGTCGCGGAAACGGATGAACTGGCTGCTCGTGTCAAGGTCCCCCTCGGGAGCTTTCCCACCATTCCAATCAACCGTATGCCTATGAGGAACTTGGAAGACGTACTGCGGGTTATTTTGCTGCGCGTCCACGAACTCTGGAATGAGACCAGCGTATCGGAGGCCCTCTGATTGTCCATTGTCATTGATTCGCCCAGCATCCGCCGGAATGTAGTTACCGTCGGCGTCGATAATGTCGGCGGCCTGAGCCACCTGAACGGTGTTCGGTGCAGCGACCGGCTGCGCAAATGGAGCGACAAGCGCAAGCGAAAGCGCTGCTGCCGCGATCGACGTCCCGCGGCGGCGGGCAACATTGTGCTTCTTCATACTGTGAAATCTTCCTTCCACGAAGATGTTCTGAACAACTAGAAAGTCAGAGAGTGCGTAGGCACAACTCCCGTGTCAGCTCACAGCGGAAAACGCCACGCAGACTTTCACACCTGTCAATCTAGTGAAAAACACCCGTGCTAGGTCCAGATGTCCCCCACCGGACGTCCAGGCTCTAAGGTGCAATTATTTGGACGTTCAATTACCGACAAAAGGGCAACATTCATCATTGAGCTGCATTTTTGGGGCAGGGACACGTCTATACCAAAGGTCCACGAGCAAGATCCCTTTCGGCTATTACCAAGGTCGAGTACCCCCAAAAAACTCAGCAAAGCACTCAGCAAACATTGCGATATTGTTCGACTGGGTAAACCCCTCTCGTTCACCCGAAAGAAAAATATAGCCCGCTTTGGCGTTCTCTATACCCCCAGCCTAACTGCCACCATCGCCAACTGGCACGGTCAATGTGAGCCCCCATAGATACACAAATGTAGCAATACCAATTTTTCTAGACGAACGTTCAATATCCGAAGACTGTTCGAACTTAAATGTTGCCAAGAATTTTTGACTTAGCCACTTGGAATGCCCCCTTTAGTGGGAACAGCGAGGGAATCGAGTGCCACCGCCCCTCGCGGAACACTCCACAAATGCGCGAGCTACCGCTCCACTTCCAACTGCTTCGCTGCCTCTGCGGCGCGCTCGTGGGCCTCGTCGATCGTGTCCGCGGTGGCAAGCACCATTACGGCGTCTTCGTGAACCTCAACCGTCACCTCGTCGACAGCCATCGCCTGCGCAATCTGTGCGGTGGTGGGGTTCACGCCGTGGAGGAAGGCGGCGGCGCCGGGGGAGGTGAGCGTGACGTCGATAGGCAAACCTGCGGTCGCGCGCGCATGCAGATCGAACTGGTCCACACGCTGGGTACCCCGAGTGAGCAGGCCGTCCGCGTCTGGGCGGGGCGTGGCCTGGGAGAAGTAGACCTCGTCGCCGTCGACAAAGAGCTCGATGGAGTACACGCCGCGCCCGGCGATCGCACCGCTGATGCGCGCTGCGATCGAGCGGGCGTTGTCAGCCGCGGCCTGGGACAACGCCGCCGGCTGCCACGTCTCTACAAGCTTGCCGTGCTCGTGGCGGGTACCAATCGGCTCGCAGAACCACGTGGCCATAGCGCCCGTAGCCGGGTCAATCGAGCGGACGGTAAGGATAGTGACCTCGTAGTCAAAGTCGATGTACTGCTCCACCGCTACCGGCTCGCGCTCACCCGACTTGGATTCGGAAACGCTCTGCGCCTTGGAAAACGCTGCGCGTAGCTCCTTCGACTCGCGCACCACGGACTGGCCCTCGCCGGCGGTGGAGCGGCCTGGCTTGACCACCAGCGGGTAGCCCACCTGCTCCGCGCACGCCTCGAGGTCTTCCACGGTGTCGACGAACTTGTACGCCATCGTCGGCAAGCCAAGCTCTTCGGCCGCGGTGCGCCGCACGCCCTCGCGGTTGCGGGTCATCCGGCACGCCTCCACCGTGGGGAAAAGCTCGCAGCCCGAGGTATCCACCAGCTCACGCAGCTTGGCCAGGTCCGTGCCCTCTCCCGCCACGGTAATGTCCGGGGTCATCGCACCCGGCGCGCCCTGCTCAAACGTGCCCACCTGCGCTTCGTAGCCTAGGCGACGGAAGGAGGTTGCAAGCTCCTCCTCCACCGCGGACGTGCCAAGGATGAGCACCTTCGAGCGCTTCGCCGTATTCATAGGCGCCTACTTTATGTCCCGGCACTGCCCTGGGCAAACAGGCGCGCTGGGGAAACGGTGACGAGTTACCGCTCCATGACGTTGTTACGCACGATCGTCTGGTCGCGGCCCGGGCCAACACCGATGTAGCTCATCGGCGCACCGGAGAGCTCCTCGAGGCGCAGCACGTAATCCTTCGCCTTCTGCGGTAGCTCGTCGAACGTGGTGCAGCCGGTGATGTCCTCGTCCCACGCGGGCATGGTCTCGAAGATGGGCTCTGCGTGGTGGAACTGGGACTGGGTCAGCGGCATTTCGTCGAGGCGCTGGCCGTCCACGTCGTAGGCCACGCAGATCGGGATCTCGCCGATGCCGGTGAGCACGTCCAGCTTGGTCAGGAAGAAGTCCGTGAAGCCGTTGACGCGGGCAGCATAGCGGGCCACCACCGAGTCGTACCAGCCGCAACGGCGCTTACGGCCGGTGTTCACGCCGACCTCACCGCCGACTTCCTGCAGGTAGTCGCCCCACTTGTCAAACAGCTCCGTGGGGAACGGGCCCGCACCCACGCGGGTGGTGTACGCCTTCACAATGCCCAGCGACGCCGTGATCTTGGTCGGGCCAATGCCCGCACCCACACACGCGCCGCCGGCAGTGGGGTTGGAGGAAGTGACAAACGGGTATGTGCCGTGGTCCACGTCCAGCATGGTGGCCTGGCCGCCCTCCATGAGCACGTGCTTGCCCTCGTCCAGTGCCTTGTTCAGGGTGTACTCGGCGTCAATCACCATCGGCTTAAGGCGCTCGGCGTAGGACATGAAGTACTCGAAGATTTCGTCCGCCTCGATGGCCTTGCGGTTGTACATCTTCACCAGCATCTGGTTCTTCACATCCAACGCGGACTCGATCTTCTGGCGCAGGATCGACTCGTCAAAGATGTCCTGCACGCGCAATCCCACGCGCGCCACCTTGTCGGCATAGGTGGGGCCGATGCCGCGGCCAGTGGTGCCGATGGCACGCTTGCCCAGGAAGCGCTCCTGCACGCGGTCCAGCGTCTGGTGGTACGGCGCAACCATGTGGGCGTTGCCGGAAATGCGCAGGCGCGAGGCGTTCGCACCCCGAGCTTCAAGCCCGTCGATCTCCTCAAACAGCGCCTGGAGGTTGACCACCACGCCGTTGCCAAGGATCGGGGTGGCGTTCTCGCTGAGCACGCCGGCGGGCAGCAGTTTCAGCTCGTACTTCTCGCCGCCAACGACGACGGTGTGTCCGGCGTTATTGCCGCCATTCGGCTTGACCACGTAGTCAACCTTGCCGCCGAGAATGTCGGTGGCCTTCCCCTTGCCCTCGTCGCCCCACTGGGCGCCCACAATGACGATGGCGGACATTTTCACTCCTTATATAGGCAGTAATCCGCGCTTATTGTAGCGTGACCCCTATGCGGCTGATCCATTGCGCGTGCGCAACCACCACTTCAATCCCCGGTGCCGAGCACCACCAGCTCCCCGCCGTACCGACGCGCAAGGACCTGCGCTTCCTCGACGCCGCGGCGAAGGAGTGCCTGCCGGAAGACCCCACTCCGTCGCTCGCGGAGATCCAGGCCTCCCCCAACGTCGCGCACCTTGGCCAGCCGGCGCCTGCGCCGCAGCAGCCCGACCAGCGCTTGCGCATCGTCGTCTCCGGCACCGACAAGGCGCTCGCCGCCGTCCTCACCCGGATGATGCGCGGCGACTACCTATGGACGGAGATCGCTTACCTCCCCGTCGATCCCTCCTCGCCCGCAGCGGTGGCGTGGGGATTGAGCGGGCTCGACCGCGACGCTCTCATCTCCCTTGCCACCTCTGGGCCAGTCGTGCCGTCGCCGTGCGTGCGCACCGACACCGGCGAAGTGGTCGCGGGGGCAGCCGCGATCTACCACGACGACGGCGCAAGCGAGTACGTCGGCGAGATCGTCGTCGACTCGGAGCAGCTCCTCTACCGCAGCGGCTCCGAGCCCTCCGCGCGCTTCTACGGGCAGTTCGGCGCGCGCCTGGTACCTACCCCCGGCGCCCCGGGAATTGCATCCTCCGCCCTGACAACTCCGCTGGTGCCCACCGGGCCTGTCTCCAGGCGCTCACCGGCGCAACTAGAGCGGTTGCACCGCCTCCCCCTCCTCCGCGGACTCACCCGCAACGCGGGCGTTGCGCCCGGTCAGACGGATTCCTCGCGCGTCCTCACCGGCCGCGCGCTGCAGTCCGGTGGCGACGCCATCACCGTCGAGCTCGACGGGGTGGTACGCCCCCGCACGGTGGAGCGGGTGACCTTTTATCGGCACCTCCGCGACATCCAGAGCGTCAAAATGGGGGCAAATTCTGGGATGTGACACATCTCACATAGGCGATTTCTTTACGCCCATACTGAGGTGGCCGTTATCACTTCGAGACGTTTACCCAGCGCGCACACAGCACCTCAAGTCATCCAAACGTCACGTTCTTGCAGGTCACCGCCAGCGGCCAGGGGATTGTACCGGCGGTCCGTGAATCCGTCATTCGTTCATATGTTCCACTTGCCCCGAACGGGCCGACCTGAGACGGCCGTTCAAGCGAGAATCTCAAATCCGCTCTACATTCGTTCTTGTTCGCAACGCAGCGAAGCGCGAGCCAAGTGCTCGCAGGCTTCGTCGCTAAGCGAGACAGTCCGCACAATGGGCTGAGTTAGATAGACCCCTGAACGAACTCGAATCACGAAGGAGCTTTTCAGCACCATGGCTAACACCAACCGCATCGAAGATCTGGCAAACGCCACCGCATACGACGTTGACGGCGACAAGATCGGCGGCGTCAAGGACGTCTACGTCAACGACACCTCCGGCCAGCCGGACTTCGTGTCCGTGAACCACGGCCTGTTCGGCGCCGGTACCTCCATCGTTCCGCTGCGCGGCCACACCCTGCGTGACGGCGAGCTGCACCTCGCATTCCCGAAGGGCCGCATCGAGGACGCTCCGGATCTGGACGAGAACGGCCACCTCACCACCGAGGACCAGGATGCGTTCTACCGCCACTACGGCCTGACCGACACCAAGGACGTCACCACCTACGACACCGGCCGCCACGCCGCTGCTGGCACCGGCGCCGCTGCTGGTGCTGCAGGCGTCGCAGGCGCTGGCGCTGCCGCTGGTGAGCGCGAGGTGACCACCGACGAGACCGCTCGCGCAAACGCTGCTGCCGGCACCCGCGAGAACGTCGCTGACACCGACAAGGACGCGATCATCCGCTCCGAGGAGCAGCTGAACGTGCAGAAGGACCGCGTTGAGTCCGGCCAGGTCCGCCTGCGCAAGTACGTCGTGAACGAGACCGAGACCGTCGAGGTCCCGGTTGAGCGCGAAGAGGTTCGCGTTGTCCGCGAGCCGATCACCGACGCTGACCGCGCCAACTACGACGGCAAGATCGGCGAGCAGGAAGCTTCCGTCACCCTGCACGAGGAGCGCGTCAACGTCTCCAAGGATTCCGTCCCGGTGGAGAAGGTTTCCCTGGAGAAGGACACCGTTCAGGACACCGAGCGCGTCTCCGAGGAGCTGCGCAAGGAGCGCTTCGACACCGACGGTGTCGAGGGCGTCGTCGACGGCAAGAACACCAAGAAGTAAGCCCCTCCGCCGGTAGGTAACCGGCACACCCTTTCACGAGAGCCCGGTGGGTATCACTCCCCACCGGGCTCTCGCACGTCTTCGGTTGGACGCTATTCGTCGTAAAGCTCGGGCGGGTACTTCGGCGAAGACGACGTCGGCGCGAGCACCGACGCCGCGGACTCGTGAGACATGCCGCTGACTTCGAGCAGATCGACGATGAGCGAGCGCGTCTGCGCCAGGATGGCGTACGCCGAGAGCACCGCATCCTCCGGCACTGCGTCCATCGACGCGCGCTGGCCCGCCACGCGCAGCTCGTTGACGATGCGGGGGATGGCAATCGCCTGCGCGCGGCGCGAATCAACCCCGTAGACCTCGGAGAACTCCATGCAGATGTGCGAGAGCGTATCGATGAGCTCCACCTGCTGCTCCGTCACCGCATCCCCGTCCTCGCACAGCACGTGCGCGCGGCGCGCCAGCACGCGAGTCGTGCGGACCGCGTTATCCACCGGCGGGATGACCAGCGAGAGCGAATTGATGTAACGGCGCACGCTCCACAGGAACGGGGAAATGCGGATCGACTCCTTGCCGGACTTCACCGCCGACGCCATCTGGTCAATATCCGTCTGCGAGCTACGGATGGCCTCGAAGGCTTCGTCGATGATCTCGGGATCGCGCTCGCGCAGCCCGTTCGCAACGTCGTTAAGCACCGAGCACAAAATGCCCATCACCTTCGAGATCTCCGACCTCGCGCTCTGCATCGGCGCCTGAGGAAGCAGCGCGAGCGTCACCATCGAGACCACGACGCCGACGATCGCGTCGAGCGTCCTATCAATGCCGGTGACCTCCGCGCCCGGCGGCATGATCGTGGCAATGAGGACCGAACCGATCGCGACCTGGTTAATTGCCAGCTGCGACTTGGTAAAAAACGACGCGATCGCGAGCGATCCGGAGACGATCAGCGCGATCTGCCAACCGCCCTCGCCCAGCCGGTAGAAGAGAAGGTCCCCCACCAGCACGCCGATCGTGCCGCCGATAGCCAGGTCCCACGCCTTGGAGAGGCGCTCTCCGCCCGTCATGCCGATCATGATGATCACGGAGATCGGGGCGAAGAACGGGCGCTGGTGGCCGAGCAGGTCCTTGGCAATCCAGTACGCGAGGCCCGACGCGATGCCGATCTGCAGGATGGGCAGTAGGCGCTTCCGAACGCGCAGCAGGCGCGACTGCACCGACTGGTCGACCTGTTTCAGCCGTTCCTTCGTAGTCAGCCGGTGCTTCGTGCTTCCGGCGTCCTTCTGTTCCTCCATGGTGCCTACATTAGCCACCGGGCGGGCGCACGCACGAGAAAACGCCGCCCCACCGCGACGAATCAGCGGGGGACGGCGCTACTGGCCTGCGAAAGCCTTACTTGGACACGGTGTGGCCCACGGAGCGCAGGTCCTGGCAAGCCTCGATGACGCGCTGGGTCATCGCAGCCTCTGCCTTCTTCATGTAGGAGCGCGGGTCGTAGACCTTCTTGTTACCCACCTCGCCGTCGATCTTCAGGACGCCGTCGTAGTTCTCAAACATGTGCGACGCGACCGGGCGGGTGAACGCGTACTGGGTGTCGGTGTCAACGTTCATCTTCACAACGCCGTAGCCCAGCGCCTGCTCGATCTTCTCCTTCTCGGAGCCGGAGCCACCGTGGAAGACGAAGTCGAACGGCTTGGAGCCAGCGTCCTGGCCCAGCTTCTTCGCGGCAACCTTCTGGCCCTCGTCCAGGACCTCGGGGCGCAGCTCGACGTTGCCCGGCTTGTACACGCCGTGGACGTTGCCAAAGGTAGCGGCCAGCAGGTAGCGGCCCTTCTCGCCGGTGCCCAGGGCATCGATGGTCTTCTCAAAGTCCTCCGGGGAGGTGTAGAGGTTTGCGCCGTGCTTTGCCTGCACGCCGTCCTCCTCGCCGCCGACGACGCCGATCTCCACCTCGAGGATGATGTTGGCGTTGTGTGCCTTCTCCAGCAGCTCCTGCGCGATCTCCAGGTTCTCATCGATCGGGATGGCGGAGCCGTCCCACATGTGGGACTGGAACAGCGGCAGCTCGCCGCGGTCGACGCGCTCCTGCGAGATGGCAATCAGCGGACGGACGTACTCGTCCAGCACTTCCTTCTGGCAGTGGTCGGTGTGCAGCGCGATGTTCACGTCGTAATGCTTCGCAATCTCGTGTGCGAATGCTGCCAGCGCCTGCGCACCCGCGACCTTGTTCTTCACGCCCAGACCGGAGCCGAACTCAGCACCGCCGGTGGAGAACTGGATGATGCCGTCGGACTCAGCCTCGGCAAAACCCTTGATGGCTGCGTTGATGGTCTCGGAGGAGGTGCAGTTAATGGCCGGGAATGCGTACCCGCCCTTCTTGGCACCGTCCAGCATCTGGTTGTAGATCTCGGGGGTTGCGATTGGCATGGGGAATGTCCTCCCTTGTTGCTCTTGGTAGTACGTAGCCCAGTATGCACCTTTTACAGTCCGGTTGCACGAGAAATTCTCGCAGCTGCCTCGAGCAGCATCCATCCCGACAGTTGCACGGAGAGATCGCGTTCGTCGATACGCACTAAGCCCACGGCCTCGCTTATCGACGCCGGCCCAAACCCATAGTTATGCGGCAGCAGCGCATCCTCTGTCCACTCCGCGGCGAACACGGGCAGGCCATCGACTTCCAGCCGGTGCTGCCACAGCGATTCCGCCGAAGCGCGGACCAGCCGCGCGGCGATCTTCCTCGTCGCAATGTTCTCCCGGCTGTCCCGCGGCAGGCGCACCGCCACCTCCGCCAGGTAGCGGGCGAGGATCCCCTTGAACAGGCCGCCGTCGCCGTCGCCCGACTCGTACTTCGGGCTGATGATCACGCCCTGCGGGGTGGCCAGGTGCAGGGCGATGGCCTGCACGATCGCGCGGATGTGCGTGATGTAGAACACGGAGGCGTCAGCGCGCTCCGAGTTGGCAAAGGAGTCGATCGGTTCGTCGTGGTCCAACCCCGCATCGTCGCGTAGCGCAAGGGCGACCTCGAGGCTGGCACCGAGCACCGTGCCCTGGTTATAGGTGTAGATTTTCTCCACGACCTCGGGGCCGTGCATGCGCATGCGGATCCCGTCCTCAAGCAGGCCGTTCTCGCGCACCAGGTTGTCAAAGATCCAGTCCAGGATCTCCCGCGACTTGTCCAGCCGGCCGGTGCGCGCGAACAGGATCGCTGCCGGGCCGTTGGACGGCACGTTGAAGAAGGTCTCGGCGCGGCGCCACGGCAGGACACCGGTGACGGGGTCGATGCCCTCGAGCAGGTCGAACTCGAGCTTGTCCAGCGCCTTCGACCGGTGAATGCCGTCGAGCTGGAGCGCGCGGTTCCAAGCGAGGGCCAGCCAGGCCTTGTCGTCGTAGTACTTGTTGGCGGTGAGCCGCCACGCCGAGCGCACGCTCATCGCGCGCAGCGTGTCCTGCAGGCGGTGGCGGCGCTCCAGCGACGGCTGGCGCAGCGCCGCATCAACCTGGCAGTCGATGTAGTGTGCCTGCCACCAGAAGTGCCAGTGCCAGTACAGGCGGTCCTTCACTCCCGGCGGCCAGGTCACGACGGCGAGGTTGGTGCCGGGCATGCCCCACAGCTTCTGCGAGTGGCGCCTGTGAATGGCCTGCTCCGCCAGGTCGGCCCGATGCGGCCACACTGACCCGGATTCTGACACCTACTGCTCCAATCACGCGCGACTAGCTCGTACTCCCTATATATTGCCAGAGCACCCAGAAGCGTTTCAGGAGAATCGGAGAATACCTACCACGCCTGGCTCAGGTCCGCGTGCTGGCGCACCCACGCGTGCATCGCAATGCCCGCGGCGACGCCCGCATTGATGGAGCGCGTCGAGCCAAACTGCGCAATCGAGCAGGTCATGCTGGCCGCGTGCGCCGTCTCCTCCGTAATGCCGGGGCCTTCCTGCCCGAAGACGAGGACGCAGCGCTCGGGCAGCTCCGCCGTTTCCAGCGGGACGCATCCGGGGGTGTTGTCGATGGCCACGACCGGGATGTCCTCCGCGCGCGCCCACGCGGCAAAGTCCTCCACCGTCGCGTGGTGGTGGATGTGCTGGTAGCGGTCCGTCACCATCGCGCCGCGGCGGTTCCAGCGCTTGCGGCCAATGATGTGCACCTCCTTGGCCAGGAAGGCGTTCGCGGTGCGCACCACAGTGCCGATGTTCATGTCATTTTCAAAGTTCTCGATCGCCACGTGAAACGGGTGCCGCTTGCGGTCGAGGTCCGCGACGATCGCCTCCATGGACCAGTAGCGGTAGGCGTCGACCACGTTGCGGCGGTCACCATTGGCCAGGAACTCTGGGTCCAGGCGGGCGTCGTCAGGCACGGGCCCCTCCCACGGCCCGACGCCGTGGCGGCCCTCATTCCACTCGGTGGGTCCCTTCGCGGACTCCGTGTCCGCGGGATCAGGCAAGGCCGAGGTCCTCGAGGCCGAGGAGGAAGCGGTACTCCAGGCCGGCGTCCTTGAGCACGGCGTCCGCGCCCGTCGCGCGGTCCACCACGGTGGCGACAGCGACGACCTCGGCGCCCTCCTCGCGGCAGGCCTGCACCGCGGTGAGCGGGGAATTGCCGGTGGTGGTCGTGTCCTCGACCACGAGCACCTTCTTGCCCACGATGCTCGGGCCCTCAATGCGGCGCTGCATACCGTGCTTCTTCGCCTCCTTACGCACCACGAAGGCGTCGATGTCGCGCCCGTCCGCGTGCATGATGGCGGTGGCGACCGGGTCCGCGCCCAGGGTGAGGCCACCGACGGCGTCGAACTCCAGGTCCTTGGTCAGCTCGCGCAGTTGCGCGCCGATGAGGCGGGACGCCTCGTGGTGCAGGGTCGCGCGGCGCAAGTCCACGTAGTAGTCGGCCTCCTTGCCGGAGGACAGCGTCACTTTGCCGTGGACGACGGCCAGTTCCTTGACCAGTTCTGCCAGCCTTGCTTTGTCACTCATCAGTGTTCCTTTCCATGTGCTGTTCAGGGTCTGTGTCCGGCCTGGTGCTCGGGCGCGAGTCGTCGAAGATGGACGGCGGCCGCTGCTCGCGACGCACCCGAGTCAGGTCCGCCGGCGCGTCGCCCTCGGCGGGGTGGCCGTCGGCGATGGGCGCGACCTCATCGCCGCCCAGGTCGCTGTAGTCAATGTCGCCGCGGCGCGCCCCGGTGATGCGGGTGGGCATCTCCAGCGGCTCGTCCGGCCGCTGCACGGACTCCGTGCTTGGCGACGCCTCCTCCACCAGCGCCGGAGCGGGAGCCGGCATCTCGCGGGTGGGGTAGCCGAAGCTGAGGGGTTCGGCGGATTCGGGCGGGAGGGTGCGGGCGGCGTCGGCAAGCAGCGCGAGCGGAGCGAGCGTCTCGTCCCACTCGTCGGCCGCGGAGGCGCGATCCATCTCCGCGAGCACCCAATCCGACTCGAACCAGGCGGCGGTGACGCTCTGCGGCAGCTTGGACAGCGCCGTGCGCACGCGGACGTCCATGAACCGCTCGACCGGGCCCTCGTGGGTACCCAGCACCGTAAAGCCCTCGGCGTGCGTCACTTCCACCAGGTCAGCGGAGGAATCCGCGTGGAAGCCCTCGCGGCGCATATCCACTACGACGTCGCTGACACGGCCGGTGTCCATCGCGATAACAGTCACGCCGCCCAGGTCCATGACGTGCACGGTGTGGCCGTAGATCGCGCCAGAGGCGATGTCCTTGGGCACCGCACCTGCCGACGCCGCACCACGCTGCCACTCCCCCGCCAGCTCGTCGGAGTGCTTGGCAAAGTCGAAGCCGTGCCCCTCGGCCCACGCGCGGCGCTCGCGCCTCGACGCCCCGGGGAACTGCAGGCCAGACTTCCGGTGCGCCCGGCGCGCGGGCTGCGGTGCGGGTTCTGGTTCAGGCGCTGGTTCTGGTTCTGGTTCGGGCTCGGGCTCCGGTTCTGATTCCGGTGCAGGTTCTGGCTCTGGCGCCGGCTTGGGCTCCGGCGCGGGCTCGGGTTCCTCGCGCGATTCTTCCTCGTGGAGCGGAACCCAGCGCTCCGAGGCGGGCTCGGCCGGCTCCGCTGGCTCCGCCGGTTCAGCGGGTTCCGCCGGTTCGGGGCGCTCGTGCGCGGGAGCCGGGGCGGGTGCTGCGGCGCTTCCGCGGTCGCTGGAATCGCGGGAGTCGGCGAACATGAGGTAGCCGCCGGCTGCGAGCGCGATCAACGCGAGAACAAAAAGTAAAGGTGCCATCGCGTCACGATATTACTGCGTCGGCCCAACGTCCGGGCGGTTGAGGGGACGGCGCGGCCTACAGGTCCGTGGCCACCGGATTGGTCTTGTTAGCGCTCCACTGCGACCAGCCGCCGACGTAGTGGGTGACCACCGGCAGACCCACGTGCTCCATCACGGCGAGCAGGAGGGCCGAGTGGTTGCCGGAACCGGAGTAGGCGATGACCTGTGCAGGGTCCGTGTTCTGGGTCAGGCCCACCTGCGCGAAACGATCGCGGATCTGGTCCTCCGGCAGCAGCGTCTGCGACTCCTTGTCAAAGAGGTCGTAGACGGGCAGGTTGATGGCACCCGGGATGTGGCCGGCGCGGAGGTCCAGGATCTCCCTGCGGCCGTCGAAGCGGTCGGCCCCGCGGGCGTCGATAAGCATGCCCTCGAAATCGCGGACGTCCTGCATGGAGGCGGTGGGGAGGTTGCCCGGCTGGACTGCCTTACTGCGCTTGACCACGGGGCTGCCCGGACCGGCGAGCGAGTCGAAGCCGTTGCGGTCCCAGGCAGCGAACCCACCGTCGACGATATGGACGTCCTCGACACCCATCCAGCGCAGGATCCACCAGGCGCGGGCTGCGTAGAGGCCAATGCCCTGGTCGTAGATGAAGACGGGGCGGCCGTCCTCGATGCCCCAGCTGTGGATCGCGTGCTCCGCCACTTCCGGCTTGGGCAGTGGGTTGCGACCTTGGCGGCTGCCCGGCATGCCTGCGAGCTGCGCAGCCGGATCGCAGAACTGCGAGGTCGGGATATGCTCGGAGAAGTACTTCGACAGCGCCTTCCCCTCCTGCGGTTCCCACAAAGACGCCAAGATGGTGTACTTCCTGCCGGTCTGAATTCGTTGCCGAAGGTCGTCGGCGGAGACAAATACGCTCATGGGCGCCAGTGTAGCGCCGGGACGCGAGGCACACAGCGCGTAAGCGCGTTAGGCCATGTAGCCCGGCGCTTGTTGGATCGCGCCCTCCGCCTCGAGCCCGTCGAGCCACTCGCGGATCCCCTCGCGCGGGCAGTCCGGGCCGATGCTCGCGGCGAGCATGCCGCCGGGGCCAAGTTCGACGCGGCACCCAAACGCGAGCAGCGTCTCCGCAATCTCGTGCGGCTGCTGGGTCTCGGGCAGGATGCGCATTGTCGACGCCCCACCCCTGACCACCACGGTATCCACATGCCAGTTGCCGCCAACGCGCACGCACTCGACGATGTCGCCGACCGCCAGGGACGTATCCACAAACGGCACACTCGCCACAACGAAGTGGTTCCCACCCAAACTGTGCGCGGCCAACTGCTCGTTTTCCACACCCGGCATGGCAACGCGGGCGAGGATCTTCGTTGGATACTGCATATCTCGGAGCCTACCGCCCGCGTCAAATGCGTGAGTGCGTTTTGGGACGAGCGGGTGCCGGGGACACCTCGTTACCCCCAGCACATATTCAGCCGTACAATGGTTCGCGTCACATCCATTCTCCGATCCTGAGGAGGCAGACCTTCATGACAACCGCTACTTCCATGCGCGCCGCCGTGGTCAAGGAATTTGGCCCCAAGTTGCACGTAGAAGACATCGACCTACCCACTCCGGGGCCCTTCCAGGCGCTGGTGAAGCTGCACGCCTCTGGCATCTGTCACACCGACCTGCACGCAGCGGAAGGCGACTGGCCGGTGAAACCCGCGCCGCCGTTCGTCCCCGGCCACGAAGGCGTCGGCGAGGTTGTCGAGCTCGGACCGGGCGAGCACCCCGTCCAAGTCGGTGACATGGTCGGCAACGCTTGGCTCTGGTCTTCGTGCGGGGAGTGCGAATTCTGCCGCACCGGGCGCGAGACCTACTGCGCTAAAGCCGAGTACGGCGGCTACACTGTCGACGGCTCCTTCGGTCAGTACATGCTGGTAGACACCCGCTACGCGCCGCGCATCCCCGACGGCGCAGACCCGGTGGAGGTCGCGCCGATCCTGTGCGCGGGTGTGACCGTCTACAAGGCGCTCAAGGTCACTGAGACCAAGCCCGGCCAGTTCGTGGTGATCTCCGGCATCGGCGGACTCGGCCACGTCGCCGTGCAATACGCCGTCGCGATGGGCATGCGCGTGATCGCCGTCGACATTGCCGACGACAAGCTGGAGCTGGCAAAGAAGCTGGGCGCAGAATTCACGGTCAACGCGAAGGAGCAAGACCCCGCCGAAGCGGTGCAGGCATACACCGAAGGTGGCTCGCACGGGATCGTGGTGACCGCCGTCCACCCGGCCGCCTTCGGTCAGGCCATCGGCATGTGCCGCTCTGGCGGCACCATCGTCTTCAACGGCCTGCCGCCGGGAGACTTCCCCGCCTCCATCTTCGACATCGTGCTGCGCGGCATCACGATCCGCGGCTCCCTGGTTGGCACCCGCCAGGACATGGCCGAGGCGCTGGACTTCTACGCGCGCGGCAAGGTGGCGCCGCATGTGACCGCCTGCGAGCTTGACGACGTCAACGATGTCTTCGAGCGCATGCGCCAGGGCAAGATCGACGGGCGCATGGCGATTAAGTACTAGGTGCGCCGCTGGCTGAGGTCCTTCGGGGCTTCAGCCGGAACTAAGTGTCACTCAATTAGACTCCCAAGGGTGACTGGTTATCTTGCTCCCACGAAAAAGGTCCGGGTCGCCGACCTTGCGCAGAAGAAGGCGTCCGGTGAGAAGTAGGCGATGCTCACCGCCTACGACTACTCCACCGCCCGCGCGTTCGCCCAGGTCGACATCGAGTGCTTGTTGGTAGGAGACTCGGCCGCGAACGTCGTCTACGGCTACGGGTCCACCAACCAGATCGGCGTTGACGAGATGGTCCACCTCGGCGCCGCAGTGGTGCGCGGGGCGGGCAACGCGCTCGTTGTGATCGACCTGCCCCTTCGGCACCTACGAAGCGAGCGACGAACAGTGCGTGCACACCGCCACCGACATGGTGCGCCGCACCGGCGCGCACATGGTCAAGCTCGAGGGCGGCGTGCGCATCGCCCCGCGCATCCGCGCGCTCAAAAACGCGGGCCTCGCGGTATGCGCACACGTCGGATTCACCCCGCAATCCGTCGATAGCCTCAGCGGCTTCAAAGTCCAGGGCCGCGATGCGGGGGCGGAGCTTTTGCTTGACGACGTCCACGCAGTCGTCGACGCAGGCGCGGACCTCGTCGTCTTCGAAATGGTTCCCGCGGCGCTCGCCGCGAAGATCACGCGCGAGTGTCCGATCCCCACCGTCGGCATCAGGGCCAGCCCGGACACGGATGCGCAGGTTCTGGTCTGGCACGACATGGCTGATCTGCCCGCGGGCGATCACCGCGCGCGCTTCGTCCGCCGCTTCGGCACGATCGGCGCCGACCTCACGGCTGCTGCCGCCAACTACAAGCGCGCGGTACACACCGGCGAGTTCCCCGCCGAGGGGCACACCTTTTCGTAGCCGTTAGCTAATCTGGATCGGCGCGTTGTCGAGCAGGCGCGTCGAGCCAACCTTGGCGGCCACCAGCAGGCGGGCTTCGCCGGTAAATCCGGCCGGGAGCTCGGCGAGGTCTGGTGTGGTGGCGACGAGGTAGTCGAGGTGGAGGTCGGGCGTGGCGTCGAGAAGCGAGCGAGCGGAATCGACGCTGCCGGCAGCGATTGCCCTGGGGATGGCAAGGGCGACCTCGCGCTCGGAGACACTGAGGTAGCGGTTGCGCGACGACAGGGCGAGACCATCGGCATCGCGCACAATCGGACATCCGTGGACGCGGACCGGGAGATGCAGATCATCCACCATCTGGCGGATCAGCGCGAGCTGCTGGTAATCCTTCTCGCCGAAGAACGCGTCGCTAGCTCCCGTGAGCGCGAACAGCTTCGCCACCACCGTGAGCACGCCCGCGAAGTGTGTCGGGCGGGTCGCGCCCTCCAGCACCTCGCCGAGGGGACCCGGCTGGATCGTCGTGCGCGGGCCGTGGGGGTACATCGTCTCAGCCGAAGGCGCGAACACAGCCTCGACGCCCTCCGCTTCCAGCTTCTCTACGTCCTCGGCGAGCGTACGCGGGTAGGCGTCCAGGTCCTCGCCCGGCGCGAACTGCAGCGGGTTGACGAAGATACTCACCACCACCGGGTTGCCCAGAGACTTTGCCTGCCTGACCAGAGCGAGGTGGCCCTCATGCAGCGCCCCCATCGTCGGCACCAGGGAAACAGGGCCGTGGCCGATGGCGTCGGTGAGGGACTCAGGGGTGTGGACCAGATGCGTCATGTAGATGATTATGGAACGTGCCAAGCAATTACGGGGATTTCTGCAGGTGCAAGGTGACGCCCGTCTCGCGCATCATCTCAAATGTGTCTGCTGTATCCACACCCATCGCCAAACAGGCATCCGGAATAAGAATCCTTTTCCGTGAGTGCGGTTGTGAGCGCTCATGGGTTACGACCGTATGTTGATGCTCACGAGCGTAAGCAACGAGAAGATAATCGGCGTGATTTCCTACAAAAGCGTTGATGGCTTCCTCCCGGTACGCTCCTGAAACAGCCCACTGAGAAAGCGGCTGGAAGTGCTTCGTCGTTGGCTGATCAATCGCCCTGAACAAACCAGGATTTGCACGCGTCCACTCAGCGAGCTCATCATTGCCCTGTAGGAGTTCATCCCGGACGGCTTCGATACTGCACACCAAATCTTGCCGATACGCGCCTTCGAGCCAATCCCAGAATCCCGGCGCGAGGTCGAAAGCGTAATACCGGTTCTTCGCCTCAATGAGGATGTTGGCGTCGATCAGGAACATCAGGCAACCCCCAATTCTTCCGCAAGATTCTCAAACGTTGCATGTTTTTTCGCACCAAGCAACTGGTACGCGTCCCGGTACGCAGTGGAGCCTTCCAAAGCGCTCGCGATCACCGCTCGAGAGAAACTGCGACTGAGGCGCAGTGGCTGGGTGTAGTAATAGTTGCCGCCGCCATCGCTGCGTCGCGTATCAAAAAAAGACATGACACGCCGCTTCTCTACTTCATACGCCTTGGTGTATTCATTCCAAGGAAGCACCTTGGCATCATAAAGACGTTTAAGGATCACCAGCGTACTGACGCGATAGGTCCTAGCAAGGCGTTCCAACTCCTCTACGTTCACGACGCCCTGAAATTCCTCAATCAAAGCATGCATCGGCACAAGCACCTCTGCAGCGACTTGGTTGCACCAGAGCTCAGCCTTAGGACCATCCTTAGCTGTCATGGCGGCATCCGAGAGTGCGCTGCCACCTAACCAAATGTGTGCCAGCTCGTGAATCAGCGTAAAGATTTGGGCTGCTTTAGTGTCCGCTCCGTTGACAAAGATCAGTGGGGCGAGGGAGTCCGCCAAAGCAAATCCTCGGAACTCACTAGGATCCAGTCTCCGGTGCGGATCGGAACCAACGACACCACTTACCATGACCAAGACGCCGACTCCCTCGATCCGGTCAATCAACTGACGCAAAGCCTGTTCCCAATTGGGGAAGGTGGCGCGTGCATCAAGAACAAAATCTAACGCGTTCCGAATCTGGCTCGCGACTTTTTCAACTGGCGAATTCAACGTGGCAGCACCAACAAAGGAGACTTCGTCGAAATCGTTCATCAAGGCATGTTCGCGATACCAGTCTTGACGCTGCTGACACTGGTAGATCGTGTCAAGGAGATCTGCCGAGGGTTGCTGAACCCCAATGTTGCCCAACGTCCTCATATCCGGGATTGGAATCGCCTCTACCGGCGGTTCCGGAAGAAAAAGCAAACCCAAAGGCGTATGCGTAGCGTTTGCAAACTTCTTTAATTGTTTGAGTGTGGGGCGTTCTTCTTGAGAGAGCCATAAGTCAAGCTTCGGAGCACGACGAACAGTAGTGTCCTCATCCCAACCACTCCGCCGAACAGCCCAACGAAGAACCTCTGGGGCAACATCCACCCGCACTACCATTCCACTCACCTCCACCGACTTTGTGGATCGACTACGTAGGCATCATCATACGTTTCTTTGACATCCGCCCAGGGGGCCGCAGGCTCCTAAATGGAGCTAGCTCCATTTGACCGACCAGTCAAACCGCGACCTGCGGTTTTGCACTGCCACAGGGTGCAAATGGAGCTAGCTCCTTGTGGACGACAGACGGACTACGGCCCGGAGGCCTGCTCGGCCCCGCCGCCGACACCGACTTACGCAGCGTCGACGGTGAGGTGCTCCCCGCCCTCTGCGACGTCCACGTTGACGGTGTCGCCGTCGCGGACGTAGCCGGCGAGCAGCGCCTTCGCCAGGCGGTCGCCGATGGCCTGCTGGATCAGGCGGCGCAGCGGGCGGGCACCGTAGGCCGGGTCGTAGCCGCGCTCCGCCAGCCAGGCCTTCGCGGCGTCGGAGACGTTGAGCGTGAGGCGCCTGGAAGCGAGACGCTCCGCCAGCGAGCCGAGCTGGATGTCCACGATGCCCACGAGCTGTTCGGACGACAGGGCGTCGAAGACGACAACGTCATCGAGGCGGTTGATGAACTCGGGCTTAAAGTGGTGCTTCACCGCTTCCATGATCTGGTCGTGGCTGCCGCCCGCGCCCAGGTTGGAGGTGAGGATGACCACCGTGTTGCGGAAGTCCACCGTGCGCCCCTGGCCGTCGGTGAGGCGGCCCTCGTCGAGAACCTGCAGGAGGATGTCAAAGACGTCCTGGTGGGCCTTCTCCACCTCGTCGAAAAGCACGAGCGAGTACGGGCGGCGACGAACAGCCTCGGTGAGCTGGCCGCCAGCATCGTAGCCGACGTACCCCGGAGGGGCGCCGACCAGACGGGAGACGGAGTGCTTCTCGCCGTACTCGGACATGTCGATGCGAACCATCGCCGTCTCGTCGTCGAAGAGGAACTCCGCGAGCGCCTTCGCCAGCTCGGTCTTACCCACGCCGGTAGGGCCGAGGAAGAGGAAGGAACCAATCGGGCGGTTCGGGTCGGCAACGCCGGCGCGAGAACGGCGCACCGCGTCGGACACCGCGTTGACCGCGTCCTTCTGGCCGACCACGCGCCCAGCCAGCAGCTCCTCCATGTGCAGGAGCTTCTCGGTCTCGCCCTGCATCATCTTGCCCGCCGGGATGCCGGTCCAGGAGGACACGACCTCCGCGATCACGTCCGGGGTGACCTCCTCGGTGAGCATCGTCTTCTGGGTCTCGCTGGCGCTCGCCTCCGCGTCCGCGAGCTGCTTCTCCAGCTCGGGGATGCGGCCGTAGCGCAGCTCGGAGACCTTGGCGTAGTCGCCGTCGCGCTCCGCGATCTCGGACTCGTTGCGCAGCCGCTCCAGCTCCTCCTTCGCGGACTGGACCGAGTCGATCTCCGCCTTCTCATTGGACCAGCGAGTTTTCAGCTCGTTCAGCTTTTCACGCTGGTCAGCGAGCTCCTGACGCAGGTCCGCCAGGCGCTGCTGCGAGGCTGCGTCCGACTCCTTCTGCAGCGCGATCTCCTCAATCTCCAGGCGGCGGACCACGCGCTCGAGCTCATCGATCTCCTGCGGCGAGGAGTCGATCTCCATGCGCAGGCGAGAACCGGCCTCATCCACCAGGTCGATCGCCTTGTCCGGCAGGAATCGGTTGGTGATGTAGCGGTTAGACAGCTCGGCGGCCGAGACCAGCGCGGAGTCCTGGATACGCACGCCGTG
Organism: Corynebacterium sp. NML 150383; assembly: GCF_002285085.1. Lineage (NCBI taxonomy): Bacteria > Bacillati > Actinomycetota > Actinomycetes > Mycobacteriales > Corynebacteriaceae > Corynebacterium > Corynebacterium sp. NML 150383. The sequence continues at coordinate 29,957 of NZ_NSGK01000007.1, read as the reverse complement.
GTGCACCTCGTAGCGCTCCTTCAGGCCACGCAGGATGCCAATCGTGTCCTCCACGGTCGGCTCGCCCACGTACACTTGCTGGAAGCGGCGCTCCAGGGCGGCGTCCTTCTCAATGTGCTGGCGGTACTCGTTCAGCGTGGTCGCGCCGACGAGTCGCAGCTCGCCGCGGGCCAGCATCGGCTTAATCATGTTGCCCGCGTCCATTGCGCCCTCGCCGCTCGCGCCGGCGCCAACAATGGTGTGCAGCTCGTCGATGAAGGTGATGATCTCGCCGTCTGCCGACGTAATCTCGTCCAGCACGGCCTTCAGCCGCTCCTCGAACTCGCCGCGGTACTTCGCGCCCGCGACCATGGAGCCGAGGTCGAGGGAAATCAGCGTCTTGCCCTTCAGCGACTCCGGGACGTCGCCCGCGACGATGCGGCGGGCTAGGCCCTCCACGATCGCGGTCTTGCCCACGCCGGGTTCGCCGATCAGGACCGGGTTGTTCTTCGTGCGGCGGCTCAGTACCTGGACCACGCGGCGGATCTCCGAATCGCGGCCGATCACCGGGTCAATCTTGCCCTCGCGGGCGCGTGCGGTCAGGTCGGTGGAGTACTTCTCCAGCGCCTGGAACTGGTCCTCCGGCGCCTCGGTGGTGACCTTCTTGTTGCCACGCACGGACTGGAAGGCTGCCTTAATCGCATCGTAGGTAGCGCCGCGCTTGGTCAGCAGCTCCGCGGCCTCATCGGTGCCGCGGGCGATGCCGGCGAGAAGTACCTCGGTGGACACGTATTCGTCGCCAAGCTCCCCGGCGAGCTCTTGCGACGCATTAAGCGCGTTGAGCGCATCGCGGTTGAAGTTGGGGTTGGCCATGTTCTGGCCCTCCGCCTTGGGGTAACCGGCGACCAGCTCGCCCGCCTCGCGCGCCACCGTCGCGGGGTCAACGCCCGTCGCTTTGAGGACGGGGGCGGCGATGCCGTCCTCCTGCGTGAGGATTGCCTGCAACAGGTGCGCCGGGCGAATATCCGGGTTCCCTGCCGCGGAGGCCTTCTGCAGCGCCTGCTGGATGGCCTCCTGCGTCTTGGTTGTGGGGGTAAAGGATGCCATGGTCAACATCGTCCTTTCCGTGTGCGTCTATTTTGTAGCGTTTATCTCCCGTTTTACTCGGGTCACTCTCTATAACGCACCGGAAGTTGAGTCTGTTCCACTCAACCCTGTTTTGTTGTTTACTCCCGCTTTGCCGGCACCCACTTCGAAGCAAAGGACAGAATCACCACGCCCACGGCCACCGCGAAGGCGATCCAGCCTAAGCCCGTGACAAAGCCGGCGATCACCGCGATGGGCGCGAGGATGGTCATGCCGATCTCAAACGGGGCGAAGCCGACGTACGCCACGCCGTACTCGTTGAGCGTGCCGGACTTCAGCTTCGGGTCGACCATCTTGAGCAGTGCGATACCGGTGGCCACTGCCGCGGTCGCCCAACCCCAGCCGAACAGGCCACGCTCGAGCCAGTTGGTGCCAAAGAACAGCGGGCCCGCCCACAGCATCCACACCACACAGAACACGGTGCCCAGGACGAACAGGAGCAGGAGCGCCTGCCAGTACCCGGCGAGCGCCGCGGGCACGATCGACGCGATACCGAAAGCAATCATGTAGTCGGTGGCTGCGCCGGAGATGGAGCTAATGGTGTCGCGGTCCAGGTAGTTCGGCCGCCCGACAGCCTTCAGCAGGCCGCGGCCAATCAGGCCCACCACGCACGCCATCGCGAACAGGGGGATGGACACGTTTTCCCACTGCGACTTCACCAGCTGGTTCAGCATGTACGCGATGAGCACGGTAAACACCACGAAACCACCGTGCAGCGCCAGCGGCTCGATGGAGGACGGGTTGGTAGTCGCCTTGCCGATGGAGGGGCGCTCAGATTCGTCGTCAATATAGCCAGTGCGCAGCTCGCGGGGCAGGTCGCCGCTCAGCTCAGCCGCCTTGCCCTTGCGGATGCCCCAGTTTGCCACGATCACGCCGCCAACGATGGCCACCAGTGTGCCCACGGTCGCGGACGTAAAGCCGATGGACGAGGCGTTTTCCACCCCGACCCCCTCCAGCGCGGAACCGACCGCCGCCGCGGTGCCGAACCCGCCGACGAAGCCGACCGGCAGCATCATGCCGAACCAGGGCTCCGTGCCAAACAGCGGCGCAAACAGGTACAGGCCCAGCAGGATGAACAAACCCCACTGCCCCATGAACATCGAGGTCGTATACGCCCACATGTTGCGCGCACCCGCGGCCACGGAGCCGCCGAGCTCCATCGAGTACGCCATTGACGCGAACACCACGGCGATCAAAAGTGTCGTGTATGTGCCCACGCTGTCAGACCAGTTGATCACCCCGAGCACTTCCTGCCCGAGGACAAGACCGATCAGCCCCGCCGTGATCGGCGCAGGCAGCAGCAATGCCTGTAATACTTTCAGCCGGTTGCGGAGTACGTTGCCAATGATCAGAAGCACCGAGATCCAGCCAATATCAGTCAGCATTGTGTACGGCGTAAATTCCATTGCTGCCACCTACCTTTCCCATTGTTTTAGATGTCACATTACCCTGTAACGCATGAGCTCTTTCCGCACCGCCTCCCGCGAAGCAGCCCAAGTTTTGCTTAACGACGAATCGCTGTCCCGGTCCACACTCTGGACCTACTTCGTTGCTGAATTCCCTGAGGCAACCGGTCTTCTCCCGGCCGGCGTGACGGAAGCAACGCACTCCATGGTGTCCGTGCCGGGGAAGGCACTGCTGCGCGTCGCCGACACCGCGCCGGACGACGAGTCGGTGGACCCCACCGCTCTCGCCCCGGCCGTCGAGGGGGGTCTGCGGGACTGGGCCCTGCACATGCGCAGGACCGGCTTTCCCTCCGCCGAGTACCCGCGCGCGGCAAAGCTGTACCAGGACCTGATCGCTTCCATGCTCGGCCACGAGCTCGACGAGCGAGTCGCCCGGACGCTGGAGGAGTTCGGTGAGGTCATGCGCAGCGCGGCCGAGCAGGCTGACCAGAAAGGTATTCCGGCGGCCTCCGCCGCCCAGGTCACCTCGGTCATCGAGGCCTCGTCCTTCGAGGGCGCCCCCGCCGCAGCGCGCACCCGCATCGTGCGCCTGGAAACCAGCACGCCCATTCCGTACGAGCCCGGGCAAGTGGTGCCGGTGCTGCAGACGAACCGCCAGGGCGTGTGGCACGACCTGGCGCCAGCGTTGCCGTACAACGAGCTCGGCCAGCTGGAGTTCCACGTCCGCGAGGAGTTGGACGTGGAAGTGGGCGACTACGTCACGCTCGGCGCAGCTTACGGGACTGCTCCGCTGCGTGGCGTCGATAAGCGCCCTGGCCACAGGCTCCTCATTGTCGCCGACGGCACAGGCCTGGCGGCGGCGAAGGCGATGGTGTTCGACCTGATGGAGCGCGACGAGCGTCCCGAGGTTGAGCTGATGATCGGCGTGGAGCACGAGGACGAGTTCTATGACCTGCACACGTTTGCTTCGCTGACCTCGAGCTCCGAGGTGCACGATTGGCTCACCATCACCTGTGTTGCGGAGCAGGTGATCGACCCGGAGGACCCGGAGTCGCCCGCGATTGTGGAGGGGCTGCGCCGCGTGTGGATCGGCGTCGAACGGCTCGCATCGGCGACGGGCACTTGGTGGGGCCGCGACGTCGTGGTCTGCGGCAGCGTCGCCCGTTGCACGCTGATCACGGATGCCATGAAGGAAGCTGGCGCGCCGGCACCGACCGTGGTTGCCATGGACGAGGAAGCCGATTGGTTTAACGAGCACTAGCCGAGCCTCTCGTATTCCTCAATCCACAGGTCCTCGTACTCCCTCATCGTCATCGCGTTGTCGTCGCGGTACGGCCGCTGGTACGAGGGCGAGATAAACCGCGTGCCGTCCGGGAAGACGAAGTGCACGTCGTCGGCGTCTTTGATAATCCGCGTGTGCCCCTCCGTCACCAGTGAATGACACGCAGAGCACAGCGGCAACAGGTTTTCCATCGTCGTTTCGCCGCCCAGCGCCCAGTCCTCCACGTGGTGAACCTCGATGAACCTGGTATGGGTGCACCCCGGCACCGCGCATTCACTGCCCCACATTGTCATGAGCGCGTTGAGCTGCGCGTCGTTGGCAAGCCGCGCCGACTTCGACGTGTTGATGATCAGCCCCTGGTCATTCACCTCGTTCACCCGCACGATGGCGTTCGACACGGCGTGGGCAATGCTTATCGACGCCTCTCCCACCCCATTCGGCATATAGGCCCGCCCATCCGTCGTCGTCACGATATTCACGTGCGCTCCCGGCGCGCGCAGTGGGTTCTTCGGCTTGCTGCGCACCACATTGACCATGCCCATAAACGCCGCGAGCATGGCTTTCCCCACCGGCAGGCCGAAGCCGGATTGGTTAGTCATCTCCTTCAGGGCCTCGTCGACGCCGTCCTGTTCCACCACCTCCGCGAGGTCGACGTCGTAGTAGGACAGTTCGCCGATCTTGAGGGCCGCGGCGACCTTCGCGCCTTCCAGCGGGCTGAGGTCCGCCCACAACCCGAATCTGCCGTTCTTCCGCTCCGCAATGCGGACATACGAGGAGGGTTTGCTCTCTCCCTCCTCGCCCTCACGCTGGCGCCACGCGAGCTCGGCTTCAAGCTCGTGGTAGCCGAGCTTGATGGCCAACTCGACGAGCTCGGCCTCATCATTGTGCTTGAGATACGGCAGGAGTAGCCGCACTTTGGAGTAGTTCACGTCTCCCTCGTTGAACGCCTCCGCGAGGAGCAAGTAGCACATGAGATCACGCGCGATGGAGACGTATTCGTGCGCGGTGGATTTTGAAATACCTAGCCGCCGAATGAGCCACTGAGCCGTCGTTGTTGCGCCGAGGCGACGCGCGAGTCGCAGCTTGTCAAAGATGCCGATGTCGCGCAGTAGCGCCGCCTTCTGCCGAGTCATTCGCCCGAAGGTCGATGCAATCCGGTCTGCTAATTGCGTGATTGCGCAGGAGCTAGTAGGTGGATCCTGTTCGACAGCACCATCATCAGCGATAGCATTTTCGATATTTTCAGGACTGGGATGCTTTGGTGATTCGGTCATGATGCGTGGCTCCGTTCATGGGTTGTCGGGGTGTTGGCAATGAAGATAGCACCCCCACCGAACATCGACCTGACCTGCCCTTTTATCAAGTTAAGTACGTTAACAACGTTGACGTTCGCTAGCGCGTTGAGTCGCGGTAACCAACGACTGAAGGAAGTCCGCATTGCGGACTTTTCTCAGCATTCTACGTTCGAACAACATGGATTTCGCGCACACCCATTCCAACGTGACTGAACGGAGTCCGCATTGCGGACTTTTCTCAGACGGCGGGCTCTACGACATTCGCGTCGATGCCTCAATATCCACCACCGGAAGCGCGCGGCGGGTTGCGCCAACGGCATCGAGATCAATGTCCGCGACGAGAATTTCCGGTCCGTATCCCGTCTCCTCAACCACGACGCCATCCGGCGCGACGACCACCGAGTGCCCGATCCCGGTCGGCCCCGACTCCTGCCCAGCCTCTCGCTCAAAGTCGGGACGGGCCTGTCCCGCTGCTGCAAGGAATACGCCCGAATCAAGTGCGCGCGCACGGGTGAGCAAGCGCCACTGCTCGAGCTTGCCGCCCCCATCCGCCCAGCTCGTTGGTACGACGATCACCTCGGCGCCGCGGCGGGCCAGCTCGCGGAACTGCTCCGGGAAACGAATATCAAAGCAGATAGCTACCCCTACGCGTACGCCATCGCACTCGAAAGTCACGAGCCGTTCCCCCGCTTTGACGGTGTCAGATTCGCGATAGTCGAACGCGTCGTAGGTATGAATCTTGTCGTAGCCCAGGTGCACGCCTTCACCCGTAATGAGCGCCGTGTTGTAGACCCGGTTGATCGTCTTCCCGTCCACCTCGCGGGAATCCGCAGGACGAAACATCCCCGCCACAATGGTTACCCCAACGTCCGCCGCGAGCTGCCGGAGCGCGGTGGCGAACTCGCCATCCAGCCCCTCGGCCTGCTCATCCAAGCGCCCCTGCCCGAAGGCCTGGCTCGTCGCCTCCGGCAACACAATCAGGCTCGCCCCCTGCTCGGCCGCCTCTCGAATGAGCGGCGACACCTTAGCCAGGTTTTCGCGCACGTCAGGGCCGGTGGTGGTTTGAATGCAAGCAAGTTTCATGCATCCAATGCTAAACATTTTCAAATTTGTTTGCCCTACCCATTGATTCGGTTGTTACGGTTGTATAGGGTTACACCATGAACTTTTTACACCTTACGCAATCCACAGCTTCCACCGCCCGCGCTCACACACCGCCGGACCTCACCCATTATGACCCACGCCTTTCCCCATCATCCACCGCAAACGCGTTATCCGCAGTCTGTTCACACCACACGTTAGCCATGCAGCACACCACCGGCGGGATCCACGCACACCTCGACGAGGTTGCCCGCTTTGCCGACCGCGTCTGCGACCTCGACAGCACCATCGCGGGGAGGCTCGATGCGCACCGATAGCACCGTCTACCAGCCCGCCCTCTTCCCCGACGAGTTGCGCCGGGCGGCGGATGAGGTGTGGGAGGGGCTGTGCGGCGTCGATAGGCAACTACTCAATGCGCGCCAGGCCAGCGAAGCTTTGGTTCGATCCGGCTTCGAAGGCCCTGCGGCGAACGCATCGAATGCGACCCTCAACGCCTACGCGGCCGAGCTGGAAACGCAACGCGCGGACCTCGAGCGGGTTCGTACAATTCTGCAGGTTGCCGCGCTGGCACACGCCTGCTTGGACGCGGTGGCGGAGGTGGCGATTCGGGCGGGGCACCACCAACTCATCCAGTGGCTCAACCGGCGATCCCAGGCGCTCGACCGCGAAACCGCGGACGCGCTGCGCACGAACGTGCCGCTCCATACTATCGACGGACTCTTCGCCCACCCCGACGACTCACTCGAGCAGGTCCACGCGCGGCACGCCGCGACTGTCCCCGCCGCGACGCTGCAGACCGTCGAAGCCAGCGGCGGCACCATCCTGGAAGCCGGGCCGGCGAGCACCACCGTGATGATTGGTAACACCGTCGCGCCCGAGCGGGTGATCACCATGGTCGCCGGCACGCACACCGGCAAGCCGGAGGACTTGGGCGGCGAGCTCGACAAGGCACAACGCATCGCCGCGCGCACCGGCGCGTCCGTCGTCGTCTGGCAGGGCTACGGCCCGCCCGCCAACATCCCCGACGCGGGCGCGCAGATCAACGCCGTGCGCGGCGCGGACAACCTCGCGCAGTTCCAAGCCGCCCTCGAATCTCGCTTCCCCAGCGCCCAAAAGACGATCGTCGCGCATAGCTACGGCACGCTCGTCCCCACACTCGCCGCCGCCGAGCACGGATTGCTTGTCGACGACCTGTGGCTCCTCGGCAGCGCCGGGGTCGCTGGCAACAGCGTGGACGACTTGGCGCTTGCGGGGCCGGACTCCACAGTGTTCGTCGTGGACTCGCCGGACGACATCATCCTCACCCTGCGGTCGGGCCCGGATGCTGCGCTGGGGGCCTCGCCGTCGTCGCCAAGCTATGGCGCCACCCCTATCGAGGGCGTGACCGGAAGCCATACGGACTATTTCACAGACTCGGCGTTCCTGTCTGCCTTAGCACAAGAAGGCGGACAATATGGGCGTTTTTAGGTATCATGTTTTGCGTTTAGTGATTCATCACCCAATAGGAGGGAATCCATGGCACAAAACTTTGCAGAAAACGTCGTAGCTAAGCTCGAAGAACTCGGCATCAAGCGCATCTACGGGCTGGTCGGCGACTCGCTAAATCCGCTGTCGGATGCAGTGCGCCAGAGCGACATCGAATGGGTCCACGTCCGCAACGAGGAGGCCGCCGCGTTCGCCGCTGGCGCTGACTCGCTCGCCGCCGATGAGCTCGCCGTCTGCGGCGCTTCCTGCGGCCCGGGCAACACCCACTTCGTGCAGGGCCTGTACGAGTCGCACCGCAACGGCTCCAAGGTCCTGGCAATCGCCTCCCACATCCCGACCATGGAGATCGGCTCCTCCTTCTTCCAGGAGACCCACCCCGAGCTGCTCTTCCAGGAGTGCTCCTCCTACTGCGAGGTCGTCCACAACCCGGACCAGGGCATGCGCGTGTTCCACAACGCTGTACAGAACACCCTGGCCGGCAACGGCGTGTCCGTGATGGTCGTGCCCGGCGACGTCTTCGCCGCCGACGTCACCGACGGCCCGCACACCGCGGACTCCGTCTACGCCACCGGCGCGAAGAAGCGCGTGTTCCCGGATCCGCACGAGGCCGCTCGCCTCGTCGAGGCCATCAACAACGCCGAGAAGGTCACCATCTTCGCCGGCTGGGGCGCTCGTGACGCCCGCGACGAAGTCTTCGCCCTGGCGGAGAAGATCAAGGCGCCGATCGGCCACTCCTTCCGCGGGAAGATGTACTTCGAGCACGACAACCCGTACGACGTCGGCATGTCCGGTCTGCTCGGCTACGGTGCGTGCCTGGACGCCATGGACGAGTCCGACCTGTTCATCATGGTCGGCACCGACTTCCCGTACTCCGACTGGCTGCCGGACGAGAACGTCGCGCAGATTGACATCGACGGCAGCCACATCGGCCGCCGCACCAAGGTCGACTACCCGGTCGTCGGTGACGTGAAGAGCGTCATTGAAAACATTCTCCCGCACATCGAGGAGAACAAGGACCGCAAGTTCCTGGACAAGATGCTCAAGCGCCACTACCAGCTGCTCGAGCACGTGGTGAACAACTACACCAAGAAGGCAGCCGAGTCCACGAAGCCGATCCACCCGGAGCTGGCAGCCTCCGTGCTGGACGAGCTGGCTGATGACGACGCCTACTTCACCGTCGACACCGGCATGTGCAACGTCTGGTCCTCGCGCTACCTCACCCCGAACGGCAAGCGCGACGAGGCCGCGTCCTTCCTCCACGGCACCATGGCCAACGCACTGCCGATGGCCATCGGCGTGCAGGCAGCCTTCCCGGACCGCCAGGTCATCTCCTGGTCCGGCGACGGCGGCCTGGGCATGCTCATGGGCGAGCTGCTCACCATCAAGCTGCACCAGCTGCCGGTGAAGGTCATGTGCTTCAACAACTCCTCCCTCGGCATGGTCAAGCTCGAGATGATGGTTCAGGGCATGCCGTACTTCGGCACCGACCACGAGGAAGCCAACTACGCCGAGATTGCCAAGGGCGTTGGCATCAAGTCCTTCCGTGTGGAGGACCCGGACGACCTCAAGCCGGTGATCAAGGAGGCCCTGGAGTACGACGGCCCGGCCCTCGTTGACATTGTCACGGACCCGAACGCGCTCTCCCTGCCGCCGGGGATTACCTGGGACATGATGAAGGGCTTCACCAAGTCCGGCGCCCGCACCGCCTTCCTCGAGGGCGGCGTCGGCCGACTGTTTGACCTGGCCAAGTCCAACCTGCGCCACATCGGCGGCGCAGCGGCCATCGAGTTCGGCGGCTAGTCCGGACGCACGAAAAAAGGGGACGCGGTCAGATCGACTGCGTCCCCTTTTTGCTGTCGCGGTTAGGGTTGTGCGCGGCGGCGTCGAGAAGCTGCGGGCTCCCACGTCACCACCGCTGTCGAGCGCGGCACGTGCACGAGCTCGCCGCCGCGGGCGGGGCGGGACTCGAGGCGCTTGCGCAGCTGGGTGTTCTCCTCGTGCTTCGCGGCCAGCTCTTCCTGCAACTCATCGATCTGCTCGGTGAGCTGGATAATCGTCTTGATGCCGGCCAGGTTCACGCCGTCCTCCTGGGACAGCTGCTGGATCCGGCGCAGCAACGAGATGTCCCGGCGCGAGTAGCGGCGCCCGCCGCCGCGCGTGCGCATCGGGGTGACTAGGCCCATCCTGTCGTAGGTGCGCAGCGTCTGGGCGTGCATGCCGGTGAGCTCCGCGGCAACGGAGATTACGAAGTACTGCTCGGTTTCCCTCGACACGTGGCTCACCTCCTACTGTGCGCCGGCCCACCCGGCGCGCGGGTCAAAGCCGGAGTCCCGCTCCGCCTGGTGGTAGGCGCGCAGCGCGCTGGTTGCGGCCGCATCCAGGTCGTCGGGCACCTTCACCTCGACGGTGACCAGCAGGTCGCCGGCCTTGCCAGACTTCTTCGGCACACCGCGGCCCTTCACGCGCAGGGTGCGCCCGTTCGGGGTGCCCGCGGGGATCTTCACGCGGACGCGCTTCTCCAACGTCGGCACCGTCACGGTGCCGCCGAGGGCGAGCTCGCCGAAGGACACGGGAACCGTGACTTCCAGGTCGTCGCCGGAGCGGGTGAAGACGGCGTCGTCACGCACGTGCACGCTGACAAACAGGTCGCCCGCTGGCGTGCCGTTCGGCCCGGCCTCGCCCTGGCCGGCCAGGCGCACCTTCTGCCCGTCGACCACGCCGGCGGGGATCCGCACCGTGATCGTGCGGGCCCGACGCACGGTGCCGGTGCCGCGGCAGGTGGTGCAGGGGTCCTCGATGATCTCGCCCGTGCCCTGGCACTCCGGGCACGGCCGGGCCATGCCGAACGCGCCGTTGTTCTCCCGGATGTAGCCCGAGCCGGAGCAGTGGCTGCACCGGTGGGTCTTGCCGTCCTTGGAGCCGGAGCCGTGGCAGGTGGTGCACGGCGCGTCGCCAGTCAGCTCGACGGGGAAGGTGGTGCCCTTCGCCGCCTCGCGGAAGTCGAGCGTTATTTCCGTTTCGACGTCGGCCCCCCGCGACGGCCGAGCGTTCCTGCCAGCACCGCCGCCGCGGTTAAAGAGGCCACCGAAGAGATCACCAATGCCGCCGTCTCCAGCTTGTCCAGCACCGGCGTTTCCGAAGATGTCTGAGAATCCGGAGTAGTCCGAGAAGTCCGTCTGCGTCGTGCGAAACCCGCCGGGAAACCCGGTACCACCTCCCCCGAAGCGCCCAGCACCCATCATGGACTTGAACTGGTCGTATTCCTTGCGTCGCGCCTCGTCACCGAGGACGTCGTACGCCTCCGCCACGCGCTTGAACTTCTCCTCCGCAGCTTTGTCGCCGGGGTGAGAATCCGGGTGGTTTTCGCGTGCGAGTTTGCGGTACGCCTTCTTAATGTCTGCAGCCGAGGCGCTTGAGGAGACCCCGAGGTCACCGTAGTAGTCCTTGCCTGCCCATTCCTGTTGCATTGCCATCTCGCACCCTCCTTTCACGCAATGTTAGTGCGTTGCTCTCGAGTCATTCTGTTGTTCTACGAAAAGGGCCGGGGAAGAGTCCGCTTCGTTGTCGCTTCCTCGTTCCCCGGCCTCGAGCCGTTGGGCCGATCGTGGCCCTAGGCGTTATCTGCTGCGTTATCTGCTGCGTCGCCCTCAGCGTTTTCCGCAGGGTCCGCGATGATCACCATCGCGTTGCGGATCAGGCGCTCGCCGACGCGGTAGCCCTTGCGCAGCACCGTCCCGACGACCTGCTCGCCGCCGGAGGACAAGTCCTGCACCGCCTCGTGGATCTCCGGGTTGAAGGGCTCGCCCTCCGCGCCGAAGGCCTCGACTTTTTGGTTGGCCAGCACGCCGCGGAACTTGTCGGCGAAGGACTTCAGCGGCCCTTCGTTCAGGTCGCCGTGCTGGTCGGCCAGGTCAAGGTCATCCAGCAGCGGCAGCAGCTCGCTGGCAAACTTCGCCTTCGCGTGGTCCGCGATCTGGCCGCGCTCGCGATCGGTCCGGCGGCGGTAGTTCGCGTACTCGGCGCTCACTCGCTGCAGGTCCTCGGTGCGCTCGGCCAGTTGCTTTTCGACGGAGTCGCCCTCCTCGACAACCTCCTCAGCGGCTTCGCCGTCAAGGCTGGCCTCAATGTCGGCGAGTTCCTCGTCGACGCTCTGGGCGCCCGCGGCTTCTTCCGCGGCCGCTTCAGCCTCGTCGGGGGTGACGAACTGCTCGTCGGTGTTCTCCGGTGCGCCCGGATCTTCCGGCATCTGCGGGTTCGGGTTCGTCATAACCTGACCACTCCTGACTTACTTGTTGTCGGAGTCGTTGGACTCCTCAGCGTCGTCCTCAACAACCTCGGCGTCAACAACGTTGTCGTCGCCTGCGGCGGCGTCGGCCTGGGTTGCGCCCTCGTTGGCCTGTGCCTCGTAGAGGACCTTGCCCAGCTCCTGGGACTCGGTGTTCAGCTTCTCCACGGCGGACTTCACGGCCTCGAGGTCGTCGCCCTTGAGCGCCTCGTCCACGGCATCCGCAGCCTCGGTGACGCGGGTCTTCAGGTCCTCCGGCAGCTTGTCGGAGTTCTCATCCATGAACTTGCGCGTCTGGTAAGCGGCGGTCTCCGCGTTGTTGCGGGTCTCCTGCTCCTCGCGGCGCTTCTTGTCCTCCTCCGCGTGCTGCTCGGCGTCCTTGACCATGCGGTCGATCTCCTCCTGGGACAGACCGGAGCCGTCCTGGATCTTGATCGTGTTCTCCTTGCCGGTGGCCTTGTCCTTCGCGGACACGGAGACGATGCCGTTTGCGTCGATGTCGAAGGTGACCTCGATCTGCGGCACACCGCGCGGCGCCGGAGCGATGCCTGCCAGCTCGAAGGAGCCGAGCAGCTTGTTCGCAGACGCCATCTCGCGCTCGCCCTGGAAGACCTGGATCTGCACGCTGGGCTGGTTGTCCTCAGCGGTGGTGAAGGTCTCGGAACGCTTCGTCGGGATGGTGGTGTTGCGCTCGATCAGCTTGGTCATCACGCCGCCCTTGGTCTCGATACCGAGGGAGAGCGGGGTGACGTCGAGAAGCAGCACGTCCTTGACGTCGCCACGGAGCACGCCAGCCTGCAGGGCTGCGCCGAGGGCCACAACCTCGTCCGGGTTCACGGACTTGTTCGGGTCCTTGCCGGTCAGCTCCTTGACCAGGTCGGTCACGGCCGGCATACGGGTGGAGCCACCGACCAGGACGACGTGGTTGATGTCGCCGACCGAGAGGCCAGCGTCCTTGATCACCTGGTTGAACGGGGACTTGGTGCGGTCCAGCAGGTCAGAGGTGATCTTCTGGAACTCGGTGCGGGTCAGGGTCTCGTCCAGGAAGAGCGGGTTCTTCTCGGAGTCAACGGTGATGTACGGCAGGTTGATGGAGGCCTGCTGGGAGGAGGACAGCTCGATCTTTGCCTTCTCCGCAGCCTCGCGCAGACGCTGCATTGCCATCTTGTCCTTGGACAGGTCCACGCCCTGTGCGGACTTGAACTTGTCTACCAGCCACTCAACGATGCGGTTGTCCCAGTCATCGCCGCCCAGCTCGTTGTCGCCGGCGGTAGCGAGGACCTCAACGACGCCGTCGCCGATCTCCAGCAGGGAGACGTCGAAGGTGCCGCCGCCCAAGTCGAAGACCAGGATGGTCTGCTCGGAGTCGTTCTTCTCCAGGCCGTACGCCAGCGCAGCCGCGGTCGGCTCGTTGACAATACGCAGGACGTTCAGGCCCGCAATCTGGCCGGCCTCCTTGGTGGCCTGGCGCTGTGCGTCCTCGAAGTATGCCGGGACAGTAATGACCGCGTCAGTCACCTCGTCGCCCAGGTACGCCTCCGCGTCGCGCTTCAGCTTCATCAGCGTACGAGCGGAGATCTCCTGCGGGGTGTAGTCCTTATCATCAATGTTGATGGTCCAGTCATCGCCCATGTGGCGCTTGACGGAGCGGATCGTACGGTCAACGTTGGTCACCGCCTGGTTCTTTGCGGACTGACCAACCAGCACCTCGCCGTTCTTCGCAAACGCGACAACGGACGGGGTGGTGCGGGAACCCTCGGCGTTCGCGATAACGACCGGCTCGCCGCCCTCCAGGACGGAGACGACCGAGTTCGTGGTGCCAAGGTCAATACCTACTGCGCGTGCCATGTTGCATTCCTCCTGTAAACGTGGGGTTTATCAATAAGTTGATGTGCTGTGACTCAACTTCACGGCAACCACTGTAACAGATGATCTGCCGCTCTTGAGTCCGTCGCACTCAATCCTTACAACGGCACGCGGTATAAAGTTGTTCCCACCCGACTCAACTTTTTATGTTGCGGCAGGTCAGTAGACTTTTTTCACGGCTGGAATTGCGCCAAGGCGTCGTCAACAAACGGTCGCGCCGCGTAGCCCAGGCCGACGAGCGCGAACAGACCGAGCACGACGCCCGCGATGCCGAGCCCGGTGGTCTGGCTCGACGTCATGGAGCTTGCTGGCAGGACCGAGCTGCCGCGCGTCTTGCCGTCGGCGCAGTCCGAAAACGCCTGACTGTAGGACAGGATCGGCGCGGCGAACTCGGGCGCGTGGGTCTTGGCGGCGTCGATGATTCCGTCGCGGATGTCCACAAGGCTCGTGCCAAACAGGATGCCGCCGACGGTCCCGCCGACCACGGGACCGAAGTCCACGCCGTGGAGCGGCCCCTCCTCGTGCGCCTTGGCCGGAGTGATCGTGATCGTTTGGTCCGTAATCACGTCCTTCTTGGCGGCGTTGAGGAATCCGACCATGCGCCAGTACTTATCCTTTTGCTTGCCAAGCGCGAGCGCCGCCTGCGCGTCGGAGACCTTCTTGTCCGCGGGGACGGGCAGGTCGCTGGCGCTTGCCACGTCCTTTCGCACGCCGTATTCCCAGACGATTTCGGCTTGCGCCTGGGCGTCGTCACCCTCAACGCTGTCGCGGACCTGCTCGCCCAGCCGGGTGAACAGCGCGGAGTAGGCGCCGTTGACGCGCTCGGTGTCCGTGTCCGTAAAAGTGATGGTGCACTGGCCTTTGTCGGAATCGTGGGTGGTTTCGTAGGCGTTCGCGTGCGGGGCGACGAGCGCCGAGGCGGAAAGCGCAGCGGCGAGGGCGGCGCCGGCGCAGCGCCTGGTGGTGTAGTTCACGTAGAGTGCTCTTTTCTTGAATGCAGGTTGGCCCCGCGGTCCGCGCATGGGGAGCGGGACGGCGGGGCGTCGATAAGCGAGGGGCTCTTAGAACAGCCCAGTCTCGTTCTCGTCGTAGGAGACGAGCAAGTTCTTGGTCTGCTGGTAGTGGCCCAGCATCATGAGGTGGTTCTCGCGGCCGATGCCGGACTGCTTGTAGCCGCCGAACGCCGCGTGGGCCGGGTAGGAGTGGTACTGGTTTACCCACACGCGACCAGCCTGAATGGCGCGGCCGGCGCGGTAGATTGTGTTCTGGCTGCGGGACCACACGCCGGCACCGAGACCGTAGATCGTGTCGTTGGCAATGCGGATCGCCTCGTCGTAGTCCTTGAAGGTGGTCACGGACATGACCGGGCCGAAGATCTCGTCCTGGAAAATCTTCATGTCGTTGGTGCCCTTGAACACGGTCGGCTCAATGTAGAAGCCGTTCTCCAGCCCCTCGAGCTTGTTCACGTGGCCGCCGGTGAGCGTCTCCGCACCCTCCTTCGGGCCGAGCTCCAGGTAGCTGGTGATCTTGTCCATCTGCTCCTGCGACGCCTGGGCACCCATCTGCACGTCCGTATCCAGCGGGTTGCCCACCTTGATCTGCTTCACGCGCTGCACGCCGAGCTCGAGGAACTCGTCCGCGATGGACTCGTGGATCAGGGCGCGCGACGGGCAGGTGCAGACCTCGCCCTGGTTCAGCGCAAACATTGCGAAGCCCTCGATGGCTTTCTGCTTGAAGCTGTCATCGCGCGCGAGCACGTCCTCAAAGAACAGGGACGGGGACTTACCACCCAGCTCCAGGGTGACCGGGATGATCTTGTCCGCGGCCGCCTTGTTGATGATCTTGCCCACCTGGGTCGAGCCGGTAAACGCGATCTTGGCAATGCGGTCGGAGCCGCTCAGCGCCGCACCCGCCTCGTCGCCGTAGCCGTTCACCACGTTGACCACGCCAGCCGGGATGAGGTCGCCCACCAGGTCCATCAGGTAGAGGATGGAGGCCGGGGTCTGCTCCGCCGGCTTCACCACCACGGCGTTGCCCGCAGCCAGGGCCGGGGCGAGCTTCCACACCGCCATGAGCAGCGGGAAGTTCCACGGGATGATCTGGCCGACCACGCCGAGCGGCTCGTTGAAGTGGTAGGCGACCATGTTGTCATCGATCTGGCTGAGGCGGCCCTCCTGGGCGCGGATCGCGCCCGCAAAGTAGCGGAAGTGGTCAATCGCCAACGGGATGTCGGCGGCGAGCGTCTCACGCACAGCCTTGCCGTTCTCCCAGGTCTCGGCCACCGCGATGTCCTCGAGGTGCTCCTCCATGCGGTCCGCGATGCGGTGCAGCATGAGCGCACGCTCCGCCACCGAGGTCTTCCCGAACGCGGGCGCCGCCTTGTGCGCGGCGTCCAGCGCCAGGTTGATGTCCACCTCCTTGCCACGCGCGACGCGGCAGAAGGTCTCACCGGTGACCGGGGTGATGTTGTCAAAGTACTCGCCGTCCACCGGCGCGACCCAGTCGCCGCCAATGTAGTTGTCGTACTGCTCGCGGTACTTCACGCTGGAGCCGGCGGTGCCGGGGTTGGGGTAGACAGTCACGTTCTGTTTCCTTTCGCGGTTTAGGGATGGAATGTGACCCACCCTACACCACAGGACAGACGAGAGCTAGGGCATAGCGCCTATCGACGCCCCGCCAACCCCTCACACCTGCTCAAAACGGGATGCACGCCCCTGCCCCTTCGGGACTATGTCGCCCCTGTCCGCTATCCCATCCAAGAGGCGCTTCGACGTCCCCCGAGCGACGCCGGTAAGA
Organism: Corynebacterium sp. NML 150383; assembly: GCF_002285085.1. Lineage (NCBI taxonomy): Bacteria > Bacillati > Actinomycetota > Actinomycetes > Mycobacteriales > Corynebacteriaceae > Corynebacterium > Corynebacterium sp. NML 150383. The sequence continues at coordinate 13,316 of NZ_NSGK01000007.1, read as the reverse complement.
CGCATAAAATCACCAGTAGTGATCGCTTCGTGGACGCTCAGCCAACGCTCGACAGTGCACGTCGCCTCCAACGGGTCAGTGGTTCGGTACGGCAGCAACTCGCGCACCGGATCTTCGTTGCGATGCCGCTCAATTCGGTCCACCGTGGTCTCCCCGAGCACCCACACATCGTTGTACTTGGCAACGATCGGGGTAGCGTCGACAAGCGTCTGCTTCGCCACATCGAGCGCTGCCTGTGCAGACTCCACAGAAGCCTGGAGCTGCTCTGCGAGCTGAGACGGAGTGATAAACGGGTGATAAAGAAGGTGGTAAAGCAAAATGCTCAGGCGATAATCCTCCTTGCGCTCCGCAGGCCGCAAAGCGTTCATAACCTCCAGCACGGGTGTGGAAGGCATGCCGCCACGCAACGTGACTTCAACGGAAACACCACTTACCTCTTCAATCTGCGGCGGGTTGTGCCCGAGCGCGATCATCGCCCGGTACATACGGTCAATGCCGACCCCCTGCTTATCCACAAGCCCGGTCGCGCGGAACAAGTCCGCAAGCGCCGGGTACCTCGCTTCACGCTGCGTGAGAATGTTTGACGCATTTACATGTCCTACGAATCCGCCCGGACTGTGGACTTCCAGCATCGCGTCCGAATCAGTCCACCGCACCTCCGTCGGCCCGGACCTGTTCCAATCTCGGTGAATAACACCGTTGAGGACCGCTTCACGCACCGCACTGCGCGGTAACTGCCGGATCGGCACGTGGCTAAAACCGTGTTCCACCGTGACCTGAGAGTTGAGCACATCCAGTGCGGTTTCTACTTGATAGATTTGCTCCGCCAACGACTGTTCCGGCACCGGCGCCACTCGGTTGCGCACGCTTCCACTTGGGACATCGAACTGCGTGAGCTCTAGGCCAACGGTTCCCAGGCTAGTTACCAACATCGCTGCAGCAGCAGAAAGTCGACCATCACTGCGGAGCGCCCCAAGAGAGCGGAGGAGCTCCTCATCGGTCTGCTCCCATGGTTCTGCCTGTCGCCACTTTCGCAGGATCGAAAGCGCCTCTGGTCGTGCGTCGGCAGCAGTGCGCTCGGAAGCAATTGCCGTTAGGTCGAAAGACTGCATCGACGCACGATGCTGCCACCACTCCGAGCGATCAACCGGCTGACACGAATCACCTACACGCCAGCGCAAACGATCAGACGTATCCTCAACAGGTGCCGGAGCCTGGCTGACAAGGATAACCAACAACCGAAACCCCTCGACTTGACGCGCCGAAATATCCGGAGCCACCCCGACCCGTGAGTTAATCTCCTGCCTCAGCCAATCAATGCTCAGCTCTGTGCCGAGTAAGCGCCCTGTGCCGTCTTCCACACCTACGATCAGGGCACCACCGCCGGGAGAATTCGCCATGCACGCCACTTCATCGGCAAGCTTGGTGGCAGCATCCGGATTCTCAGGCCGCCCCGGCAACAGCTCGCGCCCCTGCCTACGTCCAGCTTCTTCCTTAAAATCGATCGCCTGGGTTTCTTTTGTCCCCCTGAGACAGCCATCTTCTACCGAATCGAGAATCTGGGCAACCTCGCGCAGCAAGAATGCGCGGTGTTCCATTCCGCCGATCACTGCCATGTCCATCCTCCTCGTGTGCGAATCTCACAACAATCGCCAAAATAGCAAAAGATTGATAGATTAGACACCCCCTTAATCTGTCAATAACTCGCCAAATGACAAAACGCTGACAGATTAGGCACCCCCTTAATCTCACAATGAATCGTCATTCCAAGAGACTCCGGATGATTCTGCGTTCAACTCGACGCCGCGCCCAGCCCGGCCGACTCATGCGTTTCCGCGTATATCTGGCAGAATCAACGGGGTGAACAAGAAGAATTCCCACGACTTCGTCGGCGCGCTCGATACAGAGGCCCACGACGTCGACATGAAGCCCACCCCGGCCGACGCCGCCCAGGAGCTCTCCCAAGAGCCCACCGACCGCGGCGAGGTCATCGCCGCAGATGGTCGCACCGCCGCCGCATGGGCGCTGCGCTTCATCATCATCGTCGCCGCCACCGCGCTGGTGCTCTACCTGCTCAAGTTCGTCTGGATGGGCCTCCTGCCCATCTTCCTCGCCCTCATCGTGTCCACGGTCCTCTGGCCGCCGGTGCGCTGGCTGCGCTCCAAGAAGTTCCCCGCAGCGCTGGCCACCTTCACGGTGATCATCGGCTTCTTCGGCATCATCGGCGGCATCTTCGCTGCGATGGGCCCGACCGTGAAGAAGCAGGGCACGCAGCTCTACGACCAGGCCGGACAGGGCGTCTACCAGATCATCGCCTGGGTCAACGAGCGGGTCGACCCCTCCATCATTGACCCGAACAAGATCCGCGAGCAGATCTCGCAGGTGACCGACGCGCTGCGCGGGCAGGCGTCGAATATCGCTTCCGGCGTCTTCTCCGGCATCGGTGCGATCGCCTCGGTGGGTACCACCCTGGTGCTCACGCTGATCCTCACCTTCTTCTTCCTCAAGGACGGCGACGGCTTCCTCCCCTGGCTGCGCAAGTACGTCGGCGTGAAGGCCGGCTGGCACCTCACCGAGGTCTGCATGCGCTCGTGGAACACGCTCTCCGGATTCATCCGCACGCAGGCAATCGTCTCGGGCGTGGACGCCGTCTTCATCGGCATCGGCCTCCTCGTCCTGGGCGTGCCGCTGTGGCCGGTCCTCGCCGTGGTCACCTTCTTCGCCGGCTTCATCCCGATCGTCGGTGCGTTTACCGCTGGCGCCTTGGCCGTGATCATCGCGCTTGTGTCCAACGGGTTCATGAACGCCGTGTTCGTGCTCATCCTCATCATCGCCGTGCAGCAGATCGAGGGCAACGTCCTCCAGCCGATCCTGCAATCTCAGGCGATGGGCCTGCACGCCGCGATCGTACTGCTCGCTGTCGCACTCGGCGGCACCATCTTCGGCATCGTCGGCGCGTTCCTCGCCGTCCCCGTCGCGGCGGTCGTCGCCGTGTGGTTCCGCTACTGGGCCGAGATGGTCTCGCTGAGGACCGGCGAGATCACGGCGGACGACATTCAAATATCCACCGCGCAGAGCGAGAGCCTGGATTCTAGGGAGGCGTTCCTGGCCGTCCGCAAGCGCATGGCAAGCATGGCCAAGCTGCAGAAACCAGGCCAGAAGGCAACCTTGGGCTCGACGAAGGTGCCGCTTGACGACGCCGCACCCAAGGATTCCGACTAAAAGGTGGACAGATCACGCATCGGTGCTTACCCTGCGCGCCGTACTGATACCGACGAACGAAGGAGCATCGTGGCTGACCTGAACGGTAAGAAGATCGCAATCATCTCCACCAACGGTTTCGAGGATTCCGAGCTGACCTCCCCGAAGGAGGCCGTTGAGGCCGCGGGCGCTACCACCGCCGTCATCGCTCCGGAGACCGGCGAGATCACCGGCAAGAACGGAACGGCCGTGAAGGTGGACCTCACCACCGCGGATGCCAACGCCGCTGATTACGACGCACTCATCCTCCCCGGCGGTACCGGCAACGCCGACGCCATCCGCGTCGATGCCCCGGCCGTCGCACTGGTCAAGGAATTCAAGGCTGCGGACAAGGCCATCGGCGTCATCTGCCACGGTGGCTGGATCCTCACCGACGCCGACCTGCTCAAGGGCGTCAAGCTCACCTCGGTGGCGAACGTGAAGACCGACCTGGTCAACGCCGGCGCCAACTGGGTCGACGAGGAGGTCGTGGTCGACTCCGGCTTCATCTCGTCGCGCACCCCGGCCGACCTCGAGGCCTTCAACGCCGCGCTGGTTGAGGAGTTTGCCAAGTAAACCCTAGGCCGCGTGCACGGTAGCGGGCGCTGCCGGTTTCTCAACGGGAACCGGCGCGCCCGCTTCCGCTTTTTTCGCTTCTCGCGCCTTGCGCACACCGCGCCAGGACAACGCCGCCCCCACCACAAGCACGGCGGCGCGTGCGGCCCACAGCGCCCAGTCGGGCGTGTCGAATGCGGCGAGCACCTTCGGCAGGTTCAACGCCACGATGAGCGTGCCCACGACGCCGCCGAGCAGAATGGGATTCAGCCGCGAGACAAGCCACGCTCCGATCGGGGCGGCGATCACGCCGCCGATCAGCAGCGCAACCACGGCAGCCAGGTTGGCCACCAGGTCGTGCCACATCCCGATGGCAAAGCCGACGGTCGCGGCGGCGGTGACCAGGAACTCCGCGGTGTTCACGGTGCCCACGATGCGGCGCGGTTCGCTCCGGCCCGCGGCCAGCAGCGTGGAGGTGGTCACCGGGCCCCAGCCGCCGCCACCGGTCGCGTCCACGAACCCGCCGAACACGCCCAGCCCGCCGAGGAACGGCACCGAGTGCGGTTTCGCGGAAAGCTTTCGCTGCGTGATCCCGCGGGAGAAGCGGATCATCAGGTTCAGGCCGATGAGCGCCAGGATGAGCGACATCACCGGCTGCGCGGCGTTGGCGGACAGGTTGGAGAGCACGGTCGCGCCGATGAACGCGCCGACCGCGCCCGGCACGCCGATCGACGCCACGACCTTCCAGTCCACGTTGCCAAAGCGCCAGTGCGCCACGCCCGCCGCCAGGGTGGTCCCCAGCTCTGCGGTGTGCACCACCGCGGACGCGCCGGCGGGCCCGAGCCCGGCAAGCATGACCAGCATGGTGGTGGAGGTAGCGCCGAAGCCCATGCCCAGGCCGCCGTCTACAAGCTGCGCCGCCAGGCCGGCGACCGCGATGAGCAGCAGCGTGCTGAATTTATACATGGGGTTCTCCTTCCAGCGCCGCGCGGTAGCGGTCGGCCACAATGTCCGCGAGCGCCGTGGTTAGGGGCTGCGAGGCCGTGGCCTCGGGGAACGGGTGCAGGGCGGCCCGCGCCTGGTCCAGGAGCAGGCCGTCCGAGACGAAGAGCGGGAGTAGGTGGATGGGGGTCTGCGCCGCGCGCTCGGCCAGGGTGTCCGGCCCGCCGCGCGTCGCGGCGATGAGGGACGTTGGGCGCCCAGTTCGCTTTTCGACGCCACCGCGCACCCCCTCGTACCGCGCCGCCTGCTCCGCGTCGGACGTGCCGACTGGGTAGATGACGAGGTGGGCGTGGGGAGGGGCGTCGGCAAGCGCTTGCTCGGCGAGCACCCCGACGAGGTCCTCCCCCAGCCCGATGCTGGAGGCGCGGGTGAGCGGAAGGGACTCGGCGGCGGCCCGCATGTGCGCGGGGACGTCGTTGCGGGCGTGGAAGGCGTTGGTGAATAGGAGCGGGACCACGATGGCGCGGTCCTGGCCAAGCGACGCAAGGTGCCGCGCGGCACCCTCCAGATCGGGCTCGTCGAACTCGAGGTGAGCGTCCGCGCCGGTGACGCCGAGCCGGTCGGCGGCCGCCGTGGTCAGCGCGCGCACGCCGTCGCGGGCCCGCGGGTGGCGAGAACCGTGCGAGAGCGTGAGCAGGGCGACCATGGCGACACCGATCTAGCGCAGGCGCGCGCCCACCAGGCCCGCGGCGAGCGTGTTGCCGGAGGACTGGTCGATGAGCAGGAAGTTGCCCACCGCGCCGCGGGCGGCGTAGTCCTCCACCGGGAGCTCGGCGGCGGTCTGGATGGTCACGTGCGCGATGTCGTTGAGGCGCACCGCGTCCGGGTCGAGGACATCCTTGTCCGCGGAGTCCAGGTCCAGCACGCGGTCCACGCTGACCACGCGGGCGCGCTCGAGGGCCGTGCCGTAGCGCAGCTTCACGGCCTTGCCCGGGGTGACGTCCTTTTCCGAGAGGCCGACCACGGTGGCGGTGAACTCGCGCACGGACTCCGGGCGCGTCCCGGCGGCGAGGAGGTCGCCGCGGACCAGGTCGATCTCGTCGGTAAGCCGCAGCGCGACGGACTCGCCCGCGCGGGCGGACTCCACCTCGCCGTCGGCGGTGTCGATGCCCGCGACGGTGGTGGTGCGGCCGTGCGGCGCGGTCACCGTGTCGCCGACGTGGATGGTGCCGGCGTTAATGCGGCCCGCGTACGCGCGGTAGTCGCTGGCGTGCTCGCGCAGCACGTACTGGATGTTGAAGCGGAAGTCCAGGTCAAGGGCGCGGCCGGAGTTCACCGGCACGTCCTCGAGCACCTCGAGTACCGTCGGGCCGGTGTACCAGTCCATGTTGGTGGAGCGCTCGGCCACGTTGTCGCCCTTGAGCGCGGAGATCGGCACCACGATGGGCTGCTCGATGCCCAGCTCGTGCGCCTTCGCCTCAAAGGTGTCCTTGATCTGGGTAAACGTGTCCTCGGAGTAGTCGACCAGGTCGATTTTGTTCACCGCGAGGATCACGGTGCGCACGCCCAGGAGCTTCGCCACGGTGAGGTGGCGGATCGTTTGCTCGACGACGCCGTTGCGGGCGTCGACAAGCAGGACGACCACCTGGGAGGTGGACATGCCGGTCACCGTGTTGCGGGTGTACTGCACATGCCCCGGGGTGTCGGCGAGGATGAAGGTGCGCTTGTCGGTAGCGAAGTAACGGTAGGCCACGTCGATGGTGATGCCCTGCTCGCGCTCGGCGCGGAGGCCGTCCACGAGCAGGCTCAGGTCCAGGCCCTCGAAGCCGCGGTCCGCCGAGCTCTGCTCAACGGAGGCGAGCTGGTCGGCGAGCACGGACTTCGTGTCGTGCAGGAGGCGGCCGACGAAGGTGGACTTGCCGTCGTCGACGGAGCCGGCCGTGCACAGGCGCAGCGTCTGGCGCGAAGCCAACAGGTCGGTGGCGGTGGTCGGGGTTGCGGCAGTCATCAGAAGTAACCTTCCTTCTTACGGTCCTCCATGGCGGACTCGGACAGGCGGTCGTCGGCACGCGTTGCGCCGCGCTCGGTGAGGGTGGAATTGGCGATCTCGGCGAGGACCTCGTCGATCGTGGTTGCGTCGGAGTCAACGGCGCCGGTGCAGCTCATGTCGCCGACGGTGCGGTAGCGCACGCGGCGCGTCTCAAGCGTCTCGCCCTCGCGGGGCCCGCCCCACTCGCCGGCGGTGAGCCACATGCCGTCGCGGTTGAACACCTCGCGGTCGTGCGCGAAGTAGATCGGCGGCAGCTCGATGCCACGCGCGCCGATGTACTCCCACACGTCCGCCTCAGTCCAGTTGGAGATGGGGAACACGCGCACGTTTTCGCCGGGCAGGATCGCACCGTTGTACAGATCCCACAGCTCGGGGCGCTGGCGGCGCGGGTCCCAGCCGCCGAAGGAGTCGCGCACGGAGAAGACGCGCTCCTTCGCGCGGGCGCGCTCCTCGTCGCGGCGCGCGCCGCCGAGCACGGCGTTGTAGCCCACCTCGGCGATCGTCTCTACCAGCGGCACGGTCTGCAGCGGGTTGCGCGTCCCGTCGGGGCGCTCCTGCAGGTCACCGCGGTCGATCCAGTCCTGCACCTCGGCCACGCGCAGGCGGAGCCCATGCTTTTCGACGACCCTGTCACGGAACTCCAGCACCTCCGGGAAGTTGTGGCCCGTGTCCACGTGCAGCAGCTCGATCGGCGCCGTCGCCGGCGCGAAGGCACGCAGCGCCAGCTCCAGGACAACGCAGGAGTCCTTGCCGCCGGAGAACAGCAGGCCAACCTTGTCGAATTGGCCAGCGACCTCCCGCAGGATGTGGATCGACTCGTCTTCCAGCTCTTTCAGGTGCGGCGAGAGCGCACCGCTGCCGGCGCGCTCCCCGTTCGTTGCAACAGTCATGTGGTCCTTCTACTCCTTGTCCCAGGTTCCAGCGATCTAGTCGGTGTGCAGGCCGCACTCGGTCTTCTGCGCAAACGCCCAGCGTCCCGAGCGGGGGTCCTCGCCCTCCGCTACCGGCAACGTACAGGTCTCGCAGCCGATCGAGGGGTAGCTCTGAGTGGTCAGCGGGTGGACAATCAGGTCATTGTCGGCGATGTAGGCGTCGGTGTCCTCCAGCGTCCAGGTCACCAGCGGCGAAATCTTCAGCCGGCCCGTCTTGTCCAGGCTCAACGCGGGCGCCTCGGCGCGGGTCGGGCCGTCGTCGCGGCGCACGCCGGTGATCCAGCCGACGTAGGGGCTCATGTGCACCGCCAGCGGCTCCACCTTGCGCATCCGGCAGCAGGCGGTGGGGTTCCGGCGGTACAGGTTCGGCCCGTACACCTCGTCCTGCTCGGAGCGGCTCAGCTGCGCGGTCGCGCGGACCAGGCGGTTGTCCGGATAACGCTGCTCCACCTTGTCCGCCACTTCGAGGGTCTCCGCGAAGTGGTACTCGGTGTCCAGGAAGAGGAAGTCGGCGCCCGGCAGGAACTGCTTGGACAGCTCCGCCAGAACCGTGTTCTCCATGGACAGCGTGACCACGAGCGGGCCCGGCGCGTGTTCGTGGGCCCAGGTGAGGATGTCGGCCGCGGTGGCGTCGTAAAGCGATGCGGCGTACTTGTCCACGAGCTCGGCGTTGCGCGCGGCGGTAGCCTCGTCGAGCGGTGCGGTCGTGGTCGGGCCGTCGGGGCTGACCTCGGGGTTTTTGTACTGCGAGCTGTCGCCCTGCAAAAGGTTGATCATTTCGTGCCTCCAGTGTTGCGCGCCACCGCGGTGTGCCCGTGGCGAGCGAGTGAATCTTGCAGTGCCTGCGGGGTGGACGGCGCGGGCGCGGGGGCGTGGTCCGGGTCATCCTGCCCGTAGAACTTCACCTCGAAGATACGCAGGCAGGCATCGCACTTCCATGCGAACTCGGTCTCCTCATCCGGCCACAGCCCCTCGCCCGAGCAATATGGGCAGAAGGTCGGGTGGTTGCGGTTCGGGTTCGGCTGGCGGCGAAAGCTCATCGCAGCTGCTCCTCGTCGGCCCGCAGCAGGTACTCGCGGAAGAGTTCGCCCTCTTCGCGGTTGTCCACGTAGTTCTGCACGACGCGGGTGACGTACTCGGTGAGCTCGGTCGACGCCACCTTGTGGCCGCGCAGCTTGCGGCCAAAGTTCGCGCCCTCGCCGACGGTGCCGCCCAGGTGCACCTGGAAGCCCTCGACGCGCTCGCCGTCCGCGTTGGTCACCGTCTGGCCCTTCAGACCGATGTCGGAGACGTGGTGGCGGGCGCAGGCGTTTGGGCAGCCGTTGAGCGAGATGGTGATCGGGCTGTCCAGGTCGCCGAAGCGCTCCTCCAGCTCGTCTGCAAGCTCGATGGCGCGGGACTTGGTGGTCACGTGCGCGAGCTTGCAATACTCGAGCCCGGTGCAGGAGAGCAGGCCGCGGCGGAACTCGCTGGGTTTGGAGTACAGGCCCAGGTTCTCCAGGTCCGCCTGCAGCGCCTCGGCCTTACCCGGGGCGATGTCAAGGATCAGCAGCTCCTTGAACGGGGTGAAGCGCATGGAGGCGGAGCCGTAGCGCTCGACCAGCTCGGCGACCTCGATGAGCTGCTCGCCGGACATGTGACCAAGGGTGGGCTTGACGCCGACGTAGACGTTGCCGTCGCGCTGCTCGTGCACGCCGATGTGGTCGCGGTCGATGAGGTTGGTCGGCGCCTTCGGGCCGTCGGGAAGCGCGTAGCCCAGGTACTCGTTCTCCAGGACCTCGCGGAACTTGGACACGCCCCACTTGGCCACCAGGAACTTCAGGCGGGTGCGGTTGCGGAGGCGTCGGTAGCCGTAATCACGGAAGATTCGAACCACGCCGGCCCACACCTCGGGGACCTGCTCGAGGGCGACAAAGGCGCCGAGGGACTGCGCGAGCATCGGGTTGGTGGACAGGCCGCCGCCGACGTAGCACTCGAAGCCGGGGCCGAGCTCCGGGTGCTCGACGCCGATGAAGGCGAGGTCGTTGATCTCGTGGACGACGTCCTGGCGCGCGTTGCCGGAGATGGCGGTCTTGAACTTGCGCGGGAGGTTCTGGAACTCCTCGTTGGTGACGATCTCTTGGATCTTGCGGATCGCCGGGGTGGCGTCGATGATCTCGTCCTTGGCAATGCCCGCGACCGGCGAGCCCAGGACCACGCGCGGCACGTCGCCGCAGGCGTCCCACGTATTCAGGCCGACAGACTCGAGCTTCTCCCAAATAGTCGGCACATCCTCGATGCGCACCCAGTGCAGCTGGATGTTCTGCCGGTCGGTGAGGTCCACGGTGGAGCGCGCGTAGTCGCGCGAGATCTCGCCGACCACGCGGGCCTGCTCGGTGGAGCAAATGCCGCCGTCGAAGCGGATGCGCATCATGAAGTACTTGTCTTCCAGCACCGAGTTGTCCTCGCCGGTGTGCTCGCCGCCAAGGTTCTGCTTGCGCTGCGTGTACAGGCCGAGCCACTTGAAGCGCGGGTACAGGTCCTCGCGGTCAATCGAGTCGAAGCCACCCTTGGCGTAGGTGTCGATGACGCGCTGCTTGACCTCCAGGACGGGTTCGCGCTGCTTGAGCTCCTCGTCGTGGTTGAGGGGCTCGGTGCCGTCGATAAGCCACTGCCCCTCTGGCTTCTTCGCGCGCTCCTTCACGGCGCGGGTCGCCGTCGATGCTGGCATGCCTTCCTCCTTACTGCACAGACCGAACGGTCTATGGTGTGCGGCACTAAATTTCCGTGCGGTCGAGTTTGCCGTACTGAGCGGTCTACGGCAAGTACTATTTCCTTTCCCCAGCCCATCCAGCGGTTTTTGCCTGAATGTTTTCCAACTTGCACCGATCAGTTCGCTTATCGACGCCACGCCACCCCCACACCCCTTGACACCAACCCATTTTTAGACCAAGCTGTCTGTACGCTATATTGGTCCAATATTAACGGTTCCCTACCTTGAAAGGACACCCTCAATGAGTTTGCGCGTCGCCGTCGTCGGCGCCGGCCCCGCCGGCATTTACGCCTCCGACCTCCTCCTCCGCAACGATGAGCACGACATCCACGTCGACCTCTTCGAGCAGATGCCCGCCCCCTTCGGGCTGATCCGTTACGGCGTCGCGCCCGACCACCCGCGTATCAAGGGCATTGTGAAGTCCCTGCACAAGGTGCTGGACAAGCCGCACCTGCGCCTGCTGGGTAACATCACCATCGGCCGCGACATCACCATTGATGAGCTGCGCGACTACTACGACGCCGTCGTGATCTCCACCGGCGCCGTGCGCGATCGCGAGCTGCGCATCCCGGGCGGCGAGAAGTCCATCGGCGCCGGCGAGTTCGTCGGCTTCTACGACGGCAACCCCCGCTTCGAGCGCGACTGGAACCTGGACGCCCGCGAGGTCGCCGTCATCGGCGTGGGCAACGTCGCACTCGACATCTCCCGCATCCTGGCCAAGACCGGCGACGAGCTCCTGGTCACCGAGATCCCGGACAACGTGTACGAGTCCCTGAAGAACAACAAGGCGGAGACGGTCCACATGTTCGGCCGCCGTGGCCCCGCGCAGGCCAAGTTCACCCCGAAGGAGCTGCGCGAGATGGACCTCTCCGACACCATCCAGGTGCTCGTCGACCCGGAGGACATTGATTATGACGCCACCAGCGAAGAAGTCCGCCGCGCCGACAAGTCCGTCGACCTGAACTGCCAGGTCCTGGAGCAGTACGCCATGCGCGAGCCGGACGACGCGCCGCACAAGATCTACATCCACTTCTTCGAGGAGCCGGTCGAGGTGCTTACCGACGACTCCGGCGCCATCACCGGCCTCCGCACCGAGCGCCAGGAGCTGGACGGCAATGGCGGCATCACGGGCACCGGCAAGTTCACCGACTGGCCAGTCCAGCAGGTCTACCACGCGGTGGGCTACCGCTCCGAGCCCGTCGACGGCGTGCCCTTCGACGTGGAGCGCAACGTCATCCCGAACGACGGCGGCCACGTTCTGGAGACCATCGAGGACGGCGCCGGCTTTGAGGACAAGCTCTACGTCACCGGCTGGATCAAGCGCGGCCCGATCGGCCTGATCGGCAACACCAAGTCCGACGCGAAGGAAACCACCGACATGCTCATCGCCGACGCGGACGCCGGCAAGCTGGCCACCCCGTCGCACACCGGCCCGGACGAGATCCTCGAGCTGCTCGACGAGCGCAACATCCCCTACACCACCTGGGACGGCTGGTACCGACTGGACGAGGCCGAGCGCAAGCTGGGCGAGCAGTCTGCCCTGCCGCGCGAGCGCAAGAAGATCGTCGAGTGGGAGGAAATGGTCGAGCACGCCCGCAACGTGCCGCAGGTGCCCTAGGTATCTCTGGGAGGGCCGGCGAGTGCCGGCCCCTTGAGGTACAAGGCCCCGCCTGATCCGGTGCTAGCATTGCACCGTTTCTATTCGCCGTTGTCGTTTCCGCGCGCAAGGGGCCCAAATGCTTCTCATCCGTCTGCTCGGCAGGTATTCCAAGCAGTACTGGCCGGCCGCGCCCTTCTCAGGATCGGTTTCGGATCTCAAACCCGAGGTCAGCTGCGAATACCCAACCTGGGGGATCTGCACAAAGTAGCAGAAGTCCAGAGGCCGAGGAATGTGGATAGGGCCGCACTTCAGATAAGCTCAGCTTCCCTCACCAAGAGTGCCAGTTGAACGCGGTTATTGATTCCGAGTTCATCAAAAATCTTCGTCAAGTGGGTTTTGACCGTAGCGGTTGATAACAACATCGCTCTCGCTATCTCCTGATTAGTTAAGCTCTGTGCAACTAAGATCGCTATTTCCGTTTCCCTTTCGCTAAGGCCCGCTAGGGCCTGTTGAGCTTGAACCCGCCGATTAACCTGGCCGTCCCGGGTGTACGCGTCAAGCAGGATGCGAGTATGACGAGGGGAAAGAGTGACCTTGCCAGCGGAGGTGTCCCTAATTGCTTGGATTACGGATTCAGGAGGCGCGTCTTTCAATAGGAACCCGATAGCACCGGCCTCAAGGACCTCCATGACGGTCGATTCGTTATCGAATGCAGTCATCATCAATATTGCTTGGCTATGCCCAGTCTTGAGAATCGATTCGGCAACTTGAAGGCCTGCAACGTTTGGCATCCGGACGTCCAGAACAACCACGTCGGGACGCAGACTCGGAAGCTGATCAATAGCCTCAGCACCGCTTCCTGCTTCGCCGACAACTTCGATATCGTCGGTCGCTTGGAGTATGAACTTCAAGCCCCGGCGAACCATCGGATCATCATCCACTAGGTACACACGTATCATCCGATGGTTTCCCTACGCGATCACCGATTTGGGCCAAGGGACTATAACGTGTAGTTCAAAGCGACCGGACCGTTCTCCAAACCGCACAACGCCACCGAACTTGCTTACTCGCCGTTCTACCCGTTTCAAACCCGTCCCACGGCGCTTCTTAACTAGATCTGTCATGTCTAGGGACTTTTTGGACAAGGAGTCCAGGAAGTTTTTGGACAGGATGTCTAGTAGCTTTTTGGACGCCTGCAGCGGTGGAATAGCCGGATGGCTATTCCACTACACAAGCGCAGAAAGG